>JAVEVO010000100.1:0-24709 GCA_034005005.1 Myxococcota bacterium
GCGACGACGAGGAGGCCCGACGCGGCGGCGAGGGCGAGGGCGAGGGCGAGGGGGCCGAGGGCGAGGGGGCCGAGGGCGAGGGGGGGGCCGAAGGGGAGGGCGAGGGGGGTTCCGAAGGGGAGGGTGAGGGCGGCACCGAGGGGGAGGGTGAGGGCGGCACCGAGGGGGAGGGCGAGGGCGGTTCCGAGGGGGAGGGTGAGGGCGGCACCGAGGGGGAGGGCGAGGGGTTCGAGGGCGAGGGCGAGGGGGGTGAAGGCGAGGGCGCGGTGGATCCGTGCCTCGCGGACCTCACCGGCCCGAAGCTGCTCAACGCGTTCTCGCCCGACGGCAAGTCGGTCGCCCTGCACTTCAACGAGCCGATCCTGCCGGAGAGCGGCGGGAACATGCTCAACTACACGATCACCGGGAACGACAACTCGGAGATCGCGGTCTTCGAGGCGACGGTCGACGGGGAGTGGGTCCGCCTGACCTTGGACCCGGCCGCTCGGATCAACGGGGACGTCACCTACACCGCTCGAGCCTCCAACGTACTCGACGTCTGCGGCAACCTGCTCGACAACTCCGCCCGGCAATCCAAGGTCACCCGGGCCGTCTACCTGACCATGATCTGGCACCAGCACCAGCCTAACTACTACGATCCGACCGGTGACCAGATGATGAGTCCCTGGGTCCGCAAGCATTCGACCAAAGACTACTATGACATGGCCTCGATGCTCGAGAATTATCCCAACGTCCACGTGGCCATCAACTTGACGCCAGGCCTGCTGTTCCAGCTCGAGCTGTACATCGAGCGGCTCGGCCCGTTCATCGATCACGAGACGAACACCATCGACGTGGAGGGCTTCCTCGCCCGCTGGAAGGGCAAGACCGACCCCTGGATCGACCTCTTGCTCGAGGAGACCCCCAACGGCTCGGCCGCCCTGACCGAGGCCCAGCGCAACCTCTTCTACAAGGGGGGCTGGTGCACGGTCTCCACCTCGCCGCGGATCATGAAATACTTCCCGGAATACGAGACGTTGCGGGATGCCAACCGCTCCCTGTACTCCCAGGAGCAGCTCCTCGGCCTGAAGGTCTTCTTCGAGCTCGCCTGGTTCGACCCCGATTTCCTGCGCGGCCGGGTGCAGCTCCCCCACGACCCCGCGATCCCCGACGAGTACAACTACGTCGACCTGCGGGACGTGCTGCGCCAGGAGCCCGACGGTCGGTTCTACCTGAAGGTGCCCCTGAGCGAGGCCCTGGCCCGGCGGCTGGTGGTCGAGAACTACAAGATCATGCGGGCGGTGCTGCCCATCCACCGCAAGCTGCGCTACTCGCCGACCACCCAGCGGGGGCAGATCGAGCTCCTCACCACCCCTTACTACCACCCGATCCTGCCCCTGATCTACGACACGGACCTGGCGGCCCAGCAGATGGACATGGTCCACGGCGCGGACCGGCTCCCGGATCAGCGCTTCCAGTTCCCCGAGGACGCGTCGGACCACGTCGCCCGGTCCGTGCGCTACTACGAGCGGCTGTTCGGGGAGAAGCCCCGGGGGATGTGGCCGGGCGAGGGCTCGGTGGCCGAGGAGGTGATCCCCGCCTTCGTCGCCAACGGCATCGACTACATCGCCACGGGCCAGGACGTCCTCTGGAAGAGCCGCGAGAACTCGCCGAGCTACGTCCCCTACCGCATCGACTCCGATCGGGTCGCGGGCGACGGCGGCAGCCGCGACGACGAGATGCTGATCTTCTTCCGGGACAACGTCCTCTCCGACAAGATCGGCTTCCAGTTCCAGAACTACAGCGGGGAGGACGCGGCCCGGGAGTTCCTCGGGGACGTCCTCGCCCAGGCCCCCCGCTTCGGCGCCAAGGACCGCAACGTGGTCGTCATCCTCGACGGCGAGAACGCCTGGGAGAGCTACAAGGAGCACGAGGGCAAGGCCTTCTTCGACGCCCTGTACTCCAAGCTCGAGGCGAGCGCCGCGGTGGGCGAGATCCTCACGGTGACGCCGGCCGAGTACATCGACGGCAACCCGTCCCGGCAGATCCCGCCGCACCCGATCCACGACCAGGACGAGATCGAGGGGCTGGCCGCGGGCTCCTGGATCGGCGGCAACTTCGCCGTCTGGATCGGCGAGGCCGAGGAGAACCTCTGCTGGAACGTGCTGGCGCAGGCCCGGACGACCCTGGGCAGCTCCCAGGTGCCCCGCCCCAACCCCCTGGCCGATGCGCCGGGCCCGGGGGCCGATCCCCTGGTGCGCGCGGCCTGGCGAGCCTGGGACGAGGTCCTCGCGGCCGAGGGCAGCGACTGGTTCTGGTGGTTCGGCGGGGACATGGAGACCCCGGGGAACGACGACACCCCCTTCGATCTGGCCTTCCGGGCCCACATCATCGGCATGTACGAGGCGATGAACGAGGCCCGGGAGCTCATGGGGCTGCCGGCCCTGTCCTGGAGCGAGCCGCCCCCCTGCGTGCAGAAGCCGGCCGAGGGCCTGCGCGGCCCCTTCGAGCCCTCGCCGGTCCTCGACGGCGGCTTCACGCCCAACGAGAGCGAGTGGACCGAGGAGGGGGGCCTGTTCTACGACGACGACAGCGGGGTCGCGTTCAACCCGGCCGACGTGATCAAGCGGGTGATGTACGGCTACGACGCCCAGGCCTTCTACGTCGCGGTCGAGACCAAGATCGCCGATTTGACCACGAAGCTCGGCTCGGGGATGTCGATCTCCGTGCTGACGAGCCAGAAGCACGTCACCGACGCCGGAACCGGTACCTTCGTCCAGGATCCGGCCAACAGCGTCACCTTCGAGAATGGCACCGTGTCCTGGCTGGGCGCGGGCGCGGCCCGGCGGGCCAAGCTCGACTTCGCCGGCGCGAGCGCGAGCCTCTCCTTCGCCAAGGCCAACGGTCAGGGCGGCTGGACCGCCGCGGGCGGTCATGGCGTCACGGTGGGCGGGCCCCGGCGGGCCTCCGCGCTGGTCGAGTTCCGGCTGCCCTTCGCGGACCTGGGGATCGCGGGCCCGGCCGATCCCCTCGAGTTCATCGTGCTCGTCGAGAACCCCGGGAGCGCCGGGGACATCGCGCCGAACAAGAACACCCAGATGGTCTTCGAGGACGTCACCAACCAGGTCTTCGTGACCTTCGAGGTCGACGTCTCCGGCACCCGGATCGCCATGGACTACCACGCCGAGATCGAGCACCGGCCGCCGCCCAACGGGCGGGGGATGATCTTCATCGCGGGCAACCACCCGCGGCTGGGGATGGTCGGCGACGACTGGATCCCCAACACGATCTCCCTGCGCAACGACGGGCAGGGCGGGGACCGGACCGCCAACGACCAGATCTGGTCGGGCACCTTCCCGCTGATGCGCGGCTTCCACGTCGAGTACAAGTACCTGAGCGCGATCAACGATTTCGCGGAGACCTGGCGCGGCGAGGAGTTCAACGTGACCTACCGCGGCTTCGACGTGCGGCCCGAGTGCGAGCGGATGCGGGTCGCCGACGTCTTCGCGGACAAGCCGCCCAACGGGGCCAACGGCATCCCGGGGTCCATGAGCTCCATCACCTGTGAGTGACCCCGTCCGGTCGCGGCGATCGTGAGCCGGTCGCGCGCACCACTCGCCGCGGCGACCGTGGGGGCGTGGCTCTTGGCCGCCGTCGGCTGCGCGGCGGGGCGGCCGCTCCCGCTCCCGTCGACCACGTCCCCCCCGCCGGTCCAGCTCCTCCACCTGACGCCGGTCCAGGTCACGGAGGACACCCTGGAGCTCGACCTGGTCCAAGACGGGGTGGGGCCGGTGCAGCTCTTCCTCGACGGGCAGCCCCTGCTGGGCTGTGCCCCCGCGGCCGCGCCGGACGCCGCGGCCGCGCACCTCGTCCGGCGACGCTGCCGGGTCGCCGGGGTGTCCCCCGGCACCCACCGGCTGCTGGCGACCGCCCTGGCGCCGGCGGACGGCGTGGGTTCCTCTCTGGAGGCCCGAGGGCTCGGGCTGCGCGCGCCCGGTCCCCGGGCCAGGGCGGCCGAGCCGCCGGGGAGCTGGTGGTGGCCCGGTGGCTGGGACCTTGGTACTGACGTTCCGCCGGGGGGGGCCCTCGCGACGTGGGTGTCCGTCGGGCCGCGGCTCCCGGCGGACGACCTCCGCTGCCTCGGGGGGCCTCCGGCGAGCCTGCTCGACGAGCGCACCGGCCAGGCGGCGGCGGCGCTGGAGCCCCTGCCGCCCTGCCCGGCCGCGGACGCGCTGGCCGCGCCGCTCTCGGGCTTCTTCGCCGGTGCCCGGCCGGCCGAGGACCTGCTGGCGGTCCTGGTGACCTGGCACGCGTCCGCGGCGGCGGCGGGGGCCGCCGGCTGCGACCAGGGCCCGCTCCCGCCGGCCGATGACGGGGACGGGCGGCTGGTGCGTGCACTTCGGCTTGCATTGGCGGGGGTTCCTGGGGTCTACTGTGCCCGCCTCCCGGCAGGCGAGTCGGGGAGGTTGCGCGCGCTGCTGGCCGCTCGTCGGGCGCATCCGGCGCTGTCCCGGGGTCGCTTCGTGCCCCTGGCCGGCCAGGGCGGGCTGCTGGCCTTCTTGCGGGTGCTCCCCGCGACCCCGGGGCCGACGGTCGCGGACCTGGCCCTGGTGGTGGTCAACCGGGAGGCCGGGGAGCAGCTCCTGGACGTCGCCCTCCCGGGGGAGCTGACGCGCAGCGAGCCCCTGCGGTCGGCCTGGGACGGGGCGGACCTGCCCCGCCAGGAGGGGCGGTTGCGGCTGGCCGTGCCGCCGCGGAGCGTGAGCTGGTATGTCGCCGGCCGACCCTGACCGGCGCGGTCGCGCGGGCGGCCGGTACTCTTGCGGAAGGAAGTGAGCCATGTCCGAGGTCGTCCTGAAAGGGGTCTGGAAGCGTTACGGTGAAGTGGCGGTCGTCAAGGACGCCAACCTGGTGATCCCCGACCGGGAGTTCGTCGTGCTCGTCGGCCCTTCCGGCTGCGGCAAGTCCACCACCTTGCGGATGATCGCCGGGCTGGAGGAGATCAGCGAGGGTGACCTGTTCATCGGGGAGAAGCGGGTCAACGACCTGCCGCCCAAGGAGCGGGACATCGCGATGGTGTTCCAGTCCTACGCCCTGTACCCCCACATGAACGTCTACGACAACCTCGCCTTCGGGCTGAAGCTGCGGGGCATGCCCAAGGCCGAGATCGACCGGCGGGTGCGGGAGGCGGCCGCGATCCTGGGCATCGAGCAGTACCTCGACCGCAAGCCCAAGCAGCTCTCCGGCGGCCAGCGGCAGCGGGTCGCCATGGGTCGGGCCATCGTGCGGGAGCCCAAGGTCTTCCTCTTCGACGAGCCCCTCTCCAACCTCGACGCCAAGCTCCGCGGGCAGATGCGGGTGGAGCTCTCCCGGCTGCACCGGCGCCTGCAGACCACCATCGTCTACGTCACCCACGATCAGGTCGAGGCCATGACCCTCGCGTCACGCATCGTGGTGATGAGCGACGGGGTGATCCAGCAGGTGGGCGGCCCCACCGAGGTCTACCAGAAGCCGGTGAACAAGTTCGTGGCCGGCTTCATCGGCTCGCCGCCCATGAACTTCATCACGGTCACGGTGGCGGGGGAGCAGCTCCGGACCGAGGGCCTGGAGGTGCCACTGGACGCGGCCTGGCAGCGGGCCCTGGGGATCGGCACCGCGGCCCCCCAGCAGCAGGTGCTCCTCGGGGTGCGGCCGCAGCAGCTCGAGCTCCCGGGGCCCGACAACGCCGGGCCCGGCTACGGCACCCTCTCGGGCAAGGTCGAGGTCGTGGAGCAGATGGGCTCCGAGGACATCGTCTACCTGCAGTCCGGCGGCCGGGAGATCGTCGCCAGCCTCCCGGGCGGCAGCGGCCTCAAGCCCGAGACCGCGATCACCCTGCGCCTCCCCCTCGTCCACCTGCACCTGTTCGACGTCCGCACCGAAGGCCGGCTCGAGGTCTGACGGCTCAGCCGCGCTGCAGCCGGGCCAGGCTCTCCTCGTCGGGCGCCCGCGCGACGCCGCGTTCGCAGACGATCGCGCTGACCCGGGCCGCCGGCGTGACGTCGAACGCGGGGTTGTAGACCGCCACCGCGGGGGGGGCGACGAGCCGGCCGCCCAGGGTCCGGACCTCGTCGGGGGAGCGCTCCTCGATGGGGATCGCCGCGCCCGTGGCCAGCTCCAGGTCGAAGGTGGAGACGGGCGCGGCGACGTAGCAGGGGATCCCGTGGTGCCGGGCGAGCACCGCCACGCCGTAGGTGCCCACCTTGTTGGCGACGTCGCCGTTGGCGGTGATCCGGTCCGCACCGACGATGGCGAGGTCGACCTGGCCCTGGGCCATCAAGAAGGCGGCCATGCCGTCCGTGAGCAGGGTCACGGGGACGCCGTCCTGGGCGAGCTCCCAGGCGGTGAGCCGCGCGCCCTGGAGCAGGGGGCGGGTCTCGTCCGCGTACACCCGGATCGTCGGGTCGCGGGCGAATGCGGTGCGGATCACGCCGGCCGCGGTGCCGATGCCGCCGGTGGCGAGCCGGCCGGTGTTGCAGTGGGTGAGGATGCGGGCCCCGGGGGGGATCAGGAGGGCGCCGTGCTCGCCCAGCCGCCGGCAGGCCTCCCGGTCCTCCTCGTGGATGGCCACCGCCTCGCCGAGCAGGGCCGCGGCCCACTCCCGGTCGGGGAGGGGCTGCAGCAGCCGGGCGCGGGCGGTCATCCGGTCGATGGCCCAGAACAGGTTGACCGCGGTCGGCCGGGTGGCGCGCAGCAGGGCGGCGTCCCGCTCCAGCTCGATGAGCCGGGGCGTCGGCTCCGCACCGCAGACCGTCTCGGTCGCCACGCCTGCGATCCGCCGGGCGGCCAGGGCCAGCCCATAGGCCGCGGCCACGCCGATGAGCGGCGCGCCTCGCACCGCGAGGGTGCGGATGGCGGTCGCGACCTCCTCGACGGTCTGGCACACCAGGTCGACGGTCTCCGTCGGGAGCTGGCGCTGGTCGAGGATCCGCAGCCGGCCCTCCTCCTCCCAGGCCAGGGGCTCGAACCCGGCACCTTGCTCACCCACCAGTCGGCTCATCCTCTCCCTCCAGCAGGGCGGCGAACCGCCGCCCGAGCTCCGTGGCGTCGGCCCGACCGCGCAGCTCGCGCATGGCCTGGCCGATGAAGAAGCCCAGCAGGGCGGCCTTGCCCGCCCGGTACTGGGCGACCTGCGCGGGGTGGGCCGCGAGCACCCGGCGGACCGTCGGGTCGAGGTCCGTCGTGGTGCCCAGCCCGAGCCGGGTCACGAGGGCCGCGGGCTCCCCCCCGTGCTGCCGCAGCTCCTCCCAGACCTGCTTGGCCACCGTGCCGGTGATCGCCCCGGCCCCGAGCAGGGCCAGCAGCTCCGCCAGCGCGGCCGGCGGCACCGGCGGCGGGCCGTCCCCGCTGCCGTCCCAGACCCGCAGCACCTCGTTGAGGACCCAGGAGGCCGCGGGCCGGGACCGGGCGCCCGCCTCCAGCAGGGCCTCGTAGTGGTCGGCCACCGCCCGCTCCGTCACGAGCACGCCGGCCTCGTAGTCCGACAGCCCGTGCTCCCGGACGAAGCGGGCCCGGCGGGCGGCGGGGAGCTCCGGCAAGGCGGCCCGCTGCGCGTGCAGCCAGTCCTCGGCGAGCACCAGCTCCGGCAGGTCCGGGTCGGGGAAGTACCTGTAATCCTTGGATTCTTCCTTGTTGCGCAGCACCAGCGTCCGGCCGCTCGACGGGTCGAACTGCCGCGTCTCCGGCGCGACCGGCCGCCCCTGCGCGAGGAGCTCGGTCTGGCGGGCGGTCTCCTCTTCCAGCGCGAGGCGGAGGTGCCGGAAGGAGTTGAGGTTCTTGATCTCGACCCGGGTCCCGAGGGTCGGGTCGTCGGCCGGGCGCAGGGAGAGGTTGGCGTCGCAGCGGAAGGACCCATTCTCGAGGTTGCCGTCGCACACCCCGAGGGTCCGCAGGAGGGTCCGCAGCTCCTTGAGCGCGTCGCTGGCCTCCTGGGGCGAGCCGAGGGCCGGCCGGGTGACGATCTCGACCAGCGGGATCCCGCAGCGGTCGAAATCCAGCAGGGTCGCGGGCGGCTCACCGGGGGGGGAGACGTGCTGGGAGCGGCCCGCGTCCTCTTCCAGGTGCAGCCGGAGCAGGGGGATCCGGCGGGGCTCGGCCCCGCTCCCCGGGAGGACGAGCTCCCCGCCCCAGGCGAGGGGCCGGTCGTGCTGGCTGATCTGGTAGCCCTTGGGGAGGTCCGGGTAGAAGTAGCTCTTGCGTGCGAACTGGCTGGAAGGCTGGACCTGGCAGCCCAGGGCCAGGGCCGCGCGCACCCCCAGGCGCACCGCCTCCTGGTTGGGCACGGGCAAGGCCCCGGGCAGGCCGAGGCAGACCGGGCAGACGCGCCCGTTGGGCCCTCCGGTCCCCTGGGTCGGGCAGCGGCAGAACATCTTGGTCGTGGTCTGGAGCTGGGCGTGGACCTCCAGCCCGATGACCGTCGTGAAGCGCGGCGCGGGAGGGGTCATGCCGGCCCCCCGAGCCGGCGGGGCGGGGGCAGGCAGGCCTCGGCGGCCGCGGCCCCCGCGAGCAGCCGCTGCTCCTGGAACGCGGGCGCGAGGAGCTGCAGGCCCACGGGCAGCCCCTCGGGGGTCACCCCGCAGGGCAGGCTGAGCGCGGGCAGGCCGGCCAGGCTCGCGGGGATGGTGAAGCAGTCCTGCAGGTACTGCGCCAGGGGGTCCGCGGCGAGCTCGCCGAGGAGGTAGGGTGGCCCGGGAGTCGTCGGGCCGGCGATCAGGTCCACCTGCCGGAAGGCCTGCTGCAGTTCCTCCCGGATCAGGGTGCGCGTCTGCAGGGCCCGGAGGTAGTAGCGCTCCTGGTAGCCCGCCGATAGGGCGAAGGTACCAAGTAGCAGCCGCCGGATCACCTCGGGACCGAAGCCCTCGGCCCGGCTGCGGCCGTACAGCTCGGCGACGTCCGCGACCCCCGCGGCGCGCCGGCCGTAGCGCACGCCGTCGAAGCGCGCGAGGTTGGCCGCGGCCTCGGCCGGCGCGATCAGGTAGTAGGCCGCGACCCCGTGGGCCGTGGCCGGGAGGTCCAGCTCCACCAGGGTCGCGCCCGCGCGGCCGAGCGCGTCGAGGGCCTGCCCTACGCCGTCGGCGATCCGGGGGTCGAGGCCGGGCGGGAAGAACTGCCGGGGCACGCCGAGCCGGATCCCCGGGAGGCCCGCGGCCCGGCCCTGGCGGCACGCGGCCAGCAGGTCGGGCAGGGGTTCGGGAGCGGCGGTGGCGTCCGCGGGGTCGGGGCCGCCGATCACCTGGAGGATCCGGGCCGCGTCCTCGACGCAGCTCGCCAGGGGGCCCACCTGGTCGAGGGAGGAGGCGAACGCGATCAGCCCCGAGCGGCTGACCCGGCCGTAGGTGGGCTTCAGGCCGACGAGGCCGCAGAAGGCCGCGGGCTGGCGGACCGAGCCGCCCGTGTCGCTGCCGAGCGCGGCCGTCACCAGGCCGGCGGCCACCGCGGCCGCGGACCCCCCGCTCGAGCCGCCGGCCACCCGCCGGTGGTCCCAGGGGTTGCGCACCGGGCCGTGCACCGAGGTCTCGCTGCCGGAGCCCATGGCGAACTCGTCGAGGTTGGTCTTGCCCACCAGCACGGCGTCCGCGGCTCGCAGCCGGGCGACGACGGTGCTGTCCACCGGCGCCACGAAGCCCTCGAGGATCCGGGAGCCGGCCTGGGCCGGCAGCCCCTGCTGCAGGAGGTTGTCCTTGATGCCCAGGGGGATCCCGGCCAGGGGGCCCACCGGCTCGCCCTGGGCGCGACGCCGGTCCACGCGGGCGGCCTGCTCCCGCGCCGCGTCGGCCGCGACCCGGACGAAGCTGTTGAGCTCCCCGTCGTGCTGCGCGATGGCGTGCAGGGAGGCCTCCACGAGGTGCGCGGCCGAGGTCGCCCCGCCTTCCTGGGCCGCCAGCAAGGTGGCGATGCCGTCGCCGGGCCGAGCGGACGCCATCTAGCCCTCGCCGTCCACGACCCGGGGCACGCGGACCCGTTCGCCCGCGACGGCCGGCGCCAGGCGGAGCACGACCTCCCGAGGCAGGCCCGGGCCGGGCCGGTCGGGCTGCAGGGTCAGGGTCAGTGGCCGCGGGTAGGGGCAAGGCTCCACCCCCGCCAGGGGCAGCTCCGCGAGGCGCGCCGCCAGGGCCAGAATCCCTTGCAGATCAGCCTGATAGCCGAGTAGTTGCTGGTCGTCGAGCTGCAGGCCCGCGAGTCGGGACAGGGCGCGCAGCTCGTCGAGGGGCAGGTTCACCGGGTCACCTCCGAGAGGCGACTACCACACTCCCGGGGAGGCGGCAACCGGCCGGGCGCCAGGGGGGCGCGGACGGGAGGCGGGCGCTCGCCTCTCCGCCGGTCGCCTCCCATTCCGGTTGACCCCGCGTTCCGGGCCGGCTAGGTTCACGACCGCGGCCCGCCCTCCCGGGCGGCCAGGCCGCTCCCCCCGCCAGGCCCTCCTGGCGCTGCAGACCGCACGGAGCTGCTCATGCCGGAGCTGAGGAAGGACCCCGTCGTCGGTCGCTGGGTCATCGTCTCCGCGGAGCGAGCCTTCGGTCCCCGGGCCTTCGGCGCGGCGGCCCAGCAGGCCGAGCGGCAGGCCCGCAGCCAGCAAGAGGAGGCCCTCTGCCCCTTCTGCCCGGGGCGGGAGGCCGGCACCCCGCCCGAGGTGCTCGCGTACCGGGCGCACGGGCTGCCGCCCAACGGTCCCGGCTGGACCGTGCGGGTCGTCCCCAACAAGCTGCCGGTGCTGCGTGTCGAGGGGAGCCTCGAGCGGGAAGGCGTCGGCCTGTACGATCGGATGAGCGGCCTCGGCGCACACGAGGTGGTCATCGAGTCGAGCCAGCACCGGGTGCGGCTCGGCGACCTCGCCGTCGGCGAGCTGGAGCAGATCGTCTGGGCCTGGCGGGACCGGATCCACGACCTGCGGCGGGACTTCCGCCTGAAGTACGTCCTCGTCTTCAAGAACGACGGCGTCGTCGCGGGCGCGCCGAGCACGCACCCCCACAGCCAGCTCATCGCCCTGCCCATCGTGCCCCGGCGGGTCGCGGAGGAGCTCGAGGGCGCCAAGCGCTACTTCGCCTTCCGGGAGCGCTGCGTGTTCTGCGACATGGTGCGGCAGGAGCTGCGGGAGGGGGGGCGGCTGATCTACGAGAACGGCGGCTGCGTCGTCTTCGCCCCCTACGCGGCCCGCTTCCCGTTCGAGACCTGGATCGTGCCCAAGCAGCACCAGGCCTCCTTCCAGGACAGCCCGCGGCAGATCTTCCGGCAGCTCGGCGAGGCGCTCAAGGTCGCCCTGTTCAAGCTGGACCGGGCCCTGCAGCAGCCGGCCTACAGCTTCACCTTGCACAACGCCCCCTTCCAGGACGACCGCTCCGAGAGCTACCACTGGCACCTGGAGATCATGCCGGCCCTGGCCGCGGTGACCGGCTTCGAGCTCGGGAGCGGCTTCTACATCAACCCCACCCCGCCCGAGGAGTCGGCCCGCTACCTGCGGGAGGAGACCCCCCTTGGACTCTGATGGCCGCACCGACCGGTGCCGCCGTCGGCTGGCCGGTGGTGGCGGACGCGACGAGGGAGACCGATGCGGATTCTGATGGCGACGGTGGAGGCGGTGGCCACGGCGGAGTCGGGGTTGGCAGCCAACTTCGTCCAGCTCTGCCAGGCCCTGAAGCGGGAGAAGGCCGACGTGACCCTCCTCGCCCCCCTGTACGGCAGCCCGGCGGGCGGCGCGGTGCAGCTCGCCCGGCGACTGCGGGGGCTGAAGGTACCACGCGGGGACGAGACCCTGGAGCTGCCCTTGTGGGAGGGGATGCTCCCGGGCAACGTGCGCCTGCTGCTCGTCGAGCACGAGAGCTTCCCCCGGAGCGGGATCTACGGGGACGGCACCGGGGACTGGCCCGACAACGCCGCGCGCTTCGGCCTGTTCTGCCAGGCGGTGGCCGCCGCGGCCGCGCCCGACAGCGGCCTGGTGCAGGACGTCGTCCATCTGCACGACTGGCCCACCGGGCTCGCGGCCTACCTCCTGCAGTCTCCGGGGACGGCCCCCCGGCCGCCCGTGGTCTACTCGGTGTACAACCTGGCGTTCCAGGGGCACTATCCGGCCTCGGTCCTGCCGGAGCTCGGCCTGCCCGCGGCCGATTTCCATCCCGAGGGGCTGGAGTACTTCGGCCACCTCAACTTCCTGAAGGTCGGGCTACGCTACGCCGACGCGGTGGTGGCCATGGGGCGGGCCCACCTGCGGGAGATCACTTCCGCCGAGGGGGGCTGCGGCATGGACGGGCTGCTCCGACACCGGGAGGGCGCTGTGACCGGGATCCCCCTGGGGATCGACGGCGTGCGCTTCGATCCGGCCCGGGATCCGGCCCTCGCACAGACCTACTCCGCCGCGACCATCGGCGGCAAGCGGGTCTGCAAGCGCGCCCTCCAGGACGAGGCGGGCCTCGCCGGTCGCTCCGACCTGCCCCTCGTCGGCTTCGTGCCGCCGCTGGCCCGCATCCTCCCCGCCCCCCAGTTGCGGGAGGTCATCGCGGAGGTCCTGCGCCACGAGCTGCAGGTGGTGCTCCTCCACGAACCGGGCGAGGAGGCGGACTTCGTCGACCTGGCCGAGGACGGAGAGCACTTCGGGCTGCTGGCGGCCGCGGAGGAGGGAGCCTATCACCGGCTGCTCGGGGGGGCGGACCTCGTCGTCGTGCCCTCCCTCTTCGCCCCCGGCTCCCAGCCCGCGCTCGAGGCCCTGCGCTACGGCACCTTGCCGGTGGTCGGCGGCGAGGGCGTGCTGGAGCGTGGCCCCCAGGGGCAGCCCCTGGGCTTCGAGGTCGCCACCCGCTCCGTGGCCGGCGTGCTCCTGGCCCTCCGGGCCGCCCGCAAGCTGTTCCGCGACCAGAAGCAGTGGCGCCTCGCGATGCTCGAGGGCATGGCCCTGGAGCTGTCCTGGCCCGCCGCGGCCCGGTCCTACCTGCGGCTGTATGCGGCGCTCGCCGGCAACGGCTCGTCCGACCAGGCGGCCGGAGGCCACACCTGAGCCTCCCTGGCGCTCCCGGCCCCGGACGGCTGGTCGCGGTGATCGCCCCCGCGGGCCCTCCGCCCGCGGCCGAGCTGCAGGCCGGGCTCGAGGTGCTGGCGAGGCGCGGCTACTCGCTGCGGCTGCTGCTGCCGGCGACTCCCGCGGGCTACCTCGCCGGCCCGGACGACCAGCGGCTCGACCTGCTGCACCAGGCGCTGGTCGATCCGGAGGTGGGCCTGGTCTGGGCGGCCCGCGGCGGCTACGGGATCATGCGCTTGCTGCCCCGGCTGCCCTGGGCCGAGCTGGCGACGGCCCGGCCCCGGACACTCTGCGGCTTCTCCGACCTCACGGCCCTGCTCCTGCCGGCCTGGCAGCGGCTGCCCGGCTGGTCCTGCATCCATGGGCCCAACGTCACCGGGCTGGGCCATCTCCCGCCCGCCGAGCAGGAGCACCTGTGGGCGCTGCTGGAGCAGGGGCGGCCGCCGGCGTTCTCCGGCTTGCGGACCCTCGTCCCGGGCACGGCCCGCGGTCCCCTGCTCGGTGGCAACCTCTGCCTGCTCGCGGCCCTCGCGGGCACTCCCTACCTGCCCCCCGTGGACGGCAGCCTGCTCGTGCTGGAGGAGGTGGGGGAGCGGCCCTACCGCCTGGACCGGCTCTTGACCCAGCTCGGTCTCGCCGGCTGGCTGGAGCGGGTGAGCGGGGTCCTCCTGGGCCATTTCGCCGGGTGTGACGAGGGGGAGGAGCAGGGCGTGGAGACCGCGGCGCGCCGGATCGCGGAGCTGCTCCCGGGTGTGCCCCTGCTCGCGGGGCTCCCCGTGGGCCACCGGGCGGCCAACCGGGCCTGGCCCCTGGGCGCACCCTATCTGCTCGACGGCCCGGCCGGGGCCCTGGTGCCGGTGCCGGCGAGCAGACCGTGCTGACGGACGCCCGGCGCGCTCCCCTGCGGCAGGCGCTGCAGGACGCGGTGGCCGCCGGGGTGACCCCGGGCGCGGTGCTCGGCTGGGCGGTGGGGGACGAGCCGCCGGAGTACGTCGCCGTCGGGAGCACCGCCTGGCCCGGGCAAGGGCTGCCGATCACCCCGGTCACCCCGGCGACGATCTACGACCTGGCCTCCCTGACCAAGCCCCTGCTCACCACGGCCGCGGCGATGCTGCTCGTCGCCCGGGGGCGGATCACCCTCACGACCTCCCTGGCCGACGTGCTCGTCGGCTGGCGCGGCGAGGGTCGGGAGCTGGTCCGGCTCGACCACCTGCTGGGCCACGAGGCCGGCCTCGTCTGGTGGTTGCCCTTCTACCGGCAACTGCTGCCCACCTCCCCGGTGGGGCCCGCCCCGTGGCCCGTGGGCGAGGGGGGCGTGGACGACCTGCCCGCGGCCCGGTGGGCGCGGCTTTCGGCCGCGCTCCTGCAGATCCGCCCCGAGCAGCCGCCGGGGACCGCGGGGGTCTACTCCGACCCGGGCTTCTTGCTCCTCGGCTGGGCCCTCGAGCAGGTCGCGGGGGAGCCCCTGGCGGACCTCGTCGGGCGGGAGCTCTGGGAGCCGTGGGCTGCGACGGGCCTGACCTTCGTCTCCCTCGGGCCCGGGGGGCCGCCGGGGCGCTGGGCCGTCACGCCGGTGGCCCTGGGCACGCGGGGGGTGGTCGCGCCCACGGAGCGCTGCCCCTGGCGGCAGCGGCTGCTGCACGGCGAGGTCCACGACGAGAACGCCAGCTATCTCGGGGGGATCGCCCCCCACGCCGGCCTGTTCGGGACCGCGGCCGACCTGCTGGGATTCGGGCGCGGGCTGCTGCGGGCCCGGGCGGACCGGTCCCCGGAGACCTTGCCGGGAACCGTGGTGCGGTCCTTCTGGGAGGGCGGGAGCCGGCCCGCGGGCTCGACCTGGGCCCTCGGCTGGGACCGTCCGACGCCGGGCGGTTCGGCCGGTGGCCGCCGGATCTCTCCCGGCGCGGTCGGGCACCTCGGCTTCACCGGCGTCTCCCTCTGGATCGATCCGGCGCGCGACGCGGTCGTCACCTTGCTCACCAACCGGGTGCACCCGACGCGGGCGGGCGCCGGGATCAAGGAGCTGCGGTCCGCGGTCCACGACCTGCTGTGGGATCTCCTCGACGGTCGGGCTCCCGCGGCGGGATGATTCGTCCCGGTCGGGCTGTTCCCTCCCCTGGGTCCGGGGCGGGGGCCGGGGGCCGGGCGGCAGGAGAAGGACGAGATGGGCGAACAGGCGGGGCTCGGTCCCCTCGATGACGTGCTGCAGACGGCCGTCGGCATCGCGCAACAGGCCGCGGAGCTGATCCGGCACCGCGCCCGGGGGGAGGTCCACTTCAAGGGTGCGGTCGACCTGGTCACCGACGTCGACACCGCGGCCGAGGCCCTGATCGCGGCGCGGCTGCACGCCGCCTTCCCCGCCGCCCGCCTGGTGAAAGAGGAGGGCGGCGTCGAGGCGGGGGATGCGGCCGCGACCTGGTACGTCGATCCCATCGACGGCACCACCAACTTCGCCCACGGCTTCCCCCAGTTCGCGGTCTCCCTCGGCCTCGAGCTGGCGGGGGAGCTCGCGGTCGGGGTCGTCGCGGACGTCGGCCGACGGGAGGTCTACGCCGCGGCCCGCGGCCTGGGCGCCTGGCTGCTGGACGACGCGGGGGGGCGGCAGCGGCTGACGGTCAGCGCGACCACGGAGCTCTCCCGCGCCCTGCTCGCCACGGGCTTCCCCTACGATCGGCACACGGCCGTCGATTGCAACCTCGCGGAGTTCGAGGCGTTCTTGCGCCGCGCCCAGGGCATCCGCCGGGCCGGGTCCGCGGCCCTCGACCTGGCCTTCACGGCCCGGGGCTGGCTCGACGGCTACTGGGAGATGAAGCTGCAGCCCTGGGACCTGGCCGGCGGCGTCCTGCTGGTCCGGGAGGCGGGCGGGCTGGTCACCGGCTACGACGGCGGGCCGTTCGCACTCGGGGCCCGGCAGGTGGTCGCCTCGTGCAACCCCCGGCTCCACGACCAGCTCCTCGCGGTGCTGCAGCAGGTGCGCGGCGGCCAGGGCCCGCGGGATTGAGACGGGCCTCCGACCGGTGTCGCGAGCGGAGGGTCTGGCTGCTGGTTCCCGACCGCAGGTTGCTGGCTGCTGGTTCCCTGTTCGCTGTTCTCGGTTCGTTGGTTCCTGTTCGCTGTTCTCGGTAGCTAGTTCCTGTTCGCTGTTCTCGGTTCGTTGGTTCCTGTTCGCTGTTCTCGGTTCGTTGGTTCCTGTTCGCTGTTCTCGGTAGCTAGTTCCTGTTCGCTGTTCTCGGTTCGTTGGTTCCTGTTCGGTGGTTCCGATTCCATTGTATCTGGTTCATGTTTGCAGGTCCCGGTTTGCTGGTCCCTGTTTCCTGGTCTTTGGTTCCTGGTTGCGATCGTCTGGTGGGTGCCGGCCTCCGCGCCGGCACCAGCCCCCGTTCCAGGTGCCCCGGCTCCTGGCGGAGGTGTCCGCCGGCTCGTGCCCCGGCTCCCCCCCGGCCCATGCCGAGGCCGGTTGCCCGCTGACGGGGCCTCGGGTCCCGGTCGTCGGAGGTGGTGGTCATGGCCTATCGCTGTCGAAGCTGCGGCACTCGCTTCGAGCTCCCCGCGGGAGAGCGGCTCCGCTGTCCCAACTGCCTGCGGACCCTGGGCCTCGAGCCGGAGACGGGTGCGTCCCCGGCGGCCCTGGAGACCCCGCCGCGCTCCCGCGGGCGCGCGCTGGGCCTGGTCCTCGGTCTGCTCGCGGTCGTCGGCGTGGGCGCTGCTGTGGTTCTTTGGTACCAGCAGGCGCGCCCCTTCGACGCCAGCAGCTCTGGTGACCGCCCCGATCTCGGCCCCGCGGAGCAGGCCCGGGTGCTCGGCCAGGCCCGGCGGCTGGTCGCGGAGGCGCGTGAGCTGTTCACCGCGGGCAAGCTGCGCGAGGCCAACGCCAAGGCCGACCTCGCGTTCGGGCTCGCACCGGCGCTCGGAGAGGTGCGGCAGCTCCGGGGCGAGATCTACCGGGCCTCGGGCGCCTTCGCGGAGGCGGTCCCCGAGTTTGTCGCGGCCCTCGCCGCGGGGGAGACCGGGGAGCGCCACCTGCTGGCGGGAGAGGCCCTCGCGGCCACGGGGGAGCCCATCCGGGCCGAGCAGCACCTGCAGCGCGCCCGGGCCCTCGACCCCCAGGATGCGCCGCCCGCGGTGGCCCTGGCCATCTTCTATCAGGTGACGGGCCAGGAGGCGAAGCTGGCCGCCTTGCGGGCCGAGCTCCGTGCGGGGACCGACGGTGGGGCTTCGCCCCTGGACGAGCAGGTGGCCGAGGCCCTCACGGCGCTCGAGCAGCGGCGGGCGGCACGGCTCGCGGAGCTGCAGCAGCGCCTGGCCGCGCCGCCGGCCGGGGCGCCCGCCGGGGCCCCGGAGGCCGCCGCCCCGGCCTCCCCGGCCTCGCCCTCGCCCGCCCCGGCCTCCCCGGCCCCGGCCTCCGGAGAGACGCCGTGAGCATCCCCACCCCCGCCCCGGACCCCTGGGCGCGGCTCCCGGCCGCGAGCCGTCCGGCCCTGCAGCGCTACCTCGCCTTGCTCCAGGAGGGGAACCAGCGCGCCGACCTCGTGGCGCCGGCGAGCGAGCCCGTGCTCGTCAGCCGCCACCTGCTCGATTCCTGGGAGCTCTTGCAGCTCGTCCCCGCGGGCCCCCTGACCGTGGTCGACGTCGGCTCCGGCGCGGGGCTGCCCGGCCTCGTCTGGGCCCTGCTGCGCCCCGAGCTGCAGCTCACCCTCCTCGAGCCGCGGCTGAAGCGCGCCCTCTTCCTGCAGGCCACCGTGGCGGAGCTGGGGCTGAGCCTGCCCGTGCGCCGCGACCCCTCGGACGTGCTGGTCTCCCGCCAGGAGCGGTTCGATCTGGTGGTGGGGCGGGCGGTCGCCCCCTACGCCGACTGGCTCCGCCTGGCGCGGCCCCTCGCCCGGGCCGGTGGCTGGGTGCTGGCCACCGCGGGGGAGCAACCGCCCCCGGGCTGGGCGGAGCCGGCCGCCTTGCAGCCCCTCGGCCTGGTCCTCGAGGACGAGCGCAGCTACACCTTGCCGGGCGTCGGGGTGCACCGGGCCCTGCGGCTGGGGCGGCTCGCCGACGCCGCGTCCGCGCCCCGGCGGTCGGCGCGCCCGCCCCGGCGGTCCCGCCCCCCGCGGCCGCCGCGGGGGCCGCGCTAGGCCGTCCCTGTCGCCCCGGTCCAACCCCGTGCTTTTGCTGGACAGCGCGCCCCCCTGCGCTACCATCGGCCCACCGGTGTGAGGCCTGCCATCCCTCGACGGCAGGGAGGTCCAGATGAGCAACAAGACGAGGTTCTTCTTCGCCATCGCGGCGGTGGGAGCTCTGCTCGGCCTGATCTACAGCGGCTTCTCCACGGCCGATTTCGTCGCCCACCTCGATCGGCAACTGCATCCCATCAACTGCACGTTCTTGCCCGGGCTGACCGAGGCCCAGCAGATGGGCGAGGAGGTGGAGGGCTGCAAGGCCGCGCTCTTCTCCCCCTACTCGTCGTTCTGGCGGGAGCAGTACTGGGGCGGCGTGCCCATCTCCCTGCTCGGCCTCGGGCTGTTCACCTTCGCCCTGGCCCTCGCCCTGTGGGGCCTGCTCGGACGTGGCGGCCAGGCCGCGCCCCTCCTCTTCCTGCTGCTGTCCGGGGTGATCGCCGCCGGCACCTCGGTGGTGATGTTCTTCTTGTCGGCGACCCACCTCGGCAGCTTCTGTACCCTGTGCGTGGGGACCTACCTCGGCTCGGGGCTGCTGCTCCTCGGCGCGGGGCTCGCCTTCCTCGGCGCGCGGCAGGACCGGGAGACGGCGCGGCTCGCCGCGGTGCGCCCGTCCGGGGGCGAGGCGGCCGTCGCCGCGTTCCACGAGGAGCGCGACGCCCGCCGGAGCTTCGTGCTCGCCGCGGCCCTGCTGACCGTGGAGCTGGGCGTCTGCACCTTCCTCCCCACCGTCGTCTACCTGAACGTCCTGCCGGACTACGGCCGGCACGTCACGAGCTGCGAGTCCCTCCAGGACCTCCAGGATCCCCAGCGGGTCCTGATCCCCATCGGCAAGGCCCCGGGCGCGGCCGCGGCCCCGGTCGCCGCCGGCGTCGCCGGTGAGCAGGCCCTCATCGTCCAGGACCCCCTCTGTCCCGCGTGCCGGGCGTTTCACCAGCGGCTGGGCGCCGCCCCCCGGGCCGCCCAGCTCGACTACCAGTTGCTGCTGCTCCCCCTGGACGCGGAGTGCAACTGGATGCTCGCGGACTCCCTGCACCCCGGCTCCTGCCTCCTGTCGCGGGCGCTGATCTGCGCGGGTGACCGGGCCCGGGAGCTGCTCGAGCTGATCTACGACCAGCAGGACGAGATGCGGCAGGAGAGCAACCGCAAGGAGCTCGACCGGCTGCGGGCGCGGGTGCTGACCCGGTTCCCCGAGCTCGCCCGCTGCCTCGACGCGCCCGACACCAAGCTGCGCCTGAACAAGACCCTGCACTTCGCGGTGAAGAACGCCCTGCCCGTGCTGACGCCCCAGCTCTACCTCAACGGCAAGCGACTCTGCGACGAGGACACCGATCTCGGCCTGGACTACTCCCTGGCCCACCTGCTCGCCTCCCCGGCGGGCGCGGCGACGCGGCCCACCGGCGGCCCGCCCGCGCCGGCCGTCAGCCCCGGAGCGCCGACGCCAGCGCCCACCACCGGTGCGGTCGCCCCGGCCGCCCCGCGTCCGTGACCCGGCAGCAGGAGGATGACGATGAACGCCAAGACTCTCTGGATCCTCAACGTGCTGGTCACCGGGTTGCTGGCCGGCGGGGTCGGCGCGACGGTGCACTCTCAGGTCTCCAGCGCCGCCCACCGGCTGGAGACGGGCGAGTCCGTGACGGCCAAGCCGAAGACCGCCCCCCTGCTCGCCTCCACCGCCGAGGTCGGCTACTGCACGGAGGAGATGAAGACCGTGCTGCGCCGGGTGCTCACGAACTGCGGGCTGATCGGCGGGGGGCGCCGGGGCTGCCAGCCCAACGAGCTCAAGCAGATCGCCCAGATCGACGATGGGGACTTCAACGCCCTGTTCAAGCCCCTCGACCAGCGGGCCTCGATCCTGCTCTTCGATCCCAACAAGGACGAGCTCGACCCGGCGGCCCGGCAGATCATCGAGCGGCAGTGGGCCGACCAGCGGGGGGCGAGCTACTTCTTCATCCTCGGTCGCGCCTCGACCGATGGTCCGACGGATCTCAACCAGAAGCTGTCCCACCGGCGGGTCAACTCGGTCCTGTTCTACCTCCAGGAGCGCTTCCCGCAGGACAGCGAGCTCGAGCAGAAGGTCGGCCTGCTCTGGCTCGGTGAGGAGTATGCCCAGCTCGGCGCCGACTACTGCGGCTGGCAGAACAACCGCCCCGGGCAGCCGTGCGACGAGGAGAAGGTCAACCGCTCGGTGATCCTCTCCTGGATCGACTGTCGGCTGTAGTGCGGTCGATGTCTCCGAGATCCCTGATCTCTGGACGGAGGTGCGCAGCTCGATGAAGTGGCTCGGTGTCCTGCTCGTGCTCGGCGCGGTGGCGGCCCTCGGACTGTTCCTCTGGCCGTTGCTCGAGCCCGCACCCCTGGTCCCGCGAGCGCAGCCGCCGGCCAAGGTCGTCTACACCCGGGCCCAGGAAGCGCCCCTCGTCGCGCACCCGGCGGTCGTGCCCTCGGCCGGGACCAGCACCGGCGGCCGGACCATCGCCGAGCAGGTCGCCGCGGCTGCGGCTCAGCCCGCCGGCCCCGTCGGCCCCCTCTGCGACCGGCAGTTCGCGGCCGAGGCCGGGCCCCTGCTCGACCTCACCCCCGGCCAGTCCCTGCGCGGTGGCCCCGTGGCCGTGGGCGCGGGCTGGACCTGGGTCAGCATCTGGGCCGCCTGGTGCAAGCCCTGCAAGGAGGAGATGCCCCTGCTCTCCTCCTGGGCGGGCACCCTGCGCCGCCAGGGCAAGCCCCTGCGGGTCGTGCTGCTGAGCGTGGACGACGACGAGCGGGAGCTGCACCGCTTCCTCGACGGACCGGGGCGGGGGATCGCCGAGGAGTTCCGCTGGATCGCGGAGGACGCCGCCCGGGCCGCGCTCTACGGGCAGCTCCAGGTCCCCGTCCCCCCCACCCTGCCGGTGCAGTACCTCCTCGATCCCACGGGGCGGCTGCGCTGCGTGCGCGTCGGCAGCGTCGGCGAGCGGGACCTCGCGGCGGCCCCCGCGGCCCTCGGCCTCTGAGCCACCGCTGCCGGCCACCGCCGCGGGAGCGTCCCCCGGCCGGCCACACCCCCAGAAATCAGAGCAAGGCGGTGGAGAAGTAGCGCTCGGCCCGGTCCGGGAGCACGGTGGCCACCCGGGAGCCCGGGCCGAGGCGGGCGGAGAGGATGCGCGCCGCGTAGACGTTGGCCCCGGCCGAGGTGCCGACCAGCAGGCCGAGGGTGCGGGAGAGCTTGCGGGTGCAGTAGACCGCGTCGTCGTCGGAGACGGTGATCACGTCGTCGATCAGGCCGGGGTCGAGGACCGAGGGGATGAAGCCGTCGCCGATCCCCTGAATCTGGTGGATGACGTGCAGCCCCGGCTCCAGGCCGAGGAGGGCGGAGAAGCCGTCGGGCTCGACCGCGATGATCTGGACCGCGGGGTTGCGCTCCTTGAGGTAGCGGCCCACGCCCTGCAGGGTGCCGCCCGAGCCGACGCCCGCGACGAAGCCGTCGATCCGCCCGCCGAGCTGCCGCCACAGCTCCGGCCCGGTGGTCTGGTAGTGCACCTCGGGGTTGTGGGGGTTGTCGAACTGGTTGACCCGCCAGATGTTGGGGTTGATGCGCTCCAGGGCCGCGACCTTCTCGACCGCGCCGGAGATGCTCGCCTCCCGCGGGGTGAGGATGAGGTCCGCGCCGAGGGCCCGCACCAGCTTCTTGCGCTCCTCGCTCATGGACTCGGGCATGACGATGACCACCCGGTAGCCCAGGGCCCGCCCGACCATGGCCACGCCGATCCCCGTGTTGCCCGAGGTCGCCTCGGCGATGACCATCCCCGGGCGCAGCTTGCCCTCCTGCTGGGCGGTGAGGATCAGGTGGCGGGCGATGCGGTCCTTGATCGAGCCGCCCGGGTTGACGAACTCGGCCTTGGCGTAGACCGCGCCGTTCCCGTTGTGGGGGTGGTCGATCTGCAGCAGGGGCGTGTTGCCGATCATCCCGAGCAGGTCGGTGATCTGGTCCTCGCCCGCGGGCAGGTCGTGGGGGCTGGTGCTGGTGAGTCGTTCCATCGTGCGGTCTCCCGTTCGGCGAACGGCACCGCAAGATAGCCGCGGACGCGGCGGGACGCTACCTCCCGGCCAGCTTTTTTGCGGCCGCGACGATCCCGGCGGCGGTCAGCCCCTGCTCCGCGTAGAGCTGCGCCGCGGGGCCCGAGGAGCCGTAGTCCGTGACGCCCAGCCGGACGAAGGGCACGCCGAGCCCCGCGTCCGCGAGCACGCCCGCGACCAGGCTGCCCAGACCAGTACGAACGTTGTGGTCCTCGACGGTGATCAAGCCTTTCGTCTCACGCGCCGCGGCGAGCACCGCGTCCCGGTCGAGGGGGACGAGGGAGGCCATGTTCAGCAAGCGGGCCTCGATGCCCTCCGTGGCGAGCTGCCGGCAGGCCGCGTCCGCGACGGGCAGCAGGGGACCGAAGGTCAGGACCGTCACGTCCCGACCCGCCCGCAGCACGTCGGCGCGGCCGGGTACGAAGCGGTAGTCACCGCCGAACGCGGGCGCCGCCTGCGCGTCCAGGAGCACCGGCACCTTGGAGCGCCCCATGCAGACCATCACCGGCTTCTGGCGGGCCGCGGCGGTGCGGATGATCCGGTCGCACTGGTTCGGGTCGCCGGGGTAGTACAGCTCGAAGCCGAACAGGGAGCTCACCAGGGGGATGAAGTCGATGCACTGGTGGGTCGGGCCGTCCTCGCCGACGTCGAGGCCGCAGTGGGTCAGCACCAGCTTCGGCGTCGCCTCGTTGATGTCGGCCAGCCGGTTCTGGTTGTGGGTCTCGTCGACCCCGAAGACACCGAAGGTGGAGAAGAAGGGGACGAAGCCCTCCCGGCTCACCGCGGAGGTCATGGCCGCGGTGTGGTGCTCCTGGATCCCGGACTCGAAGTACGCGCCCGGCGAGGCTGCGTGGAACTTCTCCAGCTTCACGGAGGTCTCCAGGTCGCAGCAGAACGCGAGGACCTTCGGCACCGGGCCCTGGTTGTTGAGCCGGGCGAGGTCCTCCATGGCGTTGCCGTACGCGGAGCGGCAGTCGGTCCTGGTCTCGGGAGCGTAGTCGCGCGGCGTGCCGAGCTCGAGCTCCACGGGCGGCCGGGGGGGCGCGTGCCGGGGGCCCGCCCCGCCGATGCCCAGGGGCTGACGGCGGGCCTGCAGCTCGGCCAGGTCGTCGGGCAGGCCGAGGTGGGCGAGCATCTCCCGGGCCTGGGCGAGGCTCGGCGGGTTGCCGTGGTAGCCGTGCTGGTTCTCCATGAAGGGCACGCCGTAGCCCATGGTCGTCCGGGCGAGCACCACCGTCGGCCGGGAGGGGTCCAGGACCTCGCCGCGGTACGCGGCCCGCAGCACGCGGTACAGCTCGGCGAAGTCGTTGCCCTGCTCGACGATCTCCACGTTGAAGCCGGCCGCGGTCCACTCGGCGGGCAGGTCCTGGGGCATGACCTCCTCGATCCGCCCGGAGATCTGCAGCCGGTTCCAGTCCACGAAGACGATCAGCCGGTTCAGGCCGAACTTCACCGCGAAGCGGCGGGCCTCGGCGATCTGGCCCTTCTGCTGCTCCCCGTCGCCCATGAGGACCAGGGTCCGGCTGTCGTGCCCTTTCAGCTTGCAGGCCAGGGCCTGCCCGACGCCCGCGGAGATCCCCTGCCCGAGGTTGCCGGTGTTCCAGGCGACCCCGGGCACTGCGGTCTCGACGTGGCCGGAGAACGGGGTGCCGGCCCGCCGGAAGCTCAGCAGCGCGTCCTCGATGGGGAAGAAGCCCTGCTCCGCGAGCACCGCGTAGACCCCCGGGGAGATGTGGCCGTGGCTGACCAGGATCCGGTCCCGGGGCTCGGCCAGGGGGTCCCGGGGGTCGACGGCGAAGTTGCCGAAGGCCAGCAGCAGGGCGTGGAGGGTGGAGAGGGAGCCTCCGGGGTGGCCGCTCTGGGCCAGGGCGGTCATCCGCAGCAGGTTGCCGACGCAGCGGCGCCAGGCGCCGTCCAGCTCGGCCAGCTCCTGGGCACCGAGGGTCTCGGGGGCGAACCGGTAGTTCTGCATGCCAGCTCCTTGCCTGCTCCCCGGGGCGTCCTGCCCCCGGCCGGGAGAACGAGAGGGCCCACTGTACCGCAGGGGCGGGCCCCTCGCCACCCCCGCCGGCCGTCCCCTGGCAGGATCGAAGCGCGCGCCTCCTCCTGGACGCCGGGCCGCGCGGTCGTTAGCTTGATCCAATCGACCGGCCGGTGTGGTCCGGGTGGGGTCGGTCAGAGGAGGTGTCCGTGAGCTCGAGGTGGGAACGAAGTCTGCTGGCCTTGCTGCTGGCCGGCCTGCTCCCCGGGACCTTGCCGGCCTGCTCGGACCCCGAGCACTCCCCGGCCGAGGGCGAGGGCGAGGGCGAGGGGGAGGGCGAAGGTGCCGAGGGCGAGGGCGAGGGCGAGGGGGAGGGCGAGGGCGAGGGCGAAGGCGAAGGTGCCGAGGGCGAGGGCGAGGGCGAGGGCGAGGGGGAGGGCGAGGGCGAGGGCGAAGGGGAGGGCGAGGGCGAAGGGGAGGGCG
>JAVEVO010000101.1:0-24685 GCA_034005005.1 Myxococcota bacterium
AGCAGACGGGAGCTCTTCCGATCTCCCGGCCCCGGCCCCGGCTGCCGGCCCCACCTCGACCGGGCAGCTCTCCCTCGCCCCGCCGCCGGTCGACCTCCGCGCGCTCCTGCGGGAGCGGTTCGGGCTGCCGGGCTTTCGTCCGCACCAGGAGGAGGTCTGCCAGACCCTGGTCGAGGGCCGGGACGCCCTCGTGGTGATGCCCACGGGCAGCGGCAAGTCCCTCTGCTACCAGCTCCCGGGCATCGCCCGGGGGGGCACGACGGTCGTCGTCAGCCCGCTGATCGCGCTCATGGACGACCAGGCCGCCAAGCTGTCCCAGCTCGGCTTCGTCGCGGAGCGGATCCACTCCGGGCGCCCCCGGGAGGAGCTGCGCCAGGCCTGCCGGCTGTACCTCGCCGGGCGGCTCGACTTCCTGCTGCTCGCGCCCGAGCGGCTGTCCGTCCCCGGGTTCCCCGAGCTGCTCGCCCGGCGTCCGCCCGCGCTCGTGGCCATCGACGAGGCCCACTGCATCTCCCACTGGGGGCATGACTTTCGTCCCGATTACCGGCTCCTCGGGGAGCGGCTGCCCCTGCTGCGCCCCGCGCCCGTGGTGGCCTTGACCGCCACGGCCACCGTGCGGGTCCAGGAGGACATCCTCCAGCAACTCGGGCTGGACCGGGCCGGTCGCTTCATCCGGGGCTTCCGGCGGGACAACCTCGCCATCGAGGTGCTCGACGTGCGGCCCGGCCAGCGCCCCGAGGAGGCCGCGGCCCTGCTCGCGGATCCCGCCCGGCGACCCGCCATCGTCTACGTCCCGACCCGCAAGGCGGCCGAGCAGGTCGCCGCGGAGCTGGGCAGCCGTTTCCCCGCGGCGCCGTACCACGCCGGCCTCGATCCGCAGGAGCGCTCCCGGACCCAGGAGGCCTTCCAGGCGGGGCGGCTCGCGGTGGTCGTGGCCACCGTGGCCTTCGGCATGGGGATCGACAAGGCCGACATCCGCAGCGTGGTGCACCTCGGGCTGCCCGGCAGCCTGGAGGCCTACTACCAGGAGATCGGACGGGCCGGCCGGGATGGGCTGCCCGCACGCGCCTTCCTCCTGTTCTCGTTCGTGGACCGTCGGCTCCACGAGAGCTTCTTCGCCCGGGACTATCCGGCCACCTCGGTGCTGCAGGGGCTGCGCGCCAAGATCCCGGACGCGGGCCTCCCCCGGGAGGAGCTGCTGTCCCGCAGCGGGCTCCCCCTCGAGACGGCCGAGCCGGCCCTGGTGAAGCTGTACGTCCACGGTGGGGTCAGCATCGACGCCGACGACGTGGTGCGGCCGGCCAGCACGGGCTGGGTCGCGCCCTACGAGGCCATCCGGGCCCACCGGGCGGCCCAGATCGAGGAGGCGTTCCAGTTCGCGCAGGGCGCGGGCTGTCGGATGGTCCGGCTGATCCGTCACTTCGGTGACGTCGACGACACCCATCCCTGCGGGATCTGCGACGCCTGCGCGCCGGCGAGCTGCGAGGCGCGCCGCTTCCGGCCGCCGCTCCCCGCGGAGCGGGTGCGGCTGCAGGTCCTGCTGCAGCTCATCGCCGGCGCGGACGGGCTGGCCGTCGGCTCGCTGCACAAGGCCCTCTCCCCCGACGGCGCGATCTCCCGGCAGCAGCTCGAGCTCCAGCTCGAGGCCCTCGCCCGGGCCGGTCTGGTCCGGATCGCGGACGACCGCTTCGCGAAGGAGGGGCGGGAGATCCACTTCCGGCGGGTCTGGTACGCCGCGCCGCCGGCCACCTCCCCGGGGGCCTTGCTCGACGGCGTCCTGCTGGAGGACGCGGCGCCGCCCCCGGCGAAGTCCGTCGCCCGCACCGCCAAGCGCGCGCCGGCCCGCCGCCAGGCCAGTCCGCCTCCCGGGGCGCGCCCGCCGGAGCCCACGCCGTCCCGGCGTCGGGCCGCGCCGGCACCCGCCGTGGCGGGCGGCTCGCCCACGGAGGAGCTCTTCGCCCGGCTGCGCGCCTGGCGCCTCGCCCGGGCGCGCCGACACCGCATCCCGGCCTTCCGGATCCTCCCCGACCGCACCCTGCACGGGCTGGTCGAGGCCTGGCCACGCAGCGAGGCCGAGCTGCTGGCCGTGCCCGGGATCGGCGCCCGGATCGTCGAGAAGTACGGGGAGGAGCTGCTGGAGCTGCTGCGGCAGTGAGCCGTGAGCTCGTGCTGGACCCCGGGGATTCCCGTGATATCCTGGCCACGCACTACCGGAGCCCGTCGATCATGCCTCACCTCGTGCCTCCCGAACCTCCCGCCGCGCCGCCGCCAGGCTCCCCGGCGGCAGACCGCGGGCACGTGGCGGGCACGCGGGACTCGCTGGGGGACCCCGGGCTGCCGGGTGAGGTGCTCGAGGAGCTGAGCAACCTCCACCCTGGCCGGCAGGTCGACAGCTATGAGATCCTCCGGCCCCTGGGGCAGGGAGGCATGGGGGTCGTGCTGCTCGCCCGGGACCTCCGCCTGGGGCGCAAGGTCGCGCTCAAGGTGGTGCGGCCCAGCCTGGCGCCGACCCCCGAGCAGCTCGGGCGCTTCCTCAACGAGGCCCGGATCACTGCGGGCTTCAACCATCCGCACATCGTCACGGTCTACGCGGTCGGCGAGGTCGACGGCGCGCCCTACGTGGCCATGGAGTACCTGCGGGGGCGCTCCTTGCGGGAGCGGCTCCAGGGAGAGCCCTTCGGCCTGAGCGAGGTGTTGCGCTACGGCCAGGCCGTCGCCGAGGCGCTCGCCGAGGCGCACCAGCACGGGGTGCTGCACCGCGACCTCAAGCCGGAGAACGTCTTTTTGGCCCGGGATGGGCGGCTGCGGGTCCTCGATTTCGGCCTCGCCAAGCATCTCGGGGAGGGCGAGCTCCCCGGCGCGGACAGCGGCGAGCGCAGCCTGCCGCTCACCGACTCGAGCGATCCCGGCTTGCACCCCCTGCACTCGCTGCCGTACTTCGTGCCGCGTGCCGCGGCCGCGACCTCCGGGCGGGGCACCCTGCGCGGGATCGCCGGGACGCCGTACTACATGGCCCCCGAGCAGTGGCAGCAGCAGCCCCTCACGGCCGCGGCCGACATCTGGGCCCTGGGCCTGATCCTCTTCGAGATGCTCACCGGCTCGCTCCCCTATCCCGCGGAGGAGCTGTCGCAGCTCGCCCTGCAGGTCTGCTCGCCCGAGCCGGTGACGCGCGTCGACCTCGTCGCGCCGGGGGTCCCCCGGGCCGTGGCCGAGCTGATCGCCCGCTGTCTGCAGAAGGACCCGACGCTGCGTCCCCCGGCCGAGGCGGTCGCCCGGGAGCTCGCCGCCCTGGCCGGCGAGACGCGCCTCCGTCCGGGCGACACGGTCGCCCAGAACCCCTTCCGGGGGCTGCTGCCGTTTCGCGCCGAGGACGCGGACCTCTTCCACGGCCGTGACCGGGAGATCGCCGGCCTGCTGGAGAAGCTGCGCAGCCAGCCCCTGCTCCCCCTGGTCGGCGCCTCGGGGGTCGGCAAGACCTCGCTGCTGCTCGCCGGTCTGCTGCCCGCGTTGCAGCGTCGGGGCGGCTGGCGCATCTTCGTCACCCATCCGGGCAAGCAGCCCTTTCGTAATCTTGCAGAATCACTGGAATTTCCCCTGGTGGGCCCCCTGGGGGCGACGCCGCTGCCCGGCCGTCCGGGGGGGAGCCCCGTGCCGCTGGGCGAGAGCCTGACCAGCAGCGAGGAGCCCGCGCTCGCCCAGGAGCTCGCCAGCTCGCCGGCCTTGCTCGGCGCCTTGCTGCGCCGGCAGGCGCGGCTGCACACGACCCTCCCCCCGCGGGTGGAGGAGGGGGAGCGGCGGCGGTCCTGGGCCCGGGGACGGGTGCTGCTGGTCGTCGACCAGCTCGAGGAGCTCTTCGCGCTGGGGGCGGATCCCGACCAGCGCTGGGCCTACCTCGAATCCCTGGCCCTCGCCGCGGACGACGTCGAGGGGCCGGTGCGGGTCGTGGTCACCCTGCGGGACGACAGCCTCGTCCGCCTCGCCAGCCACCCCGGACTCGCCGCCGCGCTCGATGCCGGGCTGCTGGTGCTGCGCACGCCCTCGCCGGAGGCCCTCGCCGAGACCCTGCTTCGGCCGGTCCAGGCCCTCGGCTACGCCTTCGAGGAGCCGGAGCTGGTCACGGAGATGGTCAGCGAGGTCGAGAACGAGCCAGCCGGCCTCGCCCTGCTCCAGTTCGCCGCGCAGCGGCTGTGGGAGGCGCAGGATCGCTCGCGTCGGCTGCTCCTGCGGGCCGCGTATCGCGGCATGGGGGGCGTCGAGGGGGCGCTGGCCGGCCACGCCGATCGCATCCTCGAGGAGCTGGGGCCGGGGCGGCAGCCCGTGGCCCGCGCCCTGCTGCTCCGGCTGACCACCGCGGAGGGGCGGCGCCGGCAGGTCTCCCGGCGGGAGCTGCTCGAGGAGATCGGCCCGCCTGCGGCCCGGCAGGAGGCGGCAGTCGTCCTCGATCGGCTCCAGGAGGCCCGGCTGCTCGTGTCCCGGCGCTCCCGCGCGGGCGAGTCGGCGCGTGGCGGCGACTGGCTGGCCGGGGACGAGGACGCCCTGCTGGAGCTGGCCCACGAGTCGCTGCTGACCCGCTGGCGACCCTTGCGTCGCTGGCGGGAGCTGGAGCGAGTCGACATCGCCTTCCGGGAGCGGCTGTCGTTCGCGGTGGACCAGTGGGTCCGGGGTGGGCGCTCGAACGGGTTGCTCTGGAGCGGGAACGAGCTGTTGCGCGCCCTCGCCTGGCGTGAGCGGCACCCCGGGCTGCTCCCCCTGGCCGAGGAGGAGTTCCTCGAGGCCCTGCGGGCTCGCCTGGCTCGCCGCCGCCGGCTCGCGCTCGTGGCGGTGGTCACCCTGATCCTCGCCGCCCTGCTGCTGGGCTTCGGCGCGTACGGGGCGGCCCGGCGGGTGAAAACGGCCCGGGATCGGGCCCAGGAGCTGGCGCGCGAGGCCCGCGCCGCCGAGGCGCGCGCCCGCGAGAACCTCGCCGCGGCCCTCTTCGAGAAGGGCGTGGACGCCGAGGCCGAGGGAGACCTGCTGTCGGCCGCGGCCTTCTTCTCCCAGGCCCTCCGGCAGTCGGAGCACGCCGGGGCGCGGGGCGCGCTCGCCCTGGTGCAGAGCCGCCGCGACCGCCCCTCCCTGGTCTGGCGGCGGGACGCGGGCGACCGGGTCACCACCCTGGCGGCCTCCCCGGACGGCCGGGTGCTGGCCACGGGCGGCGAGGGCCGGGTGGTGGGGATCTGGGACGCGGCCACCGGTCGGCGGCAGCGGGTCCTCGAAGGGGCTGCCGACGCGGTGCTCGGCCTGGCCTTCTCCCCCGACGGGCGGCTGCTCGCCGCGGCCGGCGCGGACGGGGAGGTGGAGCTCTGGGACGGGTTCACCGGGCAGGCCCGGGGGACGCTGCGCGGGCACCGCGGCCGGGTCCGGGGAGTCGCCTTCGCGGACGGCGGGCTGCAGCTCGCCTCCGTCGGGGACGATGGCTGGCTCCGGCTCTGGGACGTGGTGGAGCGCCGGCCGGAGCTGGCCTTCGACGGAGCGGCCGGCGCCTTGCTGACCGTCGCGGTCCAGCCACGGGGGCGGCTCGTCGCCGTGGGCGGCGAGGGGCGCCGGGTCTTCCTGATCGATGGCGAGCAGGGCCTCCCCGTCGCCGAGCTCCCTGGCCACCAGGGGCAGATCCAGGCGCTCGCGTTCTCCCCCGATGGACAGCTCCTGGCGACGGCCGGCGGGTCCGAGGTCCGCCTCTGGGACCTCGCCGGGCTGCCGGCGGCCGCGCCCCGGGAGCTCTCCCGGCTGTTCGGGCACACGCGCTGGGTCTGCGGGCTCGCCTTCGCGTCCGATGGCCAGCACCTCGCCTCGGGCAGCCGCGACGGGACCGTCCGCTGGTGGAGCCTGGCGACGGGGCGCGAGCGCGCGCTGGTGCCCGGGTTCGACGCGCCGGTGTGCGCGCTCGCGGGCGCGGTCGCCGCGGATCGCCTCGCGCTCGGCGGGCCGGGCTCCTCCTTGCAGCTCTGGCGCTTCGGGCAGACCGCCCGGGAGGCCGTGAGCGAGCTGCTGCCCCAGGACGCGGAGGTCAACGCGGTCGCCTTCTCGCCGGACGGCCGCCAGCTCGCGCTCGGCGGGCTGCTCGATCAGGTCGTCCTCTGGGAGCCCGCGACCCGGCGGGAGGCCGCCCGTCTGCCCCTGTTCGCGCTCGCGCCGGGCGCGCCGGTCCCGCGCGCGGGCGCGGCGGGCCAGCCGGCCGCGACCGCCGCGGAGGGGATCTTCTTCCCGGACCGGGAGGAGGTGCGGCTCCCCCTGCCGGGGCGCTGGGTGTCGGCCCTGGGCTACTCTCCCGACGGTCGGCTGCTGGCCGCGGCGGGGGGCGGCGGTCTCTGGATCTGGGAGCCCGGGAGTCAGGTGGCGCGGGCCGACCTCTGTCCGCCGGCGCGCCCGTACTGGGCCCTCGCCTGGGCTCCCGCGGAGGAGGTCCTGCTGCTCGGCGGCCTGGGGGAGGTGCTCCTCTGGCAGCCCGCGACGCACCGGGAGCTGCTCCGGCTGCCGGCCTGCGCCGGGTGGGTCGGCGCGGTCGCCTTCTCGCCCGCGGGCGATCTGCTGGCCTTCGCGTGCGAGGACGGGGAGGTCCAGCTCTTCCGCCGGGAGGACGGCCAGCGTCTGCCCGTGGTCGTGCGGGAGACCTCTCCCCTGCACGCGCTGGCCTTCATCGGCGAGCTCGGCCAGCTCGCGGTCGGCGGCGATCACCGCACCATCGCGATGTGGAGCCTCGAGGGGGAGCAGCTCGCCGGCCGGCTCGCCGGCCACACCCGGGGCATCGATGCGCTCGCGGCCTGCGCTGGCGGCACCCTGCTGCTCAGCGGCGGGGCCGATCAGACCGTGCGCTTCTGGGACGCGGCCGCCGGCAGCGAGCTGGCCTGGGCCAAGGCGCACCGCGGGCCGGTGATGGGCGTGGCCTGCTCCCCGGACGGCAAGCACGCCGCCTCGGCCGGCTGGGATCGGACGGTGCGGCTGTGGGATCTCGAGCGCCTCTTCTTGCCGGCGGAGCGCCTGGCCGCGGTGGTCGATCGCGACACCGGCCTGCAACTGCAGGGGTTGCGGCTCGAGCAGCGACCGTGACGGCCGCGGGCAGTCAGGGAGCGGGCTCGATGATGATCTTGTCCTCCTTGACGTAGGACGTGTCGTACCAGTAGGTGCGAAACTCGAGGCGGTGTCCCCCGGGGCTGGTGAAGAGCAGGGAGACGTCCTGGTAGCGGAAGGGAGCGCCGAACTCGCCGCGGCGGACCTCCCGGCGGGCGATCAGGCAGTCGCCGCACTCGTGCTCGGCGTCGAAGTCGTTGACCTCGAGCCGGACGACGTTGTTGTTGTCCGCGGTGACGTCGTCGACCAGCAGCCGGAAGAGGGCCCGGTGGGCCCCGGCCGGGATCTCCCGGGTGTACGGACCGAAGACCAGCACGCCGCGGGCGTCGTCGCCGGTGTTGGCGCTCCAACCGTCGCCGTCCCGGCGGCCGATCCCGTGCCCCATCGCCCCGCCCTCCGCCTCGAAGACCCAGCGGACCCGCGTGCAGCGGCCGGCCTGGCAGGAGTGATCCGCCGGGCATTCGGCCCCGTCGTCCACGAGGTTGTCGCAGTCGTTGTCGAGGCCGTCGCACTCCTCGGGGGTCGGGCCGCGCGCCTCGCAGGTGGACCAGCGCCCGGCGAGGCAGACCTGGACCGCGCTCTGGCACTCGCCGACGTCGCTGCCGCACGCGCGCTGGGCGCCCGGCGCGCACTCGCAGGCCTCGTCCGTCTCGCCGTCGCAGTCGTTGTCGAGGCCGTCACAGTGCTCGGAGGTCTCGTCGGTGTGGTAGGCCGGGCTGTGGGCCTGGTAGTCCGCTTCGGTGTAGGCCTGCCAGGAGCCGCGCAGGCAGCGGCGCCGCGCCCCCGCACACACGCCGAGGGAGCGGGCGCAGGAGGGCGCCAGGCCATCGCCCGGCAGGAGGCAGGCTGGATCCAGGTCCGCCGCGGCCGGTCCCTGGTCCGCCGCGGCCGGTCCTTGGTCCGCATCCGCCGGAGGGCTGCCGCTGTCCCCCTCGGGCCGGCCGGCCTCCACGTCCCCGGCGCCTTCCCCCTGGTCACGGGGGGGACGGCCCGCCGCCGTGTCGGTCGCCTCCCCGTCCGTCGCGGCCTGCGCATCGGTCGCCCCGCCGTCGACCGCCGGCCGGAGGGGGTCCTGCTCGTCCCCGGGGAGCAGCCGCGCACAGCCGGCGAGCAGCGACCCGGCGAGCAGCAGCCCGGCGAGCAGCAGCCCGGCGAGCAGCGACCCGACGAGCCGTGACCCGCCGCGCCGCGTGCTCCAGGGCCGGTTGCTCGAGGGACCTGCGCACCGGCTCATCCCACTCCTCCCTGCTCGTGCCTGCCCTAGCATAGGCGGCTCCCGGGAGCCTGGGCAAGGGGGGCGCCGGGGCCTTGCCACGGGCCGGCAGCCCGGGTAGCGTGAGGAGGCCGGCGGGAGGTCCGTCCGGTGTGCGAGGGGCACAGTTGGGGATCTCGCCATGGTTGAAGGCCTTCCTCATCACCTTGCTCGTCGAGGTGCCGCTGGCGGCCTTTCTGCTGCGCCAGCAGGAGCCGCGGCTCTCCCGGCTGTTGCTGGCGTGTGCGTACGCCAACCTGGCGACCCACCCCCTGGTCTGGTTCGTCTTCGCCACCCTGCCGTTGAGCCCGTGGGCAGGCATCGCGCTCGCCGAGCTCTGGGCGTGGCTGGGCGAGGCCCTCTTCTTCGTCGTGGTCTGGCGGGGGCTGTCCTGGCGGCGGGCCGCGGGAGTCGCCTTGCTCACCAACGGCGCGTCGTTCGGGCTGGGTCTTTTGCTCTATCGATGGCTCGAGGACTGGATGTTGACGTGACTTCCGGGAGGGTGGCCTCGGGCGGCCAGCCCCCGGGGAGGTGGGACCATGCGTGAATCGAACCGTCCTCGTTCGGCCGTCTCTGGGACTTTGGTCCTGGTGGCCTCCCTGCTGGCCGTGCCCGCCCTTGCCGACGTCGTCATCCCGGGGCAGAAGCCCCGCGCACCGTGCACCATCGAGGGGCACCAGCGGAGTGACAACGAGTGCCACCGCTGCCGCTGCTCCCAGAGCACCGGTCCGGCCCGCTGCCGGGACCTGCTCGCGGACCAGGGTTTCACCCGGCGCTGCCGGCAGGGCGGCGCGACCGTCTGGTTCGAGGTGTGGTGTCGCGACGTCACCCCGGAGTCCCCGCCCCTGTCGCCCGAGCTGATCGCCGCCCTGCCGCAGCCCGAGGTGACCCGCGAGCAGCTCGGCTCGCCGGTCCTGCGGGCGGCCACCCCCGAGGGCCTCGACCCCCGCTTCGCCTCCCCGCCGCCTCCCGAGGGCGCCGCCCCGCCGGCCGAGGCCGGGAGCGGGGCGCCCGCGCTCGACGCGCCGGTCCCGGCCGAGGCCGTCCCGGCCGCGACAGCCCCGACGGAGGTGGCGACCGGCGAGCCTGCCGCCGTCGCGGCACCTGCGCCCTTGCCGCCGCCGTCGGCCGCGCCCGCCGCGGTCCAGCCGAAGCAGAACGGCTGCCGGGTCGCGGGCACGGGGGGCGAGGTGAGCGGCGTGGCCCTCCTCGTCGCGGCGTTGCTGCTCCTGGGTCGGCGGCGCTAGTCACTTGCTGATCGCCTTCCTCCTCGGGCTGGCCCACCTGACCGTCGACACGGCCTCGGGGGTCGTGCTGGCGCTCGGCTGGCCGGGGCTGCCCACCTCGCAGGTGCTCGGCTTCTTCCTGCTGTATAACCTCCTCGCGTTCGCGGTGCAGCCCCTGGTCGGGCTGTTCCTGGATCGCTGGCCGGTGCTGCGCGGCGCCGCCCTGCTCGGCCTCGGGCTCGCGGCGGCCGCGCTCGGGCTCGTCGGGATCTCGCCCTGGGCCGCGCTGCTCCTCACCGGGCTGGGCAACTCCCTGTTTCACGTGTCCTGCGGCGTCATCGCCTTAGCGGCCACTCCCGGCCGCGCGGCCGGCCCGGGCCTGCTCATCGGGCCGGGCGCGCTCGGCGTGCTCCTCGGGCGGAGCCTCGGCGCGCTCGGGGCGCCGACGGTCTGGCCCGCGCTCGGGTTGCTCGCTCTCGCCGGTTTGCCCCTGCTGCTGCTCTGTTGGCCCCCCTCGCCGGCCTCGGGCCCGCTGCCCCCCGCGCTGGCGCGCCGGCCCATCGAGTCCGGTCCCTGGCTGCTCGGCGGCCTGCTGCTCGTCGCCATCGGCTGCCGCGCGCTCGCGGGCAGCGCGGCCGGCAGCTTCGGCGCGGCCGAGTCGGCCGCGGCGCTCTGGCTGGCGCTGGCCGCCTGCCTCGGCAAGAGCCTGGGGGGGATCGTCGCGGACCGCTGGGGCTGGTTGCCGGTGAGCGTCCTGCTGCTCGGCCTCGCGGCCGCCTCGTTCTCGATCGCCCCCGACGTGCTGCCCGTGCTGGCTTGCGGAGTGCTGTGCTTCCAGGGGGTCACCGGGGTGACCCTGGCCGCGCTCCACCGCCTCTGGCCTCGCAGGCCCGGGCTGGTCTTCGGCCTCAACTGCCTGGTGCTCTTCGTCGGCTCGCTGCCCCTGCTGCTCGGCCTGCCCGGCCTCGCGGGCCACCGCGGCGTGCTCGCCGGCACCTCCTGGGCCGTGGTGCTGCTGGTGGGCGTCGCCTTGTGGCGCTTCCCCCGGTCGTCCTCCGCTCCAGCGGGGAGCGCCCCGGCCGCGGCCGGCTGAACGGGCCTCCGGGCCGCCGCGGGACGCAAAAGCCCCCCTCGCACCTCCCGGCCGTGCTACACAGGGAGAGGAGCGCCCCCGCCGGGGCCGGAGGATGCCATGCCGCTGCCACGTGAGCTGACCCCTGAGGAGCTGCGCCGCCTGACCGATCCGGCCACCGTCGCGCCGCCGGACGGCGATGGGGAGGGGCGTGCCTACTTCATCGGTCAGGAGCGCGCGGCCGCGGCCCTGCGCTTCGGCCTGCGCGTCCGGGGGTCCGGGTTCCACATCTTCGCGGTCGGGCCCTCTGGCTCGGGCAAGGAGACTTTGGTCCGAAGGTACTGCACCGAGCTCGCCGCGTCTCGTCCCCCCTCGCCCGACTGGTGCTACGTCTACAACTTCGCCGACCCGGAGCGGCCGCGGGCCCTGCAGTTGCTCTCGGGCGAGGGCGGGTCCTTCGCCCGCGAGATGACCTCCCTGGTCCAGGACATCCGCCGGGAGCTGAAGGTCGCGTTTCGTGCCGAGTCGTTCCAGACGATGCGGGACAGCATCCTGCGCGAGCTCGAGAAGAAGCAGGAGACGGAGCTGGCCGAGGTCGACCAGCTCGCCTCGCTGAAGGGCTTCCGGGTCGAGCGCCGTCCCGAGTCCTTCGTCACGGTCGCGGTCCACGAGAACGGCGAGCCGCTGACCGCCGAGATCTACACGGCCATGGCCCAGGAGCAGCGCCACGACCTCGCCGAGCGGGAGCGGGAGGTCACCGCCCGGCTGAAGCAGGCGATCAGCCGCATCCAGGACGTCGAGGAGCGGGTCCGGGGACGCCTGGAGCTCCTCGAGCGGGAGGTCGCGCAGCACACGCTGGCGCCTCTGTTCGAGACCATCCGGGGGATGCACGGCCAGCAGCAGCAGGTCCTCGAGCACATCTCCGACGTCGCCGCGGACGTGCTCGACCACCTCGAGCTCTTCGCCCCGGATCAGGAGGACGACGACGAGGAGGAGGGCGCCGCATCGAGCCCGCTCGCCGGGCCCGCCCTCCTCCCGTCCACCGACGACGCCAGCCTGCGGTATCGCGTCAACCCCCTGGTGACCTGCCGGCAGGGGCAAGGCGCGCCGGTGGTGTTCGAGTCCCATCCCACCCTGTACAACCTGCTCGGGCGCGTCCAGCGGCCCGGGGGGATGGCCGAGTGGCGGCCCGCGACCTTCCTCGACATCAAGGCCGGCTCCCTGCACCGCGCCAACGGCGGCTTCCTCGTGCTCCACGCGCTCGACGTGCTCAAGGAGCCGTTCGCCTGGGAGGGCCTCAAGCGCGCCCTGCGGGATGCGCTCGTCGTGCCGGCCCGCCCCCGGGAGGAGATGGGGCTGGAGACTGAGTCCTTGAGGCCGGAGCCCATCGCGCTGGACGTCGTCCTCGTGCTGCTCGGCTCCGAGGACGTGTACCAGGAGCTGCTCGCCGCGGATCCCGATTTCGGCCCCCTGTTCACCGTGAAGGCCCAGTTCTCCGAAGAGGTGGTGCGCAATCCCGAGTCGGAGCGGGAGTATGCCCGCTTCGTCCGGGACCGCTGCCGGGAGAAGGGGCTGCTCCCCTTCACCCCGGAGGCCATCGCCCGGGTGATCGACGAGGCCTCGGTCATGGCCGGCTCCCAGAACCGGCTCACCGCCTGCTTCCGTAAGATCGCGGATCTGCTGCAGGAGTCCCACGTCGTCTCCCAGGACGCCGGTCACGGCGAGGTCGAGCTCGGTGACGTGCAGGCGGCCCTCCGGGCCCGGCGGCACCGGGTGGACCTGTACGAGGAGAACCTGCAGCAGGCCATGGACCGCGGCGAGATCCTGCTGGAGGTCACGGGACGGCGCGTCGGCCAGGTCAACGGGCTGGCCGTCTTCGACCTCGGTGACTACAGCTTCGCCCGGCCGTCACGGATCACCTGCACGGTGGGGGTCGGCGCGGGCGGGCTGGTGGACATCGAGCGGGAGGCCGAGCTGGGGGGGCCGATCCACACCAAGGGCGTGCTCTTGCTGCGCGGCTTCCTCCACTCCCGCTTCGCGGGCACGCACCCCCTGACCCTCAGCGCCAGCCTGGCCTTCGAGCAGAGCTACGGCCTGGTGGACGGCGACTCGGCCTCCCTCGCCGAGCTGGCCGCCCTGCTGTCGGCCTTGTCCCGCATCCCCGTGCGCCAGGACGTGGCGGTCACCGGCTCGATCAACCAGATGGGCGCATTGCAGGCCATCGGCGGGGTCACCGAGAAGGTCACCGGCTTCTACCACGTCTGCCTCGCCCGGGGCCTCACCGGGGAGCAGGGCGTCATCGTCCCCCAGAGCAACGCGAGCCAGCTCATGCTGCCGACCGAGGTGGTGGAGGCGGTGCGGGAGGGGCGGTTCCACGTCTGGGCCGCGTCCGACGTGGCCTCGGCCCTGGAGATGCTCTTCGGGGTGCCGAGCGGTGAGGGGAGCGAGGGCGAGCGCTTCCCCCCCGGCACGCTCTACGCCGCGGTGGCCTCGCGGCTGCGGGAGTTCTCGTCGGCCTTGAGCCGGGCGAGCAACTAGAAGCCGAAGCCCGCGCCCAGCTTGAGCAGGCTGTTGCCGAGCTCGGCGCGCAGGGCGACGTTCCCCTTCAGCCGGTAGATGATGCCGGCCGAGAACTGCCAGAAGAAGCCGCCGTGCACCTCGTCGGGCTCGTGCCCCCAGTCGTTGTCCCAGTCCCGGTACCAGCCGATCGCGTACCCGAGATCGATCTTTGGGTACAGAGCCAGCTCCGGGTTGAGCCAGAAGGTCCAGATGACCCCGACCATGGGCAGCAGGGCCGCGTAGTTGTAGTCGTAGGTGTGGTAGCTGTCCGACCAGTCGATGAAATCGGCCCCCAGCTCGAGCCCGAAGCGGTCCTTCACCGCGGCGCCCTGGATCAGCCCCGTGGTGCCCAGGGGCATGAGGTAGCGGGCGCCGATGCCGAACCCGTCGTGGTAGGCCAGGATTCCCCAGGCGCTCACCGCCTGCAGGTTCTGGGCGGTCGCGGTGGCCGGCAGCAGCCAGCACGCGCAGCAGAGCACGATCCCCTGGAGCAGTCGCTTCATCACGTCTCTCTCCTCCACGGCCCCGGCCGGCGTGGCCCGGGTCGTTCGTGTCCTCGGGCCGAGGCCCGTCAGCCGTTGCGCTCGTGGAGCAGCCGCAGGCCCTCCAGGGTCAGCCAGGGGTCCACCTCCTCGATGGTGGTGGTCGAGGGGGCGACCAGGGCGGCGAGGCCGCCGGTGGCGATCACCTTCACCGGCTGCTCCAGCTCGGTGATCATCCGGGTGACGATCCCATCCACCAGGCCGACGTAGCCGAAGAACACCCCCGACTGCATGGAGCTCACCGTGGTCCGGCCGATGACGGTCTTCGGCGCGACCAGCTCCACCCGCGGCAGCATCGAGGCGGCGCGGCTGAGGGCATCGAGGGAGGTCATCAGGCCGGGGGCGATGGCCCCGCCGAGGTACGCGCCCTGGGCGGTCACCGCGTCGAAGGTGGTGGCGGTGCCGAAATCGACGATCACGAGTGCGCACGGCCACTTGGCGTAGGCCGCGACCGCGTTGACGACCCGGTCCGCGCCCACCTCCTTGGGGTTGTCGTAGAGGATCGGCATCCCGGTCTTCAGGCCGGGGCCGACGATGCGGGTGGGCACGCCGAGCCGCTGGCGGCAGACTCGCTCCAGCTCCGGCGTCACCGGGGGCACCACGGAGGCGATCATGGCCGCCTGGAGCCTCCCGGAGCCGGCCTCCTCGCGGGAGAGGAGCTGCTGGAGCAGGAGGAACCACTCGTCGTCGGTCCGCGTCCGGTCCGTGGTGAGGCGCCAGTGGCCCTTCAGCTCGGTCCCGTCGTAGCAGCCGAGGACGGTGTGGGTGTTCCCGACGTCGATCACCAGCAACATGGGTCGGCTCCTTCCGGCTCCGGTCGGTCGGTCGGCCGGACCGTGCCGCTGATCACGTGGATGGGGCCCGTGTCCGTCTCGAGCAGCAGGGCACCGTCCCGGGCGACCCCCCGGCCGGTCCCGACGAGTCCTCGCTGGCCGCCCGCGGTGACCTGGAGCCGGCGGCCCCGATCACCCCACCGCGCGCGCCAGTCCTCGAGCAAGGCGTCCGGCGCGGTGGTGGCCTGCGCGACCCTGTCCTCGAGCCGGACGAGCAGCTCGGGGACCAGCTCGAGCGGCTCCGGCACGGGGGCGGCCTCTGCCTGCGCACCGAGCTCTTCGGCCAGGCTGGTGGCCTCGTCGCGCAGGGGCGGTGGCAGGGTGGCGCCGCGCAGGTCCACGTTCAGGCCGATCCCCGCCACCACCAGGAGCTGCGGGGCGGCCGCCTGGAGATCGGGACCGGCCACCAGCTCGCAGAGGATGCCGGCGAGCTTCCGCTCACCGACCAGGACGTCGTTGGGCCAGCGCAGCCGGGCGGAGACTCCCCGCGAGTCGACGAGGTCCCAGAGCGCGACCCCGCAGGCGAGGGTGATCCGGCCGAGGTCCTCCGGCGGCAGGGTGACCGGGAGCAGGGCCGAGAGGTACAGGCCGCTGCCCGCGGGGGATTCCCAGCGATGATCCCCTCGTCCCCGGCCCGCGGTCTGGGCGCGGGCGATCAGCACCTCGCCTGCCCGGGCGCGTCCGGCGAGCGCGGCCCGGCGCAGCTCGTCGTTGGTCGAGCCGACGCTCGGCACGACGCGCAGCCGCCCGGCGCGACCGAGCTGCCTGGTCGCCAGCCGATCCCCGAGCGCCGCCTCGTGCATCCCTTGCCTCCCCTGGGCTCAGGCCTGGTCCAGATCCAGGGCCAGGTCGGCGTCGACCGCCCCGTGGGTGAGGGCGCCCACCGAGATCAGGTCCACACCGGTGGCCGCGTAGCCGGCGATCGTCCGCAGGTCGATCCCGCCCGAGGCCTCGAGCAGCACGCGGCCGGCGGCCAGCCGCACGGCCAGGGCCACCTCCGCCGGGCTCATGTTGTCCAGCAACACGGCGTCGGCTCCGGCGTCGAGGGCCTCCTGCAAGCCGGCGAGGCTCTCCACCTCCACCTCGAGGCGCAGCAGGTGGTGGGCGTGAGCCCGGGCGCGCTCGAGGGCCGCGGTGATGCCCCCGGCCGCGATGAGGTGGTTGTCCTTGATGAGCACGCCGTCGCCGAGGTGGAAGCGGTGGTTCACCCCGCCGCCGGCCCGGACCGCGGCCTTCTCCAGGGAGCGCATGCCGGGCGTCGTCTTGCGGGTGTCCACGACGCGCACCGTCGCCGCGCCGCCGCGGGCAGCCGCCTCGACGAAGCGGCGCGTCTGGGTGGCGACGCCGCAGAGGTGGCGCAGGAAGTTGAGCGCCGTCCGCTCGGCCTTCAGCAGGGAGGCCAGGCGGCCCTCGACCCGGGCCACGGTGTCGCCGGCCTGCAGCAGGGCGCCCTCCTCCCGGGCCGCGGACCAGGTCGTGTCCGGGTCCACCCGGCGGAAGACCTCGCGGGCGACGGACGCGCCCGACAGGACGCAAGGCTCGCGGGCGACGAGGCGGCCGCTGCCGCGGGCCTCGGGCAGCACGCAGGCCTCGGTGGTGACGTCGCCCGCGGCGAGGTCCTCGGCGAGGGCGAGGTCGATGAGCGAGTCGGTGATGGGGTCGAGGATGGCGGTCATCTCGTGCTCCTGCCCGGCGGCGGCTCACATGCGCGGCGGAACCGGAATCCCGAGTAGTTTCAGGCCGTTGACGAGGACGGTGCGCACCGCGGCGATCAAGGCGATGCGGGCCGCCGAGGTCTCGGGCTGCTCGGCATCGAGGATCCGCTGGGCGTTGTAGAAGCTGTTCTGGGCCTCGGCGAGGTCGAGCAGGTAGCGGGAGACCACGGAGGGCTCGTGGGCCTCGAGGGCCGCCGCGACCACCGCCGGGAAGAGGCCGAGCTGCCGCAGCACGGCCTGGGCCTCGGGGTCGGCGAGCCGTGCCGGGTCGAAGCTCGTCGGCACCTCCTGACCGTACTTACGCAGCACCGAGCCGAGCCGCGCCTGGGTGTACTGCAGGTAGGGACCGGTCCGCCCGCTGAAGTTGAGCAGGTCCTCCCAGCGGAACTCCCAGTCCCGTTGCCGGCTCCCCGAGAGGTCCGCGAAGATCACCGCGCCGATGCCCACGGCCCGGGCGATGGCCTCCCGCTCCTCCGCCGGGTAGTCCCGCACCGAGACGATGCCGTCGACGAGGGCGATGGCCCGGCGCAGCACCTCGTCGAGCAGGATGATGTTCCCCTTGCGGGTCGACATCGCTCCCTCGGGCAGCCGGATGTGGCCGAAGGGGACGTGCAGGCAGTTGTCGGCCCAGGCGTAGCCGAGCTTGTCGAGCACCTGGAACACCTGACGGAAGTGGAGCGCCTGGGGCGCACCGACGACGTACACCAGCCGCCAGGCCGCCAGGGTCTCCTGCCGGTAGATCGCCGCGGCCAGGTCCCGGGTGGCGTAGAGGGTGGCGCCGTCCTTCTTCAGGATCAGGCAGGGGGGCAGGTCCCCGTCGAGGAACACCACCCGGGCGTCCTCGCTCTCCACGAGCAGCCCCCGCTGCTCGAGCTCACGGATCACCCGCTGCAAGGGCTCGCCCTCGTAGTGGCTCTCGCCCCAGACGTGGGTGAGGTTCGCCCGGACGCCCAGCAGGTCGTAGATCCGCTCGAACTCCTGCATCGAGACGGAGACGCAGCGCTGCCACATGGTCCGGGCGGCCGCATCGCCCCGCTCCAGCGCGACGAACCAGTCCCGGGCCCGCTGCTCGACCTGCGGCTCCTGCGCGGCACGCTGGTTCACGCCGACGTACAGCTCGAGCAAGAACGAGATGGGATCCTCGGCCCGCTCGAGCTCCCCCAGCCCATCGGCCCGCTCGGAGAGGGCGACCATCAGCATCCCGAACTGCTTGCCCCAGTCGCCCACGTGGTTGACCCCGTGAGGCTGGTAGCCCTGGCTGCGGTACAGGTTGCAGAGGGCGCTGCCGATCACCGTGCTGCGCAAGTGCCCGATCCCGAAGGGTTTTGCGATGTTGGGCGAGGAGAAGTCGATGGCCACCACCCGGCCCTGGCCCGCGTCGCTGCAGCCGTAGCGCTCCCCCTGCGCGGCGATGGTCGCCAGGGTCTGCCGGGCGCGGACCGTCGGGTCGATCGTCAGGTTCACGAAGGGGCCGACCGCCTCCACCCCGGCGATGGCCGGATACGCCGCGAGCCGCTGCCGGGCCTGCTCGGCCACCTCGCTGGCGATGGCCGCGGGGGCCCGGCGCAACGGCTTGGCCAGGGCGAAGGTCGGCAGCGCGTAGTCGCCCTGCTCGGGGCGGGGCGGCGTCACGAGCAAGAGGTCGAGATCCAGCCCTTGCAGCGAGGGCAGCTCGCCCAAAAGCTGCAGAGCGGTCTGCCGGAAGGCGTCACAGATCATCGGGTGACCTCGGCGGCGCTCGTGGTGCGCCGCGTTCGCGGAGGGCCGGCGCGGGCGGTGGCTCTCCCTGCTGGTGCGGCTGTTCTAGGGTAGCCGGCCGGGGGTGTCAATCGGCCCCTGGTGGGCCCGCGCCACTCTCGGCCGTCGTCGTCACCGTCGGGGTGGCGCGGGTCTGGGGGGCGCTGATCGACGGTTCCGCCGTACTACGGCGTCACGCTGGTCGGCGGCGGGAGGGACGTCCGGCTGGTCCGGGGGCCTCTGGGCTGGTGCCCCTGGGCGAGGAGCTGGCGGACCTCGGGATCTTCCGGCAGGTGGCTCTCGAGCCGGACTTCGCGATAGCTGTAGCTGCTGGGCTCCACCGGGTGCTGCTCGGTCAGGCGGATCTGCTCCTCGAGCTGGCGCTTGGTGGTCTGCTCCCGGGTGAGGGCCTCGGTGAGCAGGGTGCGTCGCTCGGCGAGCTGATCGGGCGAGGTGATCGTCCCCTCGGCCGGCAGGTTGTCGAGGGTGCGCTGGAGCGCGGCCAGCCGGGTGTCGACCTGCGCGAGCTGGGTGCGGGCCGGCGAGCTGCGGGCTTCGTCTCGCAGGAGGACCGGGCGTCCGCGCAAGGTGAGCCGGAGCTGGCCGAGCGCGCTGCCGCGCAGCCCGCCGCCGATGACGACCGTCTGGCCGATCTGCTCCCGGAAGCTGCTGCGGCTCCGCTCGTGCCCGAGCACGGCCACGTGGATCCCCCCGCCGAGCTGCTCGAGCAGCTCGGTCAGCTCTTGCTGCTCCATGTGCGCGACGAGCACCACCAGCTCCGCGCCGGCCTGGCGCAGCACGTCGATCCCGCCACGCACCACGGGCAGCGGTGGCAGGAGCTCGAAGCCCCGGGAGCGCAGGGAGCCGGGGTCGACCCGCTCCAGCCGCTGGCCCACGATCCCCAGCAGCCCGACCTTCCAGCCGGCGAGCTCGCGCAGGGCCACCGCCCCGAAGGGACGGACGCCGTCGGCCGCGCGCACCAGGTTGGCGGCGAGGACCGTGAAGCGGGCCTCCCGCAGCAAGGGCTCGAGGGTCTCCAGGCCCATGCCGAGCTCGGTCTCACCGGGAGTGAAGACGTCGATGCCCGCCAGGTTGCAGGCCTGGACCACTGCCTGCGCCCGCTGCAGGTCGACGCCGGTGCCCCGCGTGCGGACGGGGGCGAACAGGTCCCCGGCGTCGATCCCCAGGACCGGTCGGGGGCCGGCGATCTGCCGGATGCCTGCGGTTCGTCTGGCCAGACCGCCAGACTTGTTGGCCCCTCACCCCTTGGGGTCGAAGGAGCCGAGGATGCTGCCCGAGACGAAGAGATCGATCTCGGGAGCGGCAGGCGTCGCGGCCGAGCCCTCGGCGTGGGCGGCCCCGTCCGTGAGGAGTCCGGCCAGGGCCGTGAGCAGGGAGAGCGTGGCGGGGAGCAGGGAGCGTGGCTTCACCGGCATTTTCCAAGCCCCCGGACCTTGGCCTGGGCGGCCTTGGCGAGGGGGGAGTTCGGATATTTGGCGGTCAGCTCTTCGTAAAAAGCCTTGGCGTTCGAGCACTTGCCGAGCTTTTCGAAGATTTCTCCGATCTTGAAGAGCGTGTCGTCGATCTTGTCGCCCTTGGGGTAATCAGTGAGGATCTTTTGCAGAACCTGGACGGCTTCGGCGTGCATGCCCTCTTCGAAGAAGGATTCTCCCCAGAAATAGAGCGCATTGTCGGCTCGTTTGTCCTTGGGGTATTTCGTCACGTATTCTTTGAAGGCACGCCGGGCCTCGGGGTAATCTCGCTTCGAGTACTTGTCGTAGCCATAAGCGTACAGGTCGTTCTGGCTCTCGGGGAGGGGCGGGGGCGGAGCAGCCGGCGGGGTGACCGGCGCGGCCACCGTGGCGGCCGGGGAGGTCGCCGCGGCTCCCGGCTGGGCGGGGCTCGCGGCCGTGGCCAGCGTCCGCTTGAGCTGCTCGAGCTCGTGCTGAACCGTCTCGAGGGAGCCCTTCAGGCGCATGTTGTCGATCTGGAGCTGCTCGACCCGCACCCCGAAGTCGGCGGTGTTGCGCTGGAACAAGGAGGTGGCCTGCTGGTTGGCCTGCTCGAGCTTGCGCATCTCTTCCTGCGCCCGGTCGAGGGTCTCCTTGAGACGCTCCTTCTCCGAGCGCAGCTCGTCGAACTGCGCGTGCAGCGCCAGGATGTCGCGCTGCATCTTCTTGCCCTGGGAAGAGGTGACGCAGCCGGTGAGGGGCAGCAGCAGGCCCAGCAGGGCCAGCAGGACCCCCGGCCGCCCCGCGATGCTCGAGCTGAGGCTGAGGCTAGGCCGCGTGGCCAGAGAGACGGGGCTGAGGAGGATCATCGAGGCCCGATCACTCGATCACGAATTCGTCGCGCCGGTTCTGGGACCAGGCCCCCTCGTAGGACCCCTGCGCGAGCGGGCGGTTCTCGCCGTAGGAGACGGTGCGGATCTTGCCGCCGACCCCCAGCCGCTGGAGGTACTCCTTCGCCTTGCGGGCCCGCTTGTCGCCGAGGGAGATGTTGTACTCCTCGGTGCCGCGCTCGTCGCAGTGACCCTCGATGAGCAGGTTGGGATTGCCCTTCTGCTTCAGGCAGTTGGCGTTGGCGTCGAGGATGGCCCGGGCGTCGGCGGTGAGCACGGCCTCGTCGAAGTCGAAGTTGACCCGCTGCAGGCTGCAGCCCTGCTCGACGCTGATGCAGTCGTTGTTCATGCACTTCTGCCCGGCGGGGCAGTCGCCGTCGCCGACGCAGGCCACGGGCACGCAGCGGCCGCCCTGGCAGGCCTCCTTGGCCCCACACTCGTTCTGGCCGACGCACTGGGGGCCGCAGAAGCCGTTGCGGCACTTCTGCCCCGCGCCGCAGTTCGCATCGCTCTCGCAGCAGCCGGGGACCGCCGTGCACTTGCCCGCGCTGCACTGCTGGCAGCTACCGCAGTGCTGGTTCCCCCGGCACTGCTGGCAGAGGCCGTTGACGCAGAACTCGCCCTTCTCCTTGCAGTGCTCGTCGTTCTCGCACTTGGGGTAGTCGGGGCGGCAGCCGGTCACCGTCAGCATGGCGAACGCCGAACCCAGGACCACGAGAAGAATCAGCTTCGCCTTCATCCACCTTCCTCCCTGCTCTCGCGCTCACCCGCGGCCTGCTGCCGGGGGCGATGAAAGGCCAAGGTTTCGCTTGGCCTGGGCCCCTCAGGGTTCAGTCGGTTTGACCAGCGCCGGGGGGGCTTCTCGACCCAAGATGTGGGGGCCTGCACGCCCCATCGAAGTTGGATTACGGTATCCCACCTGCTCGCGGTTGTCAACGACAAGCCCTGGGGCACGCCGGCGATCTCCGGCGTGGCTCCCGGTCCCCGTCCGTGAAGACCAGGCCGTCGGTCCAACGTGGTGGTGAACCACGATTCGCGGGACTCCATTCCGAGAAGAGGCAGTTCGCGAGGAAAAACCGGCCCGGCCGAGCTATGATGCCGGAAGGCGAGGTGTCGACGGTGATGGGCTATTCCAGTGCGGCTGTACGACTTGCGCGGTGTGGGCGCGCGCCCGGTCGCCGCGTGGCCCTGGTGTCGATGCTCCTGGCCCTGGCCGGGCCTGACACGAGCTGCGCCGTGGAGGGTGAGCCGCTCGGCGGGCAGGACTCCCACCCGCCGGCGTTGCTCGCCACCCAGCCGGCGGCCGAGGCGTGGGATGTCTCGCGGCGGGTCGAGATCGAGCTGGTCTTCGACGAGTACCTCGCACCGGTCCCCTTGCGCCAGGCCGGTCTCCTGCAGCTCTCCTCGGGCAGCCGCCGGGTGTCGCTCTCGGTGAAGTACGATCCGGTCGGGAAGCGGCTGCGCGTCTCCCCCCGGACCACCCTGCTGCCCCAGCTCGTCTACCGGCTCGAGACCCTCCATCCCGAGCGCATCCAGGACCTCTACGGCAACCCCGTGGCCGCGCCCGGGCCCGAGCTGACGTTCCTGACGGCCGCCGATCTCGCCGAGGAAGAGGTCGCGCCGCCCGCGGCGCCGGGGAGCCTCCGTGGCCCGGTGGAGGAGGTCTTCGCCCGGCGCTGTCTGGCCTGCCACGGGGAGGGGCGGGCGACCGGGCTGCTCGACCTGCGCCGGCTCGCCCCCCTCACCGCCCGCGTCGCCCGCACCCGGGGTGACCGCGTGCTCGTCGTCCCGGGCCACCCGGCGGAGAGCTACCTGCTGCACAAGCTGCTCCCGGGCTACCCCGACCTCGGCGGCGAGCCGATGCCGCGCGGTGGCCCTCCCCTCGACACGACGGAGCTCTCCGCGCTGGCCCGGTTGCTCGCCCGGAGCAGCTACCCCGACTGACCGGGGCGTTCGCTCCTCCTGCCGGCGAGGGGCGTGGGGGACGAGGCCGCCGCGCGCCGGTCAGGGCGCCTTGCCGGCCGCCTCCGTGGCGAGCCGGAGCAGCTCCTCGTCGATCAGCCGCCGGAGCGCCGGTTCGAGGGGTTCGTTGGCGGGGATCGGCCGACCGTTGACGTAGAAGTCCGGCGTGCCACCGACGCCGATCTCCCGTCCTTCCTGGAGCTGCTGGTTGACCCGGGCCGCGGCACGCCGCAACTGCTCGTCGTTCCCCTCGGTGGGCACGCCCAGGTCGCTGGCGGTCTGCCGGATGGTCTCCTCGGTGAGCTCTCCTCGCCCGGCCGCCTCGAACATCTTGTCGTGGAAGGGCCAGAACTTGCCTTGCTCATGGGCCACCTCGGCGACGGTGGCCGCGAACCGGGCGTCCGCGTGGTAGCTGAGCGGGAAATGCTTGAAACAGTGCTGTATTTTTCCGTGGTAGTGCTCTTGCTCCAGCTTGGCCACGAGCTGCGCGGCCTTGCGGCAGAAGGGGCACTGGAAGTCGGAGAAGGAGACGACCTTCACGGGAGCCCCGGCCACACCGGCGCAGGGGATCCCCTCCAGCGCGATGCTCTTGACCTGGGCGAGCTGCTCCAGGCCGGCGATGAGCCGGTCCATGACCTGCGAGTAGCTCAGGCCGCTCTTCACCCAGTCGTGGAGCTGCCGGCCGATGGCCAGGGCACGGGCGCAGGGGGCCGGGGCCTCCAGGCAGCGCGCCAGGGAGGTGGGCTCCCCGCAGGGGCAGATCTCGCCCTTGGCCACCCGCCAGAAGAGCTCGAGCTCCGCCGGTCCGAGATCCGTGAGCGCGAGCGGGCTGCCGGCCGGCACCCCGGCTGGTGGCGGGGAGGTCGGCGGCGCGGGCTCGGCCCGGGCGAGCGAGGAGCAGCTCGCGAGCAGCAGCCCCAGCCCGCAGAGGGCGACCCGCGAAGAGGGGGGGCGGCGGGACGCGCCCCGAGAAGCTCTGCTCGGTCCGTGCTGGTTGGTGCTCATGCTCCCTGCTCCGCTCCTGCTGGCTCCCGACGAGGTGGCCAATGCTGCTCAGCCTACTGCGACTCGCCTTCCCCGATCCACTCCCGGATCGTCTCGCGCCAGGGGCTCCGCGCGAGACTCCCCGCGTCCACGTCGCGGAGGATCTCCCCGGGGTTCCGCCGGTACCGGCGGGAGAAGTGGGTGGGGACCAGCTCGGCGACACGGGCCGCTGCGGCGAGCGCACCCGCCTGCCCGCCGGTGAGGTGGTGCACCCGGGCCGCCTTGTCCGCCTCGCGATCCGGGTAGGTGGCCTCGCAGAACAGCCGGTCGCTGCCGGCCGCCACCCGCAGCGCTCCGGCGACCGTGGCCGGGCAGAAGCCGCAGTCGGTGACGTAGGCGATCCGCCGGCCCCGCTGCCAGGTGCCGAGGCTCTCGGCCATCGGCTCCCGACCGCTCAGGATGCGTTGCTTCAGCGCGGCGAGGTGGGGACCCGGCGCCAGGCCCGCCGCGAGGAGCCGGTCGGCCGCGAAGCAGAAGCGGTCCCGCTCGGCCAGCCAGAACGCCAGGCATTCGACGCCGTGATCGACCCGGGCCCAGCCGACCTGGAAGCCCGCCTCGTCCAGCAGCAGCTCCGGCGCCGGGCGATCGGGCAGCGGGTGGGGCTCCTGGAACCGATCCGCGAGGGTGAAGCAGGTGGTGTGCAGCCGCCCGGCGGGCGAGAGCTCCCGGACCTCGAACTCCACGAGGGCGGCGAAATCGAGATTCCATAGATATCCCGATAGCTTACCTTGCACGTGCCGGGTGATCCCCGCGCCCCCGTGGATCCGCACGCGGCGATCGTGGCCGAGGAGCGCGCGCAGCAGCCGATCGAACCCGGCGAAGTGGTCGATGTGGGCGTGGCTGACGAAGAGGTCGCTGACCTCCAGCAGCTCGGCCGTGGGGAGCTGGTGCTCGCCCAGATCGAAGAGCAGGGTCCGACCCAGCCCGACGAGCCGCAGGATCACCCCCGGATCGTCGCCCGGGGGGTTGAGCAGCCGCTCCTCGACCCGCTCGAGCGTCTGGCCGCGGCCTCGCCGGGGGTGGTCTTCGTCCACGGGTTCCTGTTGCACGGGCGACCTCCGGCCGGCGGGCACCAGGCCCGTCGGGGAGAACAACCGGCGGCGGCCCGGATCCCTTCCCCGGTTCGCGTCGGCGGGGGGCGGACCGCGCTCGGCACGGCCCACGATCCACTAGTACAGCGGGGCGGAAATCACAATCCACTTGCTCTCCGAGATGCAGAGGATCAGAGTGGGGCGATCTCTCCCGTGACGGAGGATCGGCCCATGCCCCCGACATCAACGAAGATCACGATTTCA
>JAVEVO010000285.1:0-5055 GCA_034005005.1 Myxococcota bacterium
CGTCCGATCTCACCGGCCTCCCCCTCCAGGAGACCGGCTGCATCTCCTGCGGCGCGTGCGTCGACGTCTGTCCGACGGGAGCGATCGCCGAGCGGGGCACCCGGCGCGGGCCCTGGCGGCCCTCCTGGCAACCTCTCCGCTGCCTCGAGTGCGGCGTCGGCTGCCTCCTCGAGGTCGACCTGTCCGGCGGGCAGCCGGTCCTCCGGCCGCAGGGCGGGACGGACGCGCCCGTGGGCTCCATCTGCGCCCGGGGGCGCTACGGGATCCCCGCCGCCATGGCCGGGCAGCGCCTCACCACCCCGCTGGTACGGGGCGGTGACGGTGAGCTCCATCCCGCCTCCTGGCGTCAGGCGCTCGGCCGCGCCGCCGAAGGGCTGGCCGCGGCCCGCGACGCCGGAGCCGGCGGCGTCGGCCTGTTCGCCGGCTCCCGGCTGACCACCGAGGAGGCCTATCTCGCGGCGCGGCTCGCCCGGGCCGGGCTGCGCACGGATATCGTGGGCAACCTCGAGCTGCTCCTCGATCCCGGGGCGGTCCCCGGCACCCTCGCCCGCCTCGATCTCCCGGCCTCACCCTCCCTCGCCGAGCTGGAGGCGGCCGACCTGATCCTGCTCTGCAACGCCGATCCCTGGGCCGCGCAGCCGGTGCTCGGCATGGCCCTGCGCCGGGCCGTGCGGCGAGGCGCGACCCTCGTCGGCCTGGGCTGCCTCGGCAACGAGACCGCCGCGTTGGCCACGCGCTGGCTGCCGGTCGCCCGGGGTAGCCTCGACTTCGCCCTGGGCTGGATGACCCACCACCTCATCGAGCAGGGCGCCTTGCTCGCCTCGGGGCGGGGCGGCCTGCTCCCCGGCGTCACGGAGATCAAGGCCGGGCTGGCGGGCGCGGATCCGACCGAGGTGGCCCGGCAGACGGGGGCCTCGGTCGAAGAGCTGGAGCGTCTGGCCCGGCAGCTCGTCGAGCCGGGCTGCAAGGTGGTGGTGCTCCACGATCCCGAGCGACAGTGGGATCGGGCGCCGCGCCTTCTGGAGACGTTGACCTTGCTGCTCTCCCTGGCCGGTCGGCTCGAGGCCCCGGGCAGCGGCCTGCTGCAGCTCAGCCGGCAGGCCAACCTCCTCGGCCACCTGCAGGCCGGCTTCTTCCCCGGGCTGCTGCCGGCGCGCCTGTCCTGGTCCGAGGCCTCCGCCCGGGACCGACTGACCGGCCTCTGGGGAGGTCTGCCGGCCGACCCGGGCTCCGCGGACGAGGCCCGGGGACAGATCCTCGCGGGGCTGGGGGCTGCGCTCCTGCTGGATCAGGACCCCCTCGGCGACACGCAGCTCGCCGGCCGCTTCGGTCGCCCGGCGTTTTTGGTGGCGGCTGCCCTCGCGGAGACGCCGACGACCCGGCTCGCCGATGTGGTGCTGCCCCTGGCCGCTCCCTGGGAGGCGACGGGAACCATCCTCGCCGGTGACGGCCGGCAGCACGCGCTCACGGCCCTGCTCCCACCGCCGGGGGGGCTCTCCACCCTCCAGCTCCTCATCGACCTCGGGCGGGCGCTCGGCCTGGCCGGTGAAGGGGCGCCGGTCGATGCCCCGACGGTCGCGGCCGAGCTGGTTGGCCTGGCCGGATAGCGTGCTACACTGAGGTTGCCTGGCGATCCCCGTCGAGGCCGTGGTCCCGAGGAGCTCATGCCGCCCGCCGAGCCTGCCGCCCCCCTCCCGCTCCCCGGAGATGCGCCCGCTGGCCAGGCCAGCGCCGCCTCGTTCGCCTACCCGACCATCGGCGCGCTCGTCGCCGGGCGCTTCGAGGTGCTCGAGCAGATCGGCAAGGAGGCCGGGGGGCTGGTCTTTCGCGTCCGCGACCGCCAGGAAGACCGGATCGTCGCCTTGTGGATGATCCCTCCGGCGGCGTGCGCCGAGGTCGACTTCGCGCTGCTCGAGCAGGAGGCCGGACTCTCGCGCCGGCTCCAGAGCAAGAACCTCGTGTCCTTGTTCGGCCTCGCCCGGCATCAGGGCGGGCTGATCTGCTGGATGGAGTTCGTCGCGGGGCAGCGGCTGCGCGACCTGATGGCCAAGAAGCGTAACGTCTCGGCCTCACCGGGTTTTTCGCTCAAGGGCGCCTTCAATCTGGTCGCCAATCTGCTGCAGGCCCTCGCGGTCGCCCACCCGTCCTTGCCGCACGGCGCCCTCTCGCCCTCGGCGGTGCTCGTCGACGGCCGCGGGCGGGTCCGGCTGCTCGGGCTGGGGCTCACCCGCCACCTGCCGCCGTCCGCCGGGAGCCAGCTCTACCGAGCCCCCGAGCGCCAGCTCCTGCCGGCCTCCGATGTCTACTCGGTGGCCTTGATGTTCACGGAGCTGGTCACGGGCGAGGCCTCGGTCGCGGCCGTGGCGAACCTGCCGGCTGCATTGCGCCCCACCCTGGAGGCGGCCTTGCGGCTGGATCCGGCCCAGCGGACGGCCGATCTCGAGACCTTCCGTGGTCAGCTACAGCGCTCGCTCCAGCAGCTCAAGACCGAGGAGGAGGCCGCGCGCAGCCTCACCGAGCCCGTCGCCGCGGAGGACCTCTGCGCGACCGACCCGGGCCCGGCCGCGAACGCCGCGCCGGCTCCGGCCAGCCCCCGCCCTGCCCCGCCGCCGGCCGTCGCACCGGCTCCCCCCGCGCCCCGGCGGATGAAGACGCCTCCGCCTGGCTATGACGACTCGCCGAAGCGCAGCCACTCGTCGATCCTCCTCCGCAAGGCGCTGGAGAAGTTCAAGCCCCCCGGCAAGCACGAGGCGATCTGGCTGGCCCACAAGGACGGGCTGGACTACGGGCCGTTCACCATCGACGAGCTGACCGACCGGGTGCGCCGGGAGGAGTTCGACCAGACCACCCTGGTCCAGGACCTCGTCAGCGGGCAGCGCAAGCCGCTGCTCGAGTTCCAGGAGTTCGCCGCGCCCCTCGCCCGGCTGCTCCGGGAGCGGGAGGCGAAGCGTCGGGAGGCGGAGGCGGTTCGCTCGGGGCAGATCCGCGCGGCCAAGAAGATGGGGAAGGGGATGATCTTCCTCATCATCCTCGGCGGCTCGACCTTCGCCGGGGTGACCTCCTGGCTCTTTCTGCGCTCGCCCGAGCCACGGGAGCTGCTGTACGCCGAGACCATGGGACACCTCGGCCGGCCGTTCTCCCTGCCCGCCCTGGAGCCGGCCGAGGCGATCGCCAGCCGCATCAAGGCCGAGGAGGAGCAGAAGGCCCTCCGTCGGGCCCGCGCGCTCGCTGCCGCCCGGCTCGACCACGTCCCTGGCGACGAGCGGGTGCTGGGGAACGACGCCGAGTTCGCCCAGGTCGTCCAGCGCATCGACCTGACCGCCGCGCCGAGCGCCGGCCAGCAGCTCACCGACGCGGAGGTCGATCGGACGGTCCGGGCTCGCTGGAGCGGTCTGTCCGGTTGTGTCGCCAAGGAGCTGAAGCGCAACCCGGGCCTGGATCAGGCGGTGATCACCTTCTGGGTGCGGGCCGACGGCTCGGTCGGCGGCACCAAGATCCAGAGCAATGGCACTCAGCGGATGTTCCAGTGTCTGCAGACCGAGATCGCCGGCCTGCGCTTCCGCGCCCACGGGGGTGTTCCCCGCAAGGTCACCTTCCCGCTGCAGGTGCACCGCTGAGGGGCCCCCAGCGAGGCCCCGTGGTCATCGACCGCGGGTGCCCGAGGAGTCGTCCATGAGTCTCTGCTGCCTGCCGCGGCTCGAGCGTCGCTCGCCGCGCCGCCGGAGCGCCTCCCGGCCGCTGCTCGTGCTCGGGCTCTTGCTCTCGTTGGTGATCCCTGGCTGCAGCGGCTCCGGGAGCTCCGGGGAGGGCGAAGGCGAGGGTGAGGGCGAGGGCGCCGAGGGCGAAGGGAGCGAGGGGGAAGGGGCCGAGGGTGAGGGCGCCGAGGGGGAGGGCGAGGGGGCCGAGGGTGAGGGGGGGATCGATCCGGCCGAGGACTGTCGCCTCCACCCCGAGCTCTGCGACGGATCGACCACGATCTGCAATCGCTGCCTGGGGATCTGCCAGGAGGTCGGCCCGAGCGAGACCCTCTGCACGCAGGATCGCAACTGCCCGACCGCGCGCTACTGCGATCCCTGCCTCGACCGCTGCGTCGGGCGAGCCGACTACTGCGATCTCTGCGGCGCGGACAACGAGTGTCCCAAGGGCGGCATCCGCGGCACCGACCTCTGCTACCCCCTCGCCGCGAGCGGGCTGCGCTGTCTGAAGGCCTGCATCTCCGACATCGGCTGTCCGCCCTGCTACCAGTGCACGGTGGTCGATCCCGGCGCGGACCAGCGCCTCTGCCTGCCCCGCACCGGTAGCTGCGAGCAGCCCTGCGAGTGCATCAGCAACGACGAGTGTGCGGAGGGCCTGTACTGCAACACCGAGCTCGGCGTCTGCGCCCCGGGCTGCTACGAGGACGGAAGCTGCCCCCTGGGGAAGGTCTGCAGCGACTACCAGTGCGTCGCGCCCTGCACGGGCCCGGCGGACTGCCCGTCCGGGGCAGAGTGCGACCCTACGGGTCACTGTCGGGTCCCGGGCGGTTGCCTGTCCAACCGGGACTGCCCCGAGGCGGGGACGTACTGCGATTACGACGAGCTGCAGTGCAAGTCCGGCTGCCTCGTGGACAACGACTGCGGTCGGGCGAGCCTCGAGTGCGTCGAGCACGCCTGCGTCGAGAAGGGCTGCAGCGGCAACTACCAGTGCGCCTTCGGCCAGGTCTGCGATCAGGAGACCAAGAAGTGTGAGGACGCCGGCGGTTTCTACTGCGCGCCCTGCGACGCGCAGGCCGAGGGGCAGTGTGGCGGTGACGAGAACCTCTGTGTCAGCTACAGCGACGAGAACGGACAGCCCATCGGTGACTACTGTCTCGTCGTGTGCGGGCCCGATCCCCGCAACCCCTGCCCGCAGGGCTACGCCTGCCGGAACCTGCAGGATTCCAACGGTGGCGACGTGGGCAGCTTCTGCGAGCGGCAGTGTCCGCGCCAGCCCATCGTCAGCGCCGAGGGTGAGGGTGAGGGTGAGGGTGAGGGTGAGGGTGAGGGTGAGGGTGAGGGTGAAGGCGAGGGTTGAGCT
>JAVEVO010000102.1:0-24434 GCA_034005005.1 Myxococcota bacterium
CCCCTTCGCCCTCGCCCTCGCCCTCGCCCTCGCCTTCGCCCTCACCCTCGCCCTCCGCACCCTCGCCCTCCCCTTCACCCTCCCCTTCGCCTTCGCCTTCGCCCTCCCCTTCGCCTTCGCCCGCGCCCTCGCCCTCCGCACCTTCACCCTCCGCTCCCTCCCCTTCGCCTTCGCCCGCGCCTTCGCCCTCCCCTTCGCCTTCGCCCTCGCCCCCGCGGCAATCGCAGGGTAGCCACGCCTGCCCGCGGGAGTCGCAGATCTGGACCCCGGAGGCGCCGCTGGCGCACACGCAGCTCGTCTGGCTGCCGGGCACGCAGAGCTGGACCGTGTCGCCGGCCGGCGCGGACTCGTCACCGCTGCAGGTCACGAACGCCGGGACGAACAGGAGCAGGCCGAGCAGGGCACACGCCCCGCGGGCGCCGCTCCTGGCATCCTCCGCCGGGCTGACGGTTCCGTTGCTGCCGATCATCGACGACCTCCTGGGTGCGTAGCGTCCGCCGCTCCAGACTAGAGGCCCGCTCGGCCCACGCCAAGCGCGACGCGGGAGGGCCCCCGCTCCCCCGCTCCCCCGCTCCTCGGACCGGGGACCGGACCCCGCGTCGGTGAGCGCCCGGCGCTGGACCCGCCGCCGGAGAGGGCGGTACAAGGGATCATCCACGCTGGCGCACCCCGCGGAGCCGGCGGGTGACGGGGAACACCGCGACGATCGGTAGCCCATGGGGGACTAAAGTCATGAGTAAGGTCCTCGACCTGGCACGTTCTGCCCGGCCGGCCACCCTGATCTCCCGCGGCGGGCTCTTGCTGATGCTGGTGACCTCGGGGATCGCCTCCGGCGCGGTCGGCGTGCTGGGCCTGGGCGCCCTGGTCACCGGCCTGCTCGACGGCGAGCTGGTGGGGCAACCCGTCGACTACCTGATCCTCCAGGGGATCTTCGGCCTGGCCTGCCTCCTCAAGGCCGGCGTCGAGCTCGCCGGCGCCCTGCGCGTGCGCCTGACCGAGGAGGGGACCGCGACCCGCCTGCCCACCGGCATCCGCTGGCTGGCCTTCGCCTGGTTGCTGCTGTTCTGGCTGATCCTGCTGCTGGTGGTGCTGAACCTGGCCTACCTCTTCGTGCTGATCGTGGTGGCCGTCTTCGGCCTCGTGCTGGCCTTGTTGATCACCCTGTCCACCCTGGGCTTCGGGGCCAAGGACGCGTTCAGCCGCTACACCGAGACCCTCGCGTCGGTCTCCGCCCCCTTCGAGGTGGAGGGGCGGATCTGGCAGGGGCTCTGGGAGTCGGGGATCGGCGCCACGTTCGCCCTGCTGCTGCTGGCCGCCATGTCCGTCGGTCCGACCGCCTACGCCGGGCACCTGCTCTGGCGGACCCGGGCGGCGCGGCGGCGTAGCGCGGCGGAGTCGCCCCCCGCCGCGCCGGAACCTCCGGCCGCGTGAGCGGAGGCCGGCGTCGGCTCACGCACGTGCAGATCGAGGTTGCTCGGCTCCAGCAGGGACTCCAAGAACGCGGTGATCGTCGGGTGGTGCATCTCGGCGAACAGTCGGCGTCCACCGAGTTCGTTGGGGGCGACCACGGCGTCCGCACCGACGCGCGTGAATTTGTCGCCCAGCCGCCGGTCGGAGGCCTTGGAGACGATGCGTAGCTGGCTGTTGAGCCCCCGGGCGGAGAGCACCACGTAGCAAGGGCTGGGGATCGGCTTTCGGCGCTGGACCAGGAGCGTTGGCCGACGTGGGTGCCGTGGACCTCGACCGGCGCCGGCGTCGCGGCTGGGGTCGGCACCCTGCTGCTCTTCTGGGGAGCCGACGACCTCGAGGCGGAGGGGAAGGAGATCGCCGCAGGGAGGTATCGCACGAGACCGAGGCAACGGAAGCACAAGGAAAAGTAGCACAAAAGTATGATGATGCTATGATCATCCGTTACGTCGGCCTCGGCACCGGCGTGCTGGGCGCGGTCACGCTGGGCACGGCCGTGACCTTCTGGGTGACCGATCCGGGCGGCTCGTCCCTGCCCGCGGGCACCGCCTCCGGAAGCCCGGCCAGGGCATCGTCCAGCCCCTCCCTGGCGGCCAGCCTCCTGCCGGGCCCCGGCTCCGTCGGCCTGCAGCTTCGCTGGTGAGGTGATCATGAACTTCTGCACTCGTCCCCCCGGTTGCCTCTGCGGGGTCAGGATGTTGCCCCTCCTCCTGCTCCTCATCGCCGGCTGCCTCGGCAACGAGTCACCGACGATCGTGCGCTGGGTCGACGACGCCAGCCTCCCGCCGGCCGACGCTGGCGAGGGCGAGGGCGAGGGCGAGGGCGAGGGTGAGGGCGAGGGCGAGGGTGAGGGCGAGGGTGAGGGTGAGGGTGAGGGTGAGGGCGAGGGCGAGGGTGAGGGCGAAGGTGAGGGTGAGGGCGAGGGAGAGGGTGAGGGAGAAGGTGAGGGTGAGGGCGAGGGAGAGAGGGGGCAACAGTGCGCGGCCTTGAACGAGGAGCCCCAGGATCCGCTCTGCATCCAGGCCGATGACCGGCCACTAGACGCGCTCGTGCTCAACCGGGAAGAGTGGCAAGACGGCACCGTGCCGGAGGAGCGGGAGGGGCAGTTCGCGGCGACCGTCGTCGCGGTCGAGCAGGATGAGGTGGAGCTTGCGGTCCAGCTCGCCGAGGAGATCAAGCCGTTGAGAGTCCGGACTGGCCTTTCGACGGGAATTCGAGTCGCGTCACTGGAGCTTGGCGAAGACTTGAATATCTGGAAATGCACCGGTTATGAAGGAGAAAACGAACCAGACGAGTTCGGAGTGCTCTACATCGATGACGAGGAAGGGCTGTTGATAGCGGGCGGTGACTTCACCTGGGACTGCCGTCACCAGAACATGGTACGCTGTGTTTCATCCATCTGCGGGGTGACTTCATCCCCTTGCGCAACTTACGACGGAATGACAGGTTGCTGGAAATATTACCATTGTCTTGCAGAGATTTCCATCGATGGTGTGACTGTGCGGATGGGGCCTGGTCAGAGTGGTCAGTTGTTTGACGGAAGGTATCATATTCAAACAAATAGCAGCGGTTTCTATACAAGAAACCACGATCTAAATTGCAATTGCGATGATTGTGATGAATCAAGCCGCCATTTGATTCTCCAGATCTTTCGATCTCGTTGAATAAGACGGCCAATTTCCAAACATTCCCAGGTACCGACAGGAATCCTGCACTCCCCCAGGATCCTGGTCATCCCGCCGATCGCACCGAAGCTGGTCTGTATCGTCCTGTAAATCTAGCATTGCAGACCATTGTCTACAGAATGGATGGTTCCAGAGTGCAGACGAGGAGTCGACAGCAGCCACGCGCTGCCTCTCGCAGGGTGACCTGCGGGGCGTGATGAGGTCCTGGCCTCCGAACACAGCCCAAAGGTCCGCGGGCAGGCTCGGCATGGGCAGGATCTAGCACCGACCACCCGAAGTGTGTCGGGGTGGACGGCGCACGATGTTGCGCTGGGGGTCGGGTAGAGCTCTCCCTCTTGACGAACGCGACGTCTTGGCCCCTGGATGTCGCGTTGGGGGTCGGGTAGAGCTCTACCTCCGGCCGAACGCGACATCTTGGCCCCGGGATGTCGCGTTGGGCGTCGGGTAGAGCTCTACCTCCGGCCGAACGCGACATCTCGGCCCCTGGATGTCGCGTTGGGGGTCGGGTAGAGCTCTACCTCCGGCCGAACGCGACATCTCGGCCGCTCCGGGCAGCCTGGTCCTGCCACCGGCGGTCACTCGCCTCGAGCAACCTGGCCACCGATACAGCGGAGCCGGAGCAATGAGCCGGTGGGGACCGGCTCCTGCTCCCTTCCGCGGGGCGACCTCGTCGGCGGCCGGTTCAAGGGCAGCAGGCGGGATTGATGCTCCACCAGCTTTGCTGGACGCCGGGTTCTAGACGACATTCGAGCCACTGTGATGCTGCTCGCCGCGCGAGACTGGGACGACGCGGCGTCCACCCGACTGCATGGGCCGCGGGCCGCGGTCGCGCCCCAGTCCTCACCCGCGCCCGCCCCGCGCCTCGAAGGGCTGCTCACCCGGACGATCACCGACTTCACGAGCAGAATCGAGCCCGCCCTTCGGGGACGGGCCCCTCGAGGTCCACCGATTCCCGGCCCCATGACTTTGGTAACAATCTTCTAGCCAATCAAGGACCTTTGCCATTCCGGCGCAGAGGCGGGCGCCCACCAGGAGCAGGCGGAGGCCGGCGCCCACCGGGCACCGGCGACGGCCCAGCCCGTCGGGCAGGCTCAGGCCGGGCGCGAGACCAGCCAGACCCCGGCCGCGATGAGCAGCATCCCCCCGAGCTGGGTCAGGACGATCCGCTCCCGCAGCACGGGCAGCCAGGCCGCGGCGAGGACGATCAGGATCAGGCTGCCCGAGACCATGATCGGGTAGGCGACGGAGATGTCCAGCCGGTCGAGGGCCTTGCGGTAGGCCAGCACGTTGGCGGCGAAGAAGAAGATCCCCAGCAAGGTCGCCCAGTTGAGGAAGTTGGTCACCTTGGTGAAGAGGGTCGCCTCGGGGCCGAGGGGGACGGCGATCTTCGCCCCGACCTTCATCAGCACGTTGGCCAGGCCGTTGAGGACCAGCGCGACGATCAGCGGAAGCCAGCTCTGCAGCAGCGTACCCATCCAGCTCTCCTGGGTGATGCGAGGTGTGCGGGGCGAGCCCGGCCGGCAGGCCTGCTCAGGCGCTGCTGGAGCTGCTCCCCAGCTTGGCGAGCTTGCCGATCTCCTCGTACTCGAGCTCGGCGGCCCGCTCCAGGCAATCGTGGTCCACCATCGTCCCCCGGTCCGCGGCGATGAACGCGGCCCGCAGCACGGCGTTCTTGATGTTGCCGCCCGCCAGCTCGTAGCGCTCGGCGAGCCAGGCCCAGTCGATGTCCGGCGAGCGCGGGGTCTTGTCGGGGAGGATCTTCTGCCAGAGCTGCGTGCGCGCGGTGGCGTCGGGGAAGGGGAAGAAGAGCCGGAAGTTGAGCCGCCGCTTGAAGGCCTCGTCGATGGACTTCTCGAAGTTGGTGGTGAGGATGGTGATCCCCTCGAAGGCCTCGATCTTCTGCAGCAGGAAGTTGACCTCGAGGTTGGCGTAGCGGTCGATGGACGACTTCACCTCGGTCCGCTTGGCGAACAGGGAGTCGGCCTCGTCGAAGAGGATGATGGAGTGGCTCTCCTTGGCCTCGCCGAAGACCTTGGCCAGGTTCTTCTCGGTCTCGCCGACGAACTTGGACACGACCCGCGACAGGTCGATCTTGAACAGGTCCATCTCCATCTCGTGGGCGATGATCCCGGCGACCATCGTCTTGCCGGTGCCGGGGGGGCCCGAAAAGAGGATCGAGAGACCGCGGCCGTGGGGCAGCTTCTCGGAGAACCCCCACTCGTCGAAGATGAACTCGCGCCGGCGGAAGTACTTGACGATGTCCTTGAGCCGCTCGAGGGTGTCGGGCGGCACCACCAGGTCGTTCCAGGTGAGGCTCTTCTTGACCCGGTCGCCGAGGGTCGCCAGGCGGTGGGTGAGCTGGGCCCGGCAGCCCGCGATGATGTCCTGGCGACCGAGGCGGGTCTCGCCGATGCGCATCCGGGCGATGTTCCCGGCCTCGTCCAGGGCGTTGCGGATCGCGCCGCCGGTCAGCTTGAACTTCTCGGCCAGCTCGCTGGCGTGCACGTCGGCTTCCCGTTCGGCAGGCGGCGGCAGCAGCCGCTCCCAGAGCAGCCGGCGCTCGGGGAGGGTCGGGACCTCGAAGGCGACCCGCAGGATCCCCCGCTGGTCGACGTCGTGCAGCTTGATCTCGTGCGAGGACGAGCCGAGGAAGGCGATCCCCGGATAGCGGCGCAAGGCCGCGTGCAGGGTGTGCACCAGCGGCCGCAGGTTGGCGTCCTCCTCCTCGGGGTGCAGCACGTCGTAGCTGTCGATGTACAGGAAGGCGTCTTGCAGCCCGGCCTCGCGGATCACCAGACGCAGCGCCTCGCGGAAGGGCCGCCGCTCGAGGGTGAAGCCCGCCAGGTCGACGATGAGCAGGCTGCGGTTCAGCTCCCGGGCGAGGGCCTCGGCGAGGAGCTTCTTGCCCGCGCCCCGCGGGCCGTGGAAGAGCAGCACCGGCCAGTCCTCGGGGAGGCGCGGCGGATCGGCGAGGGTCGCGGCGAGGATCCCCCGGACGTGCTGCACCGTGCCCTCGGGAAGGACCACCTGGTCCAGCAGGGCCGTGGGGATCAGCAGCCGGGAGAAATCCGCCACGTTCTCGTCGAGGGTCCGCCGGCCCGTGAGGAACGAGATCACCCGGTCCGCGAGCTTGAACTCCCGGGTCAGCAGGGTCAGCTCGGCGCCCTGGGGGGCCGCGTCCAGCAGGAGCATCCGGTAGCGGAGCAGGGGGCTCTCGGGCGAGAAGTACTCCCGCGCCGCGACCCGCTCCTCGAACGTGTCCCGCAGCAGGTTGATGGCCAGGTTGATGCTCGGCCGCTTGCGGGTGAAGTCGTTCTGGACGTAGCTGTACAGCTTGTGGAACTTGAGGTCGAGCTCCGGCGCGAGGGCCATCAGCACGACGTCCCGCTCGAAGGGATCGAGGCCGAAGGCCCGCACGAGGTGGGGCAGGGAGAGGGGGATCCCCGCCTCCTCGCTCGCCTGGGCGCGCCGGTCGATCTCGAGGCGCAGCCGCACGATCTGCTCGTCGAGCGCGGCGACCCGCGTCAGGAAGGGCGAGTCCGCGGCGCCCGCGTGGGTCAGCAGGGCGTCGATCTCCGACTCCTGCAGGAACATCCCCTGGAACTCGTTGGACTCGTTGATCGTGCCCTGGAAGCGCAGGAGCTGGGCCTGGCGGTCGAGGAGGAGCTGCAACCGCTGCGTCTCCGCGGCGAGCAGCTCGAGGGAGCTGCCGTACGGTTCGACGCGCGCCGCCTGGAACAGGTGGGTGCTCATGGGGCCGAGTATCCTCGCAAGCGGGGTGGGATGCAAACCGACGGCGGCCCGGGGCGAGAGGACCGACTCATCCCTTGGCCGCACAGCCCCGGCAGGTGTCGGCCCAGGGCAGCTCCGTCAGCTCCGGCTCGGACAGGGGCACGCCGCAGTGGCGGCAGCGCCCGTACAGCCCATCGTCCTTGTTGATGTGGGCGATCTGCTCCTTCAGGAGCGCCTGGTACCGACGCAGCTTGTCGATGGGGTCCTCCTTGTCGCCCCCGAGCCCCGGGATCTTCAAGGTGGCGAGGGTGGCCTTCTCGTTGCTCAGCAGCCGCTCGAGCTCGGCGTTGACCTCACCCAGCTTGCGGACGAGGAGCGTCCGGAAGCCGTGCAGCTTCGTCTTCTCGGTCAGGTGGGGCGGGAGCTCCGGGAGGGGTCGGGATGGGTCCATCGTGGTCTCCGTTGGCCGGTGTCGCCGGTACGGCCGGGTCGGCCCAGCTCGCCAGGGTGGCGGTACTTTCGTCACTATCACCGCAGAGGAGCCAGCACAAGGCGTCTGCCGAGCAGTGGGGCAGGGAGTAGGGCCCCTCCGGGAGGACCTCGGCGACGAGGTGGGTCAGCTCGTCGCCCGCGGCGAGGCAGGCCTCGGCGAGGGCGGCCAGCCCCGGCGGGGGCAGGTCGGGCAAGGGGCGCACGGTGAGCCGGGGGTCCCCCGGCGCCGCGCGCAGCTCGGCCGCGGCCCAGTGCTCCCCGACCGGCCAGCGGACGGTCCCGCGCGCCGGCCCGGGCAGGTCCAGCTTGCCCCGCTGGCCCAGAAGCGGCAGCCCCGCGGCCAGCCGCGCGCACCAGTCGCCCAGGCGGGAGGCGTTGAGCCGCCCGAGGGGGCCGGTCCACAGGTGCGGCTCCGCCACGCCCAGCTCCACGTCGATCCGCCCTTCCCCGGCGAGGTCCGCGAGCCGGAGCACGAGCCCCGCGGGGGAGACGAGGTCGGGGGCGGGGGGCTGGGCCGGCAGCCAGGTCAACCCCAGGTCGCCCGCCCCGGCGCGCGGCCCGAGGCCGAGCCACTGGCCGAGCAACTGCAGCCCGTGGACGCGGGCGACCCAGCTCCCCGGCGAGCCGTCGGACCACTCCCGGAGAAGCCGCGGGAGCTCGTGCTCCCCGAACCCGGCGGGCCGGTCCTGGCGCAGCAGCCGCCGCCGCCCATCGCCCAGCTCCACGCCGGCGAGCAAGGTCGTGCAGCGCAGCAAGGGCGCGGCCCGCCGGATCAGGAGGGCCTGGAGCTCCACGAGGCAGGCGATCTGCCGCTCGGGGGCCAGGGGGAGCACGGGCCCCCGCCAGCGGAAGGCGAGGGGCAGTGGTCCGGCCGTGGTCATCGGCCCTCCTCGACATCCCCCGCCCGGGCGAGCGCGTGCTCGAGCCCGGCGAGCAGGGGCTGCAGGGAGAAGCCGGGGCCGCTCGTCACGAGGTCGAGGTCCGCAGCCGCGGGATCCGGCCCGGGGCCCCGGGCCTGCTGCCAGCAGTGGCCGACCGCCGCCAGCAGGAAGGCCCGCCCGAGCCGCTCCTCCAGCCGGGCGAGGAGGTCCGTGGCCGGGTCCGCGGCCCGGTCGGCCGCCTGCGCGGGATCGGCGGGCGCCACGTCGGGGGCATCGGGACCCGCGTGCCCGTCCCCGAAGACCTGTACCCGCCCGAGGGCGCGCCGGACCGCGCCCGGTCCGCCCTTCTCGAGGATCAGCTCGAGGATCTCGTCCAGCACGTCGTCGTTGCCGCCGCCCGCGGCGGCCGCGGTCTGGTACAGGGCGATGAGCTGCGGCACGCCCAGCGACCGCAGGGTCTTGCGCCGGGGCGGCTCCTGGAGCGGCTGCTGCTCCTGCTCCTGATCGAGCTGGGGCGCTTCCTCGATCTTCTCTTGATCGTCGAGGACCTCCTTGGCGGGTCCCAGGAGGAGGTCGTCGTCAGCCGCGGCCATGGGGCTCCTCGGGGGGGCGGAGCGGGTCCGCGTCCCGCTCCCGCAGGGGGCGGGTGGGCGCGGGCGGCTCCCGGGTGGCGGGCTCCCGGCGCGCGAACAGCCAACGCAAGGACCGGACGAGGAAGGCCAGGCGCAGCTTCGGGTAGCGGGTGGAGAGCAGGTGCCAGGCCGCGGACGTGACGAACAGACCGACCACCCATGAGGCGCCCAGCACCACCAGGACGCCGATGGCCCAGGCCGCGGCCTCGACCCCGCGGGGGCCGAAGACCTCGACGGGGAAGCGGACCAAAAGCAAGGTGGTGGAGACGAGGGCCGCGCCGGCGATCAGGCCGAGGAAGACCCGGGTCCCGAGCGCGTTGAGCTTGTCACCGAGGGTGCGGATCGCCTCGGACTCCACGTGGACCGACAGCCGCCCGCTCTCGAGGTCCATGAGGATCTGCTCGGCCTCCAGGGGGAGGTCCTGGAGCACGCCGCCCAGGCTCAGGCCGGCCCGCAGCAGGCGCACGGAGAGCTCCTGGGGCCCGTAGCGCTCGGCGAGCAGTTGCTGGGCGTAGGGCTTCGTCGCGGCGAGGATGTCGAGGTCGGGGGAGAGGCCGCGCACCACCCCCTCGATGGTCGCCGAGGCCTTGATCATCAGGGCGTAGGCCGGCGGGACGCGGATGCCGTAGCGCAGGGCGGCCTCGAAGAGGTCCGCGACCAAAGAGCGGGTGTCGAGCCGCGACAGGGTGAGCCCGAGGTACTTGTCGATCAGCTCCTCGATCTCCCGACAGAACTCGTGCAGGTTGATCCGCACGCCCGCGGTGCCGAGCCGGTACAGCAGGCGCGCCAGCCCCGCGGAGTCCCGGGTGGTGATGCCCAGGGCGAGCTGGATCAAGGTCTCGCGCATCCCCTCGCTGACCCGGCCGACCATGCCGAAATCGATGAGCGCGAGCCGACCGTCGTCGAGCACGAAGACGTTGCCGGGGTGCGGATCGGCGTGGAACAGGCCATCCTGGAAGAGCATCTTGTAGGCGGCCTGGATGATCCGCTCGGTGATCGCCGCCCGGTGGGGCGAGTCCGCGGGGAGGTCCCGCAGCTTGGTCCCCTCGATCCGCGCCAGGGTCAGCACCGTGCGGCAGGTGGCCGCGGGGAAGGTCTGCGGGATCACCAGCCAGTCGAACTCTTTGAAGTTGTTCCGCATCTCCTCGAGGTTGTGGGCCTCGTGGAGGTAGTCGAGCTCCTGCTGCAGGGACCGCTCGAACTGGGTGACGATGCCGCGCGGGTCGTAGCCCCGCGCCTCCTCGATGGTCGCGTCGATCAGCCGGGCGAGGCCCCGCAGGACGTCGAGGTCGGAGGCGATGGTCGTCGCGGTGCCGGGACGCTGCACCTTGACCACCACCGGCGAGCCGTCGAGCAGCACGGCGGCGTGGACCTGGGCGATGCTCGCCGCGGCCATCGCCATGGGCTCGACGGAGCGGAAGACCTCGGCGAGGGGCCGCCCCAGCCCGGCCTCGATCTGGCCCTGGATCGCCGAAAACGGCAAGGGCTCGACGGAGTCCTGGAGCCGGGAGAGGGCCTCGATGAAGGCGACCGGCAGCAGGTCGTGGCGGGTGGAGAGCACCTGGCCGAGCTTGATGAAGGTGGGGCCGAGGTCCTCGAGCACCCGGCAGAAGCGCTCCTGGACCGTCAGCCGGCTCTGCTCGCCCGCCCCCTGGGCGAACTCCTCGGGGCGGACGAGGGTGAGGGTGGAGCGGCCGGGGGCGGCGAAGGCCGAGAGCCGGTCGGCGAACTCGCGGAAGCCGTGGCGGGTGAGGACCGCGGCGATGGTGCGCAGCCGCCGCAGATCCTCCAGCGCAGCCCCGAGCAACGCTACTCCGGCTCGATGCGCGCCACGACGGCGGTGATGTTGTCGTTGCCCCCCGCGCGGCGGGCCTGCCGGATCAGCTCCTCGACGGCCTGGGCCACGTCGGCGGAGCCCTGGATCCCCTTCAGGATGCTGGCGATCTGGTCCTTGGGGACCATGTCGTTGAGACCATCGGAGCAGAGCAAGAAGACGTCGCCGGGCGCGAACTCGACCTTCTGGATGTCGACCTGGACCTGCTCGGCCAGGCCGAGCGCGCGGACGATGACGTTCTTGTAGGGGAAGTGCTCGGCGTCCTCCTTGGTCAAGATGTTCATCTTGACGTACTCGTTGGCCAGGGAGTGGTCCTCGGTGACCACGCGGAGCTGTCCGTCGTGCAGGAGGTAGCAGCGGGAGTCGCCGACGTGGCCGACGAACACCCCGGCGCTGGTGAAGTACAGGCAGACGATGGTCGTCCCCATCCCCTGCTTGGCGTCGTCGAGCCGGGCCTGCTCGATGATCTCCTTGTTGGCGAGCTGGATCGCGGCCTCCATCCGCAGCTCCTCGTAGCCGGCCGTGCGCTTGCGCTTGCCGAAGGGCCAGCGGCCGCGGCCCGACTTCTGGAGGAGGTCGACGCTGTCCTTGCCCGCGGTGCGGTGGTAGAAGGCCTCGATCGCGGCCACGGCCAGGCGGCTGGCCACCTCGCCGCTGTTGTGCCCGCCCATGCCATCCGCGACGACGTAGAGGGGCTCGCTGGGTGCGAGGAAGTAGGAGTCCTCGTTGTGCTCCCGCACCAGGCCTTCATCGGTGTTGCCGTAGGCGCTGATCCTCATCCCTCGGGTCTCCTCCCCGCCATCCCCGGCGACGATATCAGAGCCCCCGACCCGAGTAAAGCGGGATGCCCGTGGCGCCGGGCGTTACTCCAGGTAGGTGTAGCTGTCGAGCCCCCGCTCGTAGGAGTCGATGAACTCGTTGAGCTGGCCGAGGTCGATCCGCCCCTCTTCGTAGGCCTCCTCGAGCTGCTCCCGCACCCGGCCGAGGAGGTCCCGCTTGTTGTACTGCACGTAGCCGATGACGTCGCCGACGGTGTCGCCCCGCAGGTAACGCTTGATGCTGTAGTTCCCCCGGGCCCGCTCCGAGAACTCGACGTGGATCGCGTTGACGTCGCCGAACAGGTTGTGCAGGTCGCCGAGCACCTCCTGGTAGGCGCCGATCAGGAAGATGCCGAGGTGATACGACTCGCCCTCCCGGGGCATGTGCAGCGGCAAGAAGCGCCGCGGGGAGTCGGCGCCCGCGTAGTAGTCGATCTGCCCGTCCGAGTCGCAGGTGATGTCGGCGATCACCGCCAGCCGCCGGGGCTCCTCGTCGAGGCGGTGGATCGGCACCACCGGGAAGATCTGGTCGATGGCCCAGGCGTCGGGGATCGACTGGAAGATCGAGAAGTTGGCGAAGTAGGTGTCGGTCAGCATCAGGTCGAGGGTCTTCAGCTCGGGCGGCCGCTCCTCGAGCGCCTGGGCGATCTTGTGGATCTCGCGCATGAGGTTCCAGTAGACCCGCTCCATGAAAGACCGGTGCTCGAGGCTCATGTAGCCGAGAGAGAAGAGATTGAGAGACTCGATCCGATACTGGATGGCGTCGTGGTAGGCTTCGGCAAGATTGCGCTCGTTGAGATACTCACGAATCCCCACGAGGTCACGCACCGGCTCCGGTGCATCGGGAGGACATTGGTACTGAAAAACCCCATGTTCGACGGCATTATGGTCACAAACATTGGTCACGAGGACCGAATAATGTGACGTAAGTGCCCGACCAGATTCCGAGAGGATCGTCGGATGCGCGATGCCCTCCTTGTCGCAGACGCTCTTGATCCGGTAGACGATATCGTTGGCGTATTCCTGGAGCGAGTAGTTGATCGACGAGAAGGAGTTGCTCTTCGATCCCTGGTAGTCCACCCCGAGACCACCACCGACGTCGATGTACTCCAGGGGGACACCGGCCTTCACCAGCTCGCTGAAGATGTGGCTGGCCTCGGCGACCGCCCGCTTCACCACGGCGATGCTGGTGATCTGCGAGCCGATGTGGAAGTGCAGCAGCTTGGCGCAGTCGAGGACGCCCTCCTGCCGGATGTACTCGATGGCGTCCGTCAGCTCGTAGACCCGCAGCCCGAACTTGGAGGCGTCGCCAGCGGACTGGGACCAGCGACCGGCCCCCTTGGAGGAGAGCTTCACCCGGAAGCCGAAGATCGGCCGCAGGCCCATCTGCTTCGAGAGACGGACCAGCCGGAGCAGCTCTGAGTACTTCTCGATCACGGTGATGATCCGCTTGCCCATCCGGTGGGCCTGCAGGACCTGGGTGAGGTAGACGTCGTCCTTGTAGCCGTTGCAGATGATGGTCGTGTCCAGATCGGACAGGGCCAGGGCGGCGAGCAGCTCGGGCTTGGACCCGACCTCCAGCCCGAGCCCGATCTGCCCACCGTACTTGATGACCGACTCCACCACTTCCCGCTGCTGGTTCACCTTCACGGGGAAGATCGGCTTGTACGTCCCGTCGTAGCCGTTCTCCTTGATGGAATTGTTGAAGCAGTTGCTGATGTTCTCGATCCGGTGCTTCAAGATGTCGAGGAACCGGAAGAGGATCGGGGTGTTGATCTTCCGCTCGTGCAGCTCGTCCACGAGCAGCTTGAGGTCGATCCCCCGATCCGCCTCGCCCGTGGGGGTCACCAGCAGGTGGCCGTTGGGCGCGACCCGGAAGTAGTCCCCCCCCCAGTTGGAGATCTTGTACAGCTCGTCGGACTGCTCGGTGTTCCACTGCCCCAAAGCGCACCTCGTCCCGCTGGCTGCTCCGGGCCCCGGGAGAGCCAGCCCACCACGGCCCACGAAGACCAGCCCCCGCGGGATGCGGCGGCCGAGCCCCGGAGATCAGCACGAGGAGCGTGGCGATGCAAGAGGCTGGCCGCGGCGTCGGCCCCGGGAGCGGCCGCGGCGCCGGGGGTCGGGAGGAGCGGTCAACCGGCCACGAGGCTCTGGAGGGCCCGCCCGCGCTCTGCTATGCTGCAGGCTGCAGGCTGGAGCCTGGGGAGGAGACGCACGACGACCGCCGAACCCCTCGCCGCGAACCCTCCTGCGGGCCCCGGGCCCGCGGCCGTGCCCGCCGGCCGTGACCCGGCCCGGCGCCCGGCCAGCGCGCGGCGACGGGGGCTGCTGGTGCTGGCCCCCCTGCTCTCGGGGCTGCTGTACGGCCTCTGCTTCCCTCCCCACGACCTCTTCCTCCTCGGCTGGCTCGCGCTGGTGCCCTTGCTCTGGGCCTGGCGCCAGGTGGGTCCGGCCGGCGGCGCGCTCCTCGGCACCCTCGCCGGGGCCGCCGGCGCCAGCGTCGCGGTGCGCTGGCTGCTCGTGCCCCTGACCCACGCCTACGGTTTCCCGTGGCCGCTGGCCCTGGCCTTTTTCGCCGGGATCGCCCTGTACATCGGCCTGTTCTACGGCGCGCTCGGCGCGGTCGTGAGCTGGCTGCACCGCCGCCAGACCCCCTGGCCCCTGCTCTGGGTGCCGGCCGCGTGGGTGGCCGGCGAGCTCGCCCGGGCCCGCCTCGGCCCGGGCGTCCCCTGGCTGTTCGCCGGCCACACCCAGGGCGAGCTGCTGCCCCTGGTCCAGCTCGCCGAGCTGACCGGGGTCTTCGGGATCAGCTTCTTGGTGGTGGCCGGCAACCAGGCCCTGGTCCAGGTGCGGCGAGGAGGCGGCCTCGCGCCGGTGCTCGGCGTGGCGCTCGCCGTGGGTGGGGCCCTGCTGTACGGCGGCCAGCGGCTGGCGGCCGTCACCGCGGCCGAGGGCCGGGCCGCGCCCTTGCACGTCGCGGTGGTCCAGCCCAACATCCCCCAGCGGGAGAAGTGGGACCGGGACCGCTTCGTGCCCGCGATGCGCCGGCTGTACGCGCTGACCCAGGAGGCCCTGCGCCACGCGGGCGAGCCGCCCGCGCCTCCCCCCGACCTCGTGGTCTGGCCGGAGACCGCCCTGACCGTCGACCTCGAGGGCGCGGCCCCGACCCTCGCACCGGTGCTGCGGCTCTTCGCCGGGACCGAGGCCCAGCTCCTGCTGGGCGCGCCGCGTGTGCTGCGCGGCCCGGCAGGGGAGCACGTCCGCAACTCGGCCGCCCTGTTCGGCGCCGACGGCCGCCGGCTCGGGGTCTACGACAAGCGCCACCTGCTGCCCTTCGGCGAGTACTACCCCGGCTGGCTGACGGAGCTGCCCGGGCTGCGACCCCTGGTGACCCGCCACATGGGCGAGACCGAGTTCACCGCGGGCGGACGGGAGCCCCTGCTGGTCGCGAAGTCCATTCCCTTCGTGACCACCATCTGCTACGAGGCAGCCTACCCGGAGCTGATCGCCGAGGGGATCGCCGGGGGAGGGCGCTTCCTCGTGAACCTGACCAACGACGCCTGGTTCGAGGGCAGCGCGGGCGCGGCCCAGCACCTGGCCATGGCCCGCCTGCGCACGGTGGAGACCCGGACGCCCCTGGTGCGGGCCGCCAACACGGGCATCTCCGCGGTGGTCGCCGCGACCGGGCGCACCCTCGGTCGCCTCGAGCTGGACGAGCAGGGGGTCCTCGCCGCGACCATCCACCCCGGCCCGGCCGGGTCCCCCTATACCCGCTGGGGTGACCGCTTCGCGATCGGCTGCGCGGCCTTCGTGCCCTTGCCCTTCTTCGCCTCGCGCTGGCGCCGGCGGGGATCCCCCCTCGGCCAGAGGAGCACCTGATGAACCGGACTCTGCTGGGCTTTCTCACGGTCCTGCTCACGCCCTCCCTCTGCTGGGCCTCCGGCAGCGGCTTCGGCTACATGCGCGAGCTCGTCGAGCCTCTGGAGTGGCAGTGGTTCGCGGACGACGACGGGGCCGCGCCGACCGCCAGCGCCCCGGCCAGCCAGCCCGCCGGGGGGCTCGACCAGGACCAGACGGTGCGGCTGCGCTACAACCTCACCTGCACCGCGACCCGGGTGCAGCAGGCCGCGGACTGCGCCGACATCGAGCTCGGCCTCAGCTACTTCGCCGGCCCCTGGTCCTGCCTCGCGGACGATGGCCAGGAGGCGGTCTTCCTCGATCCCCAGGCGGCCTGGGACTTCGCCGACGGGCAGGGCGAGCATGGAACCGAAGTACCAGAGCCCTTGCTGTACCGCTCCACCACGCCGGGCCCCTACTACGAGCAGCCGGCCGGCGAGCTGCGCCTGAGCCTCGAGCCCGCGCTCGACGGGCTGGACCACCCGACCGAGGTCGATCTGGCCCTCGCGCCGAACCCCGGTCGCTGGCAGCCTGGCCAGCGCTACGTGTTCACGCCCCACCGGCTCAACGCGCCGGCCCGGGAGTTCCCGACCTGTGACGGGGCGAGCCTCTGCACCCGGGGCGGGCCGACGGATCCGGGCCCCGCCGAGACCCTGCGCTGGTCCCTCGCGGTCCCGTACAGCTCGGCGGTGGACGTCGTCGACTGGGACGGGGACGGGCGGCTCGACCTGCTCGTGGGCTGGGTCCTCGACTCCCCGGTGCTCTTCCTCAACGTGACGCCCCCCGAGGACGAGAGCCTCCGGTTCGCACCGGGCAAGCTGCTGCGGCTCGACCTGGGCAACGACGTGCACCTCAGCCGGCAGACCGCGGTCGACTGGGACGGGGACGAGGACCTGGACCTGATCGCCGGCTCGATGCGGGGCGAGATCCTGCTGTTCTCCAACCGGGGCGACGACACCTTCGACCTGCCCCAGCCCCTCCTGTACCGGCGCCCGGACGGCACCGCCGAACCCATCAACGACCTCGGCGCGGCCGTCGGCCGGGACACCAACACGATCGTCGACCTGTACGACTGGGACGGCGACGACCGCCCCGACCTGCTGACGGTCGGCTCCCGCGGGCTGTTGCTCCTCTGGCGCCACGGTGCGGAGGCCGACGGCACGGTCCTCGAGGGCCCGGAGGAGATCTTGATCGACGGGCGCTCCATCGGCACGGCCATCGGTCGGGTCAACCTGCCCCGGCTGGTGGACTTCGACGGGGACGGCAAGATCGACCTGCTCGCGTCCCGCTCCGGCGGCGAGCTCTTCGTCGCGCCCAACCTCGGCACCGCCGAGCACCCGTCGTTCGGCGCCCCGACCGCGGTCGCCCTGTCCGGCAACGAGAGCTACGGCCTGATCTTCCCCGACCTCGGCGACCTGGACGGGGACGGCCGCGCCGAGCTCGTCCTCGGCTCGCCCCAGGGCGACCTGCGCCTGATCCCCGACGAGGGCGAGCCCGGCGTGCCCTCGTTCCTCGGCGCCCCGCGGCCGGCCTGGATCCACGGCGCCGATCCCGCGGTCACCGGCGGCGCCCGGGTCCTCTGGGAAGAGTTCGCGCTCGCCAAGATCGCGCCGCGGCGCCACGACCTGCTCGTGGGTCGCCCCGATGGCCGGGTCGAGGTGCTGCTCGGCGTCGGCCCCGAGGAGCAGCCAGCCTTCGGCGTCGTCGTGCCCGTGCTCGCCGGCCTCGGGGCGGACCCGTCCCCGGAGCTCGCGGATCTCGACGGCGACGGCCTGGAGGACCTGGTCCTCGGGCTCGGGGACGGCACGGTCGAGCTCGCCCGGGGGCTACTGGAGGGCGTGCGCTGGCGCACCTTCGCGGCGCGGCAGCCCGTGACCGCGGGCGGCGAGGCGCTCGACGTGGGTGGCGGGGCCGTGCCCCGGGTCGGCGACCTGGACGGCGACGGGCTCCCCGATCTGGTCGTCGGCAGCGCCGACGGCCGGGTCCACCTCTTCCTGGGCGGCGAGGCCGGTCTGCTCGCCGGCGGCCCGCTCCAGGCCGGCGGGGAGCCGCTGACCCTGGCCGGGGCGGCCTCCGCCGCGGTGATCGACTGGGACGAGGACGGTCGGGCGGACCTGCTCGTCGCCTCGACCGCCGAGGAGCTGTACTGGATCCGGAACACCGGCGAGCCGGGCCGGCCGGAGCTGGCCACACCGATGCCGCTCGTCGTCGGTGGGCAGCGGGTCGCGCCCGCGGCCGGAGCCCGGCTCGTGGCCACGGACTTCGACGCCCTGACCTGCCCCCGGGACCTGGTCTTCGGCGGCGTCGCGGGCGGCTGGCAGATCTTCCCGGGGTCCATCCCCTCGCCGCCGGCCCCGGCCGGGCTCGTGCCCGGCGACGAGACCGACGCCCTCGACGGGGAGCCCTTGCCCGCGCAGCCGGACCTCCTCTGGGAGCCGGTGCAACCCCCCGCCGCGGCGAAGCACCGCTACGAGGTCGAGCTCGCCACGGGCAGCGACTTCCGCACGCTCCTGCACCGGGCCGCGTCCGACGAGGGGGAGCTGCGCGAGCAGCCGACGATCGGCCTGAGTCTTCCCGACCCCCTGGAGCCTGGTCGACGGTACTTCTGGCGCGTTCGCTCCTTCGACGAGTGGCTCCATCCGGGCTTTTGGCCCTATCCGGCCGCCGGCTTCGCGGTGCCCCTCGCCCTGCACAACCCCGTGGACGGGATCGCCGCCGCGGATCCCGCGGCCCGCGGCCGCTGGTCCTTCGGCTCCTGGGCCTCCCTCAAGGGCCGGGACGGCGAGCTGGAGCAGGTGCCCTCCTGGGATCGCTGGGGCCACCTGGAGGAGGCCGTCCGCAACCCGCAAGAGGTGCCCTTGCGCTACGTGCTGCAGCAGGAGCTGCGCTTCGACGCGCCGCCCCTGTTCCAGGCCGCCTACGACCTGGTGCTCGTCGGTGGCACCGCGGGCGACGAGGAGGAGCTGCAGGTGCAGGTCCACGAGGGCGGCGACGTCTGGACCGCGCTGGGGAGCTTCGCGGGCGAGGTCGCCGAGCACACCTGGACCCTGGACCCGGCCAAGGCGATCCAGGAGGGCGTCCTGCGGATCCGGATCGTCGACAGCACCCCCGATCCGACCCCGACCGTGGCGGTCCTCGACTACCTGGCCGCAGTCCTCCAGGACGCGCCGCCGGTCGCGGACGCGGGCCCGGACGGCACCGTCGGCGAGGAGGAGGCCTACACCCTGGACGGCAGCGGGTCCCGCCCCGGCGAGGACGACCAGGAGCTCACCTTCGCCTGGGAGCAGCTCGGCGGTCCGGCCGTGGCCCTCGACGACGCGGCGAGCGACGCCCCGACCTTCACCGCACCCCGGGTGCTGACCGCGACCGAGCTGCGCTTCCGGCTGATCGTCGCGAGCGGCCCCCTGTACGATGCCGACACAGTGACGGTCCTGGTGGAGAACACCATCAACGAGGCCCCGGAGCTGGTGCTGGCCGAGCAGCAGGCCATCGCCGAGTGCCAGGCCGGAGTCCTGGACGGGTCGGCCTCCAGCGACCCCAACGGGGCCCCCCTGACCTTCCGCTGGGAGGTGACCGAGGGCCCGGCGGGGCTGCTGGTGCTCGACGACCCGACCTCCGCCACGCCCGGCTTCACCGCGCCGGCCGTGGACGCGACGACCCGCTTCCTGGTCAAGCTGACCATCGGCGACGGCACCGACGAGGTCTCCGAGGACCTGCTGCTGAGCGTCGAGGACACCGGGCAGGAGAGCTGCGAGGGCGAAGGCGAGGGCGCCGAGGGCGAAGGTGAGGGCGAGGGCGCCGAGGGCGAGGGCGAAGGAGGCGAGGTGGACGGCGGCACGCCGGACAGTGGCGATCCCGACGGCGGCAGCGACCTCGGGCCCGACGTCCCCCACGGGGGCACCCCGGACGAGGGCTGCGACTGCAGTTGCCGGTTGACCCCCCGTCAGGCGCCCAGCTCGGGCCTGGGGGTCCTGCTGCTGCTGGCCGGGCTGCTCTGGGTGCGGCGCCGGTAGGCCTGTCGCGGTTGACGGGCCGCGCGCTCGCCGCGAGCCCTCGTCCGTCCTCCCCCCTCACCCACCCCGAGCTCGATCGACCCGGTCGGGGCTACTCCTTCCCGTCCTCGGCCGCCGGGGCTTCCTCGCCAGTGGGGGCCGGCGCGGGCTGGTCGGCCGCGGGCGGAGCCCCGTCCCCCGCGGGGGCATCGGCCGGGGCGTCGGCGGGCTGGTCGGGAGCGGGCGGAGCCTCGTCCCCCGCGGGGGCATCGGCCGGGGCGTCGGCAGGCGCGTCCTCGTCGGTGGCGTCGGCCTTGGGCGCCGGAGCCCAGGCCGAAGGCTCCCGCGCGAAGGTCTGGGAGGTCTGCTGCTTCAGCCAGTCGGCCACCTGCGCGATCTCGAGGTCGAGGAGCAGGGCGGGACACTCGTCGGCCTTGGTCCCCTTGGGCAGCACGAGGAGCTTCTCGTCGGTCGCGAACTGCCAGGTCTCCAGCACCTTGCCCGCGGCGCGCTCCTTGAGCTCGAGGGTCACCGCCATCAGCCGGTTGCGGTCACAGCGGCGCTGCTGCCATTTGCCCGGCGTCTCGGTGTAGGTCAGCAAGAGCTGGTAAGTGGGCTGCACCGGGCTCCCCGGCGGCAGGGTCGTCTCGTACAGGGGCGAGCGGGACTGCTCGAAGAGCCAGGTGCCGAGCAGGGGCTGGAGCCGATCCTCGAGCTCGGTGCTGGGCGGCAGCTTCGGCGAGAGGGTGAGCTGGAGCTGCACCTGGACCGCATTGGTCGCGAGCCGCTGGAGGAAGGTCTGGATGGCCGCGCCGGCCGGCGTCTTCGCCCCGCCCCGCGCGACCTCCTGGCAGCGGAGCACGCCCTGCAGAAACGCAGCATCCACCCGCTCCGGCAAGGCGACCTGGAGCTTGCGGCAGGTGAGCAGGTCCGCGGCGAGCCCGGCCCCCTCGGTGGTCGGGAAATCTTCCCGGATCTTCTCGACCTCGTCCTGGATGGTGTCGGGAGCCTGCTCGTGGGCCGTCTGCGCGAGCATCAGGAAGCGGGCCCGGGCCGCCTCCTGGCGGGCCGCGGCCAGGGTCTCCCCGCGCAGCCCCTCCTCCAGGAAGGCCTCGAGCTGCTTCAGCCCGGCCTCGAGCTCCCCGTCGTCGAGGAGCTTCTTCGCCGAGTCGACGCGCAGGTCCATCAGGGTCGCGTTGCACCGCTCGACCGCGGCCCCCCGCTCGTGCTTCTTGGTCGTGTCGAGGCAGAGCCGGACCGCGGCCTCGGGGTCGTTGCCCGCGAGCTCGTCCAGCCGGAGGATGAGCTTCTCGTGGAGCAGCGTCTCGGCCGGGAGCGAGCGCCGGGACCAGGAGTGGGTCCCGAGGAAGCGCTCCAGCTTCGGAATGGCCTGCGCGGGAGGAGTCCCCCGCAAGGCGTCGACCTCCCCGCCGAGGTACAGGTCGAAGCCGAGCAGGGCCCCGAGCACCAAGAGGATCGCCAGCATCGTGATCCAGAGGGGCTTCCAGTACAGCAGAGGGATCTTGGGGCCTGCCATGGGTGCCTCCCGCGCCTGGCGGTCGTCACGCCGGGCCTCCCCCGCGGGAGGAGCGGACCTTACCACGCGCCGTGCCCGAGCATGGCCGGATTCCAGAGAAGTGTCAATGAACCGGGGAGGTTGCCCCGACCATCCACTCCGCTCGACCCGCCCGTTTCCCGGTGTGGACAGCCGTGGTAGGGTACGGGGCGATCGTCACGGAGCAAGGGGGGGGCAATCATGGAGCTGGATCTCTTCAATCCGACCGAGGAGCACCGCCTGGTGCGGGAGCAGGTGGCCCGCTTCGCCCGGGAGCGGCTGCAGCCGCAGGCCCAGGAGGCCGATGCCCGGGAGCACTTCGACCCGGAGCTCTTGCGCGGGCTCGCCCGGGACCTGGGGCTGTGCGGCATCACCGTGCCCGCGGAGGAGGGCGGCGCCGGGCTCGACCTGGTGGCCACGGTGATCGTGCTCGAGGAGCTCTCCCGGGTGGAGCCGGGCTTCGGCCTCTCCTACCTGGCCCACGAGCTGCTGTTCGTCCACAACTTCCATGCCAACGGCAACGACGAGCAGAAGGCGCGCTTCCTGCCCCGGGTGATCTCCGGCGAGCTGATCGGTGGCATGGCCATGACCGACCCGGTCTCGGGCTCCGACGTCCTGGCCATGCGCTGCACTGCCCGGTCCGCCCAGGGCGGCTGGGTGCTCGACGGCGCCAAACAGTTCATCACCAACGCGGGCCCGGCCGGGATCTACCTCGTCTACGCCCGCACGGGCGAGGGTCGCCGGGACCTCTCGGCATTCCTCGTGGAGAGCGCGGCTCCCGGCTTCACCGTGGGCCGCAAGGAGAGCAAGCTGGGGATGCGGGCCTCCCCGACCGCGGAGCTCTGCTTCGAGGAGACTTTCGTCCCAGAGGCCAACCTGCTGGGCGCCCTGCACCAGGGCCTGCACGGCATGATGCGCAACCTCGAGGCGGAGCGGATCGGCCTGGCCGCGCAGTCCATCGGCATCTGCCTGCGCTGCCTCGACGAGATGACGGCCTACGCCCTGGAGCGCCAGTCCTTCGGCAAGCCCCTCCTCGACCACGGCCAGATCCAGCGGCTCGTCGCCGAGAGCTACGCCAAGACCCACGCCGCGCGCACCCTCGTCTACTACGCCGCGTCCCAGGCCAGATCCGAGAGCCGCAACCGCCTGCTCGCGGACAGCGCCAAGCTGGTCGCCACCACCACCGGCGAGGAGGTCGCGCGCAACGCGATCCAGGTCCTCGGCGGCTACGGCTACTGCCGGGAGTACCCGGTGGAGCGCCTGCTGCGGGATGCGATCCTGCTGAGCATCGGCGGCGGCACCAACGAGATGATGCAGAAGAACATCTGCGCGGAGCTGAAGCGGCAGAAAAGCTAGGCTCTCTCCGAGAGCACGCGGCGCCTGTCCCCACAAAGTCCCCATTCGGGACTTAGGTACTTCCACCCTCGACGCGTCGCAACAGCCCCCCGGCCCGGCCCATCGTCGCCGAGCCCGCCCCGGAGCTGGGAGCGAGGCCGGAAGCGGCCCCGACCACTGTTGCAGCGCGTCGCCGACACACGCCGACAACGCCCGACGCGCGGCCCGCTGGACCCGGCCGGCGCCCCCCCGGTGACCTGCCCGGCCCTCGGCTCGCCGTCGCGGTGGAGGCCTCGTCTTCCGCCCGCTGCCCCGGCTCCGGACCGGGTGACCAGGGGGAGCCCTCGTTGACCTGCTGCTCCCGGACCCGGCACCGCCCCCGGGGATCCCCTCGCCGTCGTCGCCCCCGTCGTCACCCGCTCCCCCTCCGAGAGGCCGCTTCCAGTTTTCGGACGCTCGCATGATGGCTCCCCGTGCGGGCTTGTAACGCAACGGTCACCGCGTTGTCCGCGCCGTCGGCCTCGACCACGGTGACCGCCGGGTCGATGATCCCGGCCGCCATCAGGTTCGCGAGCATCGCCGCCGAATCCAGCTTCCCCATCGGGGTCGTCAACTCGTCCTGCCCATCCTTCCCATCGCGTGCATGAGCCTTCTCCGTCTGCCCTTCGTGAGTACCGAACGGCCAACTACTCCAAGGACATCAAGTAGAAAGGCACAAGGCCAGGGCAGCTCGTCAGTACGCCTCGGCGGCCCTCCCCGGCCCTGGGGGGACGAACGGGGAGAGCAGGTAGTCCGGCGGTCCGCCGAACGGTAGGATCCTCCGGTCGGCTCTCGGCCTTCGCGACGTCAGCCAGGCCGAGGGAGGATCCGGCCACAGGCTGGGCAACAGTCGGGGTGGAGGCGAAGGTGAGTCACCTGTTGTTCCTCGACGAGTCCGGGGTCGATCACCGGGACTCTCCTTACGAGGTCCTGGCGGGCGTGGCCATCGGGGACCGCGAACTCTGGAACCTGATCTGCCAGGTCCAGGAGGCCGAGCAGGAGCACTTCGGCACCCGGATCAGCGAGGGACTGGCCGAGCTGAAGGCGCGCAAGCTGCTCAAGGGGAAGACCTTCCGGCTGGCGGCGCAACTGGATCCGTTGCCTCCCGACGAGCGGGCCAGGCTGGCCCGGAGCTGCCTGGAGAAGGGAAGCCAGAGCAAGGAGCAGGGGTCGCCTGAAGCGGTCACGCGTGCCGAACTGACCGCCCTGGCCCAGGCCAAGGTGGCCTTCGTGGAGCGCGTCCTGGAGTTGTGTGCGCGCTACCGCGTGCGCGCCTTCGCCAGCATCGTGCCTTGCAGCGCGCCGCGCCCGACGGGGGACTTCCTGCGCAAGGACTACGCCTACCTGTTCGAGCGCTTCTACTACTTCCTCGATGAGCAGCCGGGCAGCGAGCTGGGCCTGGTCGTCTTCGACGAGCTGAAGAAGTCCCAGGCGCACATGCTCGTCGGTCAGATGGCCAAGTACTTCCGCGAGACGGCCAAGGGCAAGCAGCGGGCTGGGCGAGTCATCCCGGAGCCCTTCTTCGTCCACAGCGACCTGACCACCGCCATCCAGCTCGCGGACCTGGTTGCCTACATCATCGCCTGGGGCTTCCGTTTCAGCGGCATGACCGCGCCGGCCCGGCCTGAGCTTGCCGGGCTCGCGCAGCAGGTCTCCCTGCTGAGGCATCGCTCGGTCCGGCCGATGCTCGGCCTGGAAGACTTCGCGGTCTGGAGCTTCACGCTGATCGATGACCTGCGGCCACGAGAGGAGCAGCGCAGCCGGTAGGGGCAAGAAACGAAAAAGGCAATGCCGGCGAACCAGCAAAGCCTCCAACAGTCATTGTAGGCATTCTCGCCGGCGCGTCAACCTCGACCAGGGCCGATCAGCCCCCGGAGCAGCCGCAGCGCCTCCTTGATCTCCAGCTCCTCCAGGTACTCGACGGCCTGCCGGATCCCCTCCCGGAGTCGCCGGCATTCCAAGACGGTCACCGAGCTGGCCGGCTCGGAAGGCCCCTTGTTACATTTGTCACATTCCAGCCCCGTGGACCCTGGCGAACCCCGATCCGACCCCTCCCCCACCCCCGCCTCAACCCC
>JAVEVO010000286.1:0-5010 GCA_034005005.1 Myxococcota bacterium
GCGCCCTCGCCCTCGGCGCCCTCGCCCTCGGCGCCCTCGCCCTCGGCGCCCTCACCCTCGGCGCCCTCGCCCTCGGCGCCCTCGCCCTCGGCGCCCTCGCCCTCGGCGCCCTCGCCCTCGGCGCCCTCGCCCTCGGCACCCTCGCCCTCGCCCTCACCGCCGTCGGCATCGTCGTTGCAGCCGGTGGCAGGAGTGAGCGCCAGCAGGCCGATGAGCAAGATCCAACCCGGTCGTCTCATGGAGTCCTCCCGTGCACGCGGCGGGCACTGCCCGCTCCGAGGGGAATCTATCGAGCGGGAGGGCGGCGGTCAACGCGCGGCCACGCGGGGTCCAGCCGCAGCCGCACCAGGTCGGCGAGGGTCCGCAGGTAGTCGCCGCTGCGGACCTTGCTGTGGGGGTCGTGTCGCCAGGAGACGCCGACCTCGACGACGCGGTAGCCGAGGTGGCGGGCGAGGGCCAGCACCTCGAAATCGAACCCCCAGCGGTCGATGCGGCTCCCGGCGAAGACCCGCTGGGCCGCCGCGCGCCGGAAGAGCTTGAAGCCGCACTGGGTGTCGTGCAGGTCGGCCAGGGACGGGGTCAGCAGGCGGATGGCCAGGTTGCCGAGCCGGCCGAGGGCCTCGCGCACGGGCGGCTGCCGGGCCTGGAGCCGGGAGGAGGGGAGGGCCCGGGAGCCGATCGCGATGTCGGCCGGCGTCGCGTCCAGCGCGAGGCGCAGCAGGCGCAGGTCGCGCAGCGGGGTCGAGAGGTCCGCGTCGAGGAAGAGCAGCAGCTCTCCCCGCCCCGCGAGCATCCCCTGGCGGACCGTCGCTCCCTTGCCCTGGTTGGGATCGTGGCTGAGCAGGCGGATCCGCGGGTCCCCGGCCGCGAGGGTCGCGGCGCGGGCGCGGGTGTCGTCCCGGGAGCCGTCGTCCACCAGCAGGAGCTCCCAGCTCGACTCGCCCAGCTCCTCGAGCTCGGCGACGATCTGTCGCACGCTCCGGTCGAGACAGCCGGCCTCGTTGTACAAGGGCACGATCACCGAGAGCCCGACCGTCTCCATGCCCCGCGCTCCCTGCCGGTCAGTGGCCGGCGCCGTCCCGCCACCGTCCCCGTCGTGGGGGTCGAGGCTATGCGGCCCCACCCGGCGTGTCAACGGCCGGCACAGGGCGGCTCGGCTCCGGCTCGCGGGCAGGGTGGTTGACGAGGGACGCGCGGGCCGGGACAATGGTCGTGGGGGGTTCATCCCCCGCGCGGGAGAGGCCGATGGCGCGACGATCCGTGGTCCTGGGCACCTGCTGTCTGCTGCTGGCCTTGCTGGCTGCTCCCCGGGCGTGGGCCCAGGGCGCGTTCACCCTCAGCACGCAGGCGGGCTGCTCCCCGGCCCTCGGGCACCTCTCCCTCACCGTGGATGCCTATGGTACTTTCGGCACCCAGGCCAACGTCGCGGGCGACGCCTTCTTCGACCCGCCCGAGCCCGAGTGGGAGCGCGCCGGCACGGTCTATCAGAGCATGCCCTTCCTCTGCCTGACCCGGGACGGGAGCAGCGCCGGCACCTACCTCGAGGCCGGGCGCAGCGGCCTCGGCGTGGCCCGTGCCACTCAGCAGGGGAACACCGTGACCTCGGTCTTCACCTACGGTGGGGTCGAGGTGCTGCTCGAGCAGACGCTGGACTGCACGGTCCTCACCCAGTGCTACACCTTCACGAACACGACGAATCGGCCCATCATGGTGCTTGCGATCACCCAATACATCGACGGGGACCTGTATTTCGTGGGCAACTATCAGGATGACTATGGGAGCACCATCCCCAGCTCGCCGAGGACCGTCTACGAGTTCGATCAAGGCGATGATCCGCTGGAGCCGAGCACCTTCATCGGTCTTTCTCCCCATGATGTCCGGGACGAACGTCTCACTTCCTGGGAGCTAGGTGAGTACGATGAGTCTAGAGACCGCATCGAAAATGTCTTCAATGGTTGTCCGGTCCTGCGTAACGGGATCTACGACCTGGATTTCGATTCGACGGACCGCAACGACGATCTGATCACCGACTACGGCTACGACGTCACCCTCTCCGAGCGTTTCGACGTCGGGCGGCTGGCGGCCGGCGCCACCAGCGACCGCCCCCTGTGCATCGACATCCGCTGGGGCGTCGGCCTGCCCTGCGGGGATCCCGACGAGGACGGGCTCTGCCAGGAGGATGACAACTGTCCCTTCGTCGCCAACCCCGATCAGGCCGACCGGGACGGCGACGGGGTCGGCGATCGCTGCGACGTCTGCCCGGAGCTGGCCGACCCCGGCCAGCCCGACCAGGACGGCGACGGCCTCGGTGACGGCTGTGACAACTGCCCGGCAGTGGCCAACCCCGACCAGCTCGATGCGGACCGGGACGGGATCGGCGATCGCTGCGACGAGGTGGTCTGCGTACCCCGCGAGGAGCGCTGCGACGCGCTGGACAACGACTGCGACGGCCGGACCGACGAGGACCTCGACGACCTCGGCTCCTGCCTGGTCGCGGGGGGCGCCTGCGGCGAGGGCCGGCGGCAGTGCCTCAACGGTGAGGAGATCTGCGTGCCGCTGGTGGCGCCCGCGCCCGAGCGCTGCGATGGCCTGGACAACGACTGCGACGGGGTGATCGACGAGGAGGTCCGCAATCCCTGCGGTCGCTGCGGTCCGACGCCCGTCGAGGTCTGCAACGGCGAGGACGACGACTGCGACGGGCTCGTCGACGACGACGCGCGCTGCGACGGTGAGCGGACCTGCCAGCGCGGTTTCTGCGCCGCACCCTGCGAGGCCGGCGAGTGCCCGGGGGGGCAGGTCTGCGAGGCCGGGAGCTGCCTGCCCGCCTGTTTGCTGGATGGTTGCCCCGCGAGCCACCGGTGCGATCCCGGCAGCGGCCAGTGCGTCGACCCCTGTGGCACCGTGGAGTGCCCCGGCGGCTCCGAGTGCCACGGTGGGCAGTGCTTCGACGAGGACGCCTGCCAGGAGACCGGCTGCCCGGAAGGTCAACGCTGTCTGGACGGGGAGTGCGAGCCGGATCCGTGCGCGGCGGTCAGTTGCCCCTCCTGGCAGGCCTGCCGCGACGGCGAGTGCCTGGAGTCCTGCGCGACGGTGGCCTGTCCCCTCGGGCAGAGCTGCCGCGACGGCCGCTGCGCCGACGATCCCTGCTTCGCGGCGGTGTGTCCCGCGGGCCAGGTCTGCGTCGACGGCGGCTGCGTGAGCGACCGCTGCCCCGCGGCCGGCTGCCCCGCGGGGGAGGTCTGCCTCGACGGGCGCTGCCAGCCGGACCCCTGCGCGCGGCTGCGCTGCCCGCGCCAGGAGCGCTGCGTCGCCGGGCAGTGCGTCCCCGACTGGATCGGGGACGCGGCCGAGGGCGAGGGCGAGGGTGAGGGCGGGGTGGGGCCGGCCGAGGGCGAGGGCGAGGAGGGGGAGGGCGGCGTGGGCGAGGGCGAGGAGGAGGGGCGGGGAGATCCGGACACCGGCTGTAGCTGCTCCGTGCCGGGCCAGGCCGGGAGCGGCCCGGGGCCGGTGCTGGAGCTGGGGCTGCTGGTCCTGCTGGTCGGCGGGTGCCGGCGGCGCGGGTCGGGCGGGGTGTCGGGCAGCAGTCAGCGGCCTGGGGCGCGCGACCCGGGATCCGGCACGTCGAAGCCTGCCGCGCGCAGGGGCTCCAGCAGGCGGGCCGCCAGCGCGGCGTCGTAGCCGGCCAGTCCGGCCAGCCAGACCTGCCCGGTGGCGCACGCGGCCGCGGCCGCGGCTGGCCGGCCCTGCTGGCGCTCGGCCATGACGAGGATCCGGGTCGCGGCGAGGAGCGTGCTCCCGTCCTGGGCGGCGCTGGCGAGCTCGACCGCGCGCCGGGCGAGGGGGGCGGCCTCGTCGGGCCCCGCCGCCGCCAGGGCCCGCTGCGCGAGCTGGCAGAGCGCCTGGGCCTCGATCCCCACCATCCCGCTGCCGGCCGCGCGGGTCGCACACTGCTGCCACCAGGGCTCGGCCTCGGCCTCCCGCCCCAGGGCCTGGAGCAGCCCGGCACGCGTGAAGACCGCGGCCAGGGCCGCGCCCTCGTCGTGGGCCTGCTCGGCCTCGATCTGGAGCTGGGCCAGCAGCTCGAGCGCCTCCGCGGTCTCGCCGAGGGCCTGGGCCGCGACGATGCCGCCCTGCACGGCCGCGCGCCGCCGTCCCGCCCCGGGCGGCAGGCCCGCTTGCTCCAGGAGTCGGCGCGCGGTCGCGTAGCAGCGACGGGCCTCCGGGGCTCCCGCGGGGAGCTGGAGCCAGCGCTCGCCGAGCTGCAGCTCGATCTCGGCGCGCTCGAGGGGCTCGCGCGCGGCGTCGCGGCGGAGGTGCAGCCGGGAGAACTCCTCCTGCTGCTCCGCCGGGACCTGGGGGGGAGTGGTGCGGCGAGGAAGTCGGCGGCCTCGCCGGGGGCCCTGGCCCGTGCTGGTCATCGTCGCCTCCCGGGCCCGGGCCGCTCGCACCGGGGCCACCACCGACGACCCTACGGATTCCGTCGGGTGGGGTCAACCCGCGGCGGCCGCTCCTGCCCGACCAAGCCGCCGGGGGGCTCAGAAGACTGTGGCGGACCGCAGAAGGCTGCCGCCCCCGTCCGGCCCGACGTGCTTGGCTGGAATCGTGTTTTCTGTTACCATGCAAGAGGTTAGCAGGGCGCAGGCGCTTGGCGGGGGTTGGCCTGCGACTTGCATGAAATCCCTGCAGATGCCGTGAGCCGGCGGCGCGTTCCGCCAGGAGGATGCGATGCGTACCAGGATCACCGACTCGAGGGGACTGTCGGCGCTGACCGAGTTGCTGGTCGTCTGCGGAGCGCTGCTCCTCGTCGGCGGCTCCCTGGCGGGTTGCCTCGTGGAGCAAGGCGCCGAGGGTGAGGGTGAGGGGGAGGGGGAGGTCGCCGAGGGGGAGGGGGAGGGGGAGGGGGAGGGGGACGGCGGGATCTGCCGCCTCGGTGAGGAGCAGGCCTGCGTCTGCCCCCGGGGGGAGATCCTCCGGCAGACCTGCGTCGCGCTCCCCGATGGGGCGTCCCGG
>JAVEVO010000287.1:0-4994 GCA_034005005.1 Myxococcota bacterium
GCACCTTGAGCTTCGTCTTTCTGTCCGTGGCGCGCTGCGTCGCGATCGACGGCCTGCCCCTCCTTGACGACGGGCGCTGCGCCGGCGAGGGCGAGGGTGAGGGTGAGGGTGGCGAGGGCGAGGGCGAGGGCGAGGGGGCCTGGCCCACGGTCTGCTGCGCCCTGACCGCAGCGGACGGCACGGTGAGCTTCGTCTATCTGACCGAGGAGCGCTGCGTCGCGAACAACGGCCTGCCCCTCCAAGACGACGGGCGCTGCGCCGGCGAGGGCGAGGGTGAGGGTGAGGGCGGCGAGGGCGAGGGCGAGGGGGATGGGGGGGACGGGGACACCGTCTGCTGCGAGCGGATCCTGGTCGATGGCACGCCCAGCTACGGCTGGACGCCGCTGGACCGTTGCGAGCGAGCCGGCGGCCACGAGGTCGACCCCCGGAGCTGCCGCTGACGCGGCCGAGGTGAGCCTTGCAGGGAGCCCTGGCGGCATGGACGGCCCTCGTCCTCTCGTCCTTCCCCACTCCGGTGGGGGCGGAGCGAGCGACGGGGGCCGTCTGCGTCGCGACCGAAGACGAGGCCGCCGGGCTGGACGCCGAGACGCTCCGGGCGGCGCTGCTCATCGAGCAACGCAAGCGGGCCGGGGGGATGAGGGTGGTGGTCGCAGGCAAAGCCGCCGGCTGTCGCGAGCAGGAGCAGGGGGCGCCCACGGTGCAGCTACTCGTCGGTCCGGGCCTCCGGGCCGTCCTCAGCGACGGCACCCACCAGGCGCAGCAGCTCGACCTGACCGGTGTCGAGCCCCTCGCGCGGGCCGCCGAGCTCGCCCGGGCGACGGTCGACGCCCTCCGGGCCACCGAGTCGACCGAGGCCCTGGGCCCGCTGGTGGACGTGAGCGTTCAGGTCCCCCTGGGCCAGCTTCCCCGCCGGCCCCTGGAAGAACGGCTGGCGGGCCTGCTGGCCCTTTCGGGCAGCTATACGGTCGAAGGCCCGGCGGATCGCGGACGTGGCCGGCTGAGCGGGGAAGGGGCGCTCCTCCTCTTCGCCGGCGCGCTCGGCGTCGGCGTGGTAGGCACCTGGTCCCCCGAGCGGGAGCTGACCGGTGCCCGCGCCGAGGCCTGGCTGGCTCGCCGCGAGCTGCTGGGGGTCGTCCGGGTCGCCTTGCCCGCCGGCCCGCTGCGCTTGCGGCTGGGGGCCGGGGCCGGGCACGAGTGGCGCCGGTTCGTGGTGCGCTCCCCGTGGCGCTTCCACGAGGCGGAGGCCCGCTCGGGGGCCACGGTCCTGCTCCTGGAGCCCGAGGCGCTCGTGCCCCTCGGAACCCACCTGCTCGCCGGTGTGTCCTTCCCACTGCGGAGGTACCTCGGCGTCGAGCAGTACGAGTGGCAAGGCGAAGCCTTGTGGCGCGCCTCCCGCACCGTCGCTGGCGCGACACTGCGTGCGGGGATCGTGTTCTGAATGACGGGACGAGCGCCTCGCCAGAGCGCGGCGGGGATCGTGGGAGGCCGGTGGGCTCAGCATGTGATCAAGAGGAGCAGGCCCTGCTCGCCCGCTGCCACGCCGGTGACGAAGAGGCGTGGGCGGTGGTCTTTCGCCTCCACGCCCCGCGGATCGCCCTGTACCTGCGCGCCACCCTGGGACAACCGGACGTGGATGATCTGGTGCAGCGGGTCTTCCTCGAGCTGGTGACCTCGCTGCCCCGCTTTCGCAAGGAGTCGAGCCTGTCCGCCTGGCTGCACGGCATCGCCCACAACCTGGCCCACAAAGAGATCCGGAGCACCGTGCGACGCCGGAACCACCACACCGCCTACCAGCACCTGCAGGGCACGGTCGAAGGCTTCGAGCGCTCGGCCGGGGACCGCGTCGAAGCCCGCGAGCAGCTCGCGCTGGTGGCGCGAGCGCTCGAGGAGCTGGACCTGCGTTTCCGCTCCGTCTGGGTGATGCGCGAGGTGGAGGGGCTGAGCGTGGAGGAGGTCGCCGCCGCGCTCGGCGAGCAGGCGACGACCGTGCGCACTCGCCACCACCGCGCCCGGGAAAAGGTGCTGGCGGCGCTCACGGAGCTGGAACGCGAACGAACGGGGCGGGTGGTCGAGCAGGACCACTCGCCGCGCGGAGTCGCCTGGAAGGGGGTCCGAGCATGAAGCCACAGGATCCACGCCTTCGGCACCTCCCGACGCCAGCGGACGAGCCGCCGAGTCCAGCCGACGCCGCGTACCGGTCGCTGACCCGTGGGCTGCGAGAAGCCTGCGACCGGCCGGTCCCGGAGCAGGAGGTCCAGGCCTTCGTGCGCGCGGCGCGCATCCGACGGCAGGAGCGGGCGCCATCCGCTCGCAGGCCCTGGCTCTTCGCGCTCATCCCCGTGGGCGGGGTAGCCGCCGCCGGGATCGTCTCGTTGCTCGCACTCTTCGGCGGCGGCCGGGACGAGCCGGGGCGGCCCGGATCCCCCCAGCCAGCGACGACGGCGACCTCCCAGCTCCAGCTCACCGCCGCACAGGATGTCCAGGTGTCCCCGCCCCTGCCGACCGCCGCCAGCCCGATCCCGGCTGCCACCACCTTCCGGAGCGGTGCCCGGGGTGCAGCCGTGCTGCGCGACGCGGCCACGGCCACCGTGTCCATCGAAGCCCAGACGGTGGTGCACGTCGCGAGCTGGGATCCCCACACGGCCGTCCTCGAGGTGGCGCAAGGGACCGTGCGGGCGGTCGTACGCCACCGGGCCGCGGACCAACGCTTCGAGGTGCGGACCCCCTACGCCGTGGTCCGGGTCGTCGGCACCGATTTCACCGTCCGCCACCTGCCGGGCGAGGCGAGCCTGGTGGAGGGTCGGGAGGGACGGGTGACGGTGGAGACCCGGGATGGCCGCAGCCTGGGCACGGTGGGCGCGGGCCAGTCGCTGCGCATCGAGCCGCCCCGGGTCGCGCCGGAGGCAGACGCCCAAACGGCTGCCACGACCTCCCCCCACGACCCAGCGCGGCCGGGCAAGGCGGTCGCGAATGGCCTCCCCGCCCCCCCCGGAGCCGTCGCCAGAGCAGAGCGAGGCTCGCCGACCTCCGTCGCGCCTGCCCGCGTCCCTCCACCCAGCAGCGTGCCGCCCAGGCACCTCGCCCCTCCCGAGCCGACCCCGTGGCCCTCCCCGGACGCGGCAACACCACCGACCGCGGCGCCACCGGCACCAGCCGAACCGGTCCGCGCAGCACCACCGTCCCTCCCGATCGCCTCCTCCTCAGGGCCGGCAGACAGCCCGGCTCCTGCACCGTGGCCGACCCCACCGCCCCAGGTTGCCACCGCCGAGGCTCCGGCGGCGGCCTCGGCTGTCACCCTCCCGCCCCTCGCGCGCCGGCCCCTGGTGACGCCTCCCCCCCCGCCGCCGCCCGCCAGACCCTGGTCGGAGGCCGAGACCTTGCAGCAGGCACGCCTGCTCCTCGCCACGGGGAACGACGAGGACGCCATCACCCTGCTGCTGGCCTGCCGCTCGAGGAGCTGGCCGCTCGAGCAGCTTCTCGGCGATGCCCTCCGGCTCGCCGGTCGCGGCGTCGATGCCCGCGCCGCTTACGAGCGAGCGCTGGCCGCGGCCGGCACCCCGCCACCAGAGCGGCTGCTCCTCGATCTGGCCGAGCTGCTGCACAGCGAGGACGGAGGTGGCTCGGCCGCGACCGTGGCCATCTGGCAGCGCTACCTCAGCGCCTTTCCCGCGGGCCGGGCCGCCGCACGTGCGCGCTGGGCCCTCGCCGACCACCTCCTCACGACGGGCCAGGAGCGCGAGGCCCGGTCCCAGCTCACCCTCTTGCTGGCGGCGCACCCGGAGGCCCCGGAGGCGGCGCTCGCGCTGGTGCACCTCGGTCGCCTGTTGCTCGCCGCGCGAGACTGGAACGACGCTGCGCACTTGTTCGCGGCGCACGTCGCCGGCCACGACCCGGTCCGGGTAGAGGTCGCGCTCATCGGCCTGGCCCGCGCCCGCATCGGCCAGGGGCGCCTGGACGAAGCTCGGGCGCTCCTCGCCCGCTACCGAGAGCGCTTCCCCGCTGGTCGCCGGCTGGAGGAAGCGGCCCATCTCGAGCGCGCCCTCACGACGGTCCGGTGACTCTGGCTGGAGACGTGCCGGCCCCGCCCGACAGGCTGGACAGCACGGCGGTCATGCGACAACGATCGCCGTCGACGAAGGCGCTCCGGCACGGGCGGGTAGTCCCCTGGATTCCGACGACCGCTGGGTATTCTGTGTCGACCGGACCGGCCAGATTGACCAGGTCGAGAAGGGGCCTTGAAAGTTTCCATGCGCGCCGCCGCGGGAGCTCCTCCTGTTCGTGGAGGCGCACCCGGCGAGGGGGCTGGAGCGCGCGACCCGCGCCGGAGGACCGCTATCAGCCGGCCACCGGAGGGGCCTCGACGGTCACCACCGCGGGAGGTGCGGCGCCGGAGAAATCCTGAGCGGTGCAGCGCCGATCGCCGTCGATCTCCCCGTACCAGGTGGCGTCCGCCTCCGGTTCCGGGCAGGGCACGGCCTCACCGTTCCACCACTGGTCCGGGTCGAAGCAGCGGACTGCGTCCCCGTAGCAGACCGTGAGCTGGAAGGGCTGGGGCGGCAAGGTCACCGTCCGGAAGCAGCTACACTGCTCCCACGGCTCGACGGTCCGGAGCAGCCGGTCCCAGGGGACCTCCAGGACCTCGTTCGGCAGCACCCGACGGACGCGGGGAGGCGGCGCGTCGCACATCATACAGGCCCAGGGCTCTCCGGGCTCGGGGCACTCCTGAGTGCAGCCGGGGGGGAAGAAGTGGCAGGGTTGCCACGCGCCGACCTCGTCGAGCTGCCCGCACTGGAGCTGCGCCGCGAGCCCCGTCGACACGGAGAGGTAGACCGGATCGAGCCCGGTGTTCACGAACCGGAACAGCGTCCCCTCGCCCTCGCCCTCCCCTTCGCCTTCGCCCTCCCCTTCGCCTTCGCCCTCCCCTTCGCCTTCGCCCTCCCCTTCGCCTTCGCCCTCCCCTTCGCCTTCGCCCTCCCCTTCGCCTTCCCCTTCGC
>JAVEVO010000103.1:0-24192 GCA_034005005.1 Myxococcota bacterium
CAGGGGGAGGGGGCTGGGGGAGGGGGAAGGGAGGGGGAGCCCGAGGGGGCGACCGTAGGTCCCCCCTCGGCACACTCCCTTGGGGAGGAAGCCCCTAAAAATCCATCAATCCACCCGAAAGTCCCTCAAGAAAAGGCGAGTTCAACCCCTGAGGCCAGCGCCGTCTCCAACACCAACACCCCCACAACCCCCCTCACAGTACCGCAGAACCCGTCGCGAAGCCGCGCCCGTTCAGGGCGCCTGGGCCGATGCGGCCCCCACCGGCGCCGACGCCGGCCCCGACGCCGCCCGCCGCTGCCGGAACGCGTCGCAGGCCTCGACCAGCTCGCCGACGAGGGCGACCTGCTGCTCCGGCGTGCGGGCCTCGACGCCGATGGTGCGCGCGAAGACCGCCAGGGACTGCTCGAGCTTGCCCTCCTCGAGGAGCGTGCAGGCCGGGACCACCCGCTCGGCCACCCGCGCTCGCCCGACCTGGACCTCCCGCAGCCAGGCGGTGGCGCCGCCGACGCTGGTCAGCCAGGGTGTCGCGGGGATCGCCAGGGCGGTCGCCAGCACCAGGGCCAGCCCGAGCGGACCAGCGTGGTCCCACAGCCGCCGGGCCAGGGGCGAGCGGGCCGGGAAGCGCTGGGGGTCCAGCAGCAGGCCGAGGAGACCGCCGGCCACGAACCCGCCGAAGTGCGCGCCGTTGTCGGCCCGGATCAGCAGGCCGAAGATCAGGGTGTACAGAGCCCAGCGGAGCATGACGTTGCGGATCTGCAGCCCGACGGTGGTCCGGGAGCGATGGCCCCAGGCCGCCATCACGCCCGTGAGCCCCATGATCGAGCCGGAGGCGCCGATGCTGACCCCCTGGGGGAAGACCCAGCCCAGCACCCCGCCGCCCGTGAGGCTGGCGAGGATCCCGACGCCGAGGCTGGTGATGCCCGCGAGGACCCCGGTCACCCAGAACAGCAGCAGCAAACGGCGCGGACCGTAGATCTGCTCCGTCAGGGGTCCGATGATGTGCAGGGCGTACAGGTTGAAGCCGATGTGCCAGATGCCGCCGTGGAGCAGCATGTACGTCGCCAGCCGCCACCAGCCGCCGTCGAGGGTGAGCCAGGCGGCGTTCCCGCCCCAGCGCACCAGATCCCGCCCGGAGAGGTTGAAGAAGGAGGAGCTCTCCCCCGTGGCCAGCACCCAGGCGTAGCCGAGCACGCAGAGCAGCATCAGCAGCCGGGTGGGGGTGAGGCCCAGCAGGCCCCCGACCTGCTGGACGACCCGCACGGGGCGGGAGGAGAGGGACTGGTTGCAGCGCAGGCAGACCGTGGCCGAGCCGTCCTGCAGCGCGCCGCAGTGGGGACAGATCTGGTGGCGGTACTCGAGCTGCTCCTTGCGGCTGCCGACCCGGCGACGTCCGGCCCGGAGGCGCTCCTGCAGGCTCTGCAGCTTCCAGCGCACCCGCACCGGATTGGCGCCGAGGGCCGCGGCCAGCCGCACGACCCGCTCGGTCCACCCTCCCGACTGCTCCTCACCGCTCATGCATCACCTTCCCGGACCGCCCGACCTGCGCTTAGGTAAGTCCCCGACGCGCCCTCCGCAACCGGCCGGTCGCGGATCCTGCGGTCACCGGGCGACGCGACCGCTCACCGGCGCTCGGTGGCTTCCCAGAACGCGGCCCGCTGCCGGGCCGCGGCGCCGAGCACCGGGTGGGCCGCGGCCTCGGCGAACAGCCGACGGGCGGAGGCGTGGTCCCCCTCCCGCCGCCGCGCCTCCGCCCGGAACAGGGCGACCGCCGCGTGATCCCCGAACTGCTGCAAGTGTCCGTCGAGCAGCTCGTGCGCGGCGCGGACCTCGCCCGTGGCCAGCTCCAGATCGGCCGCGACGAGCCCGGCCGCAGGACAGCCGAGGTCACGACCGGCGGCGAGGGCCGCCCGCGCCGGGGCGAGCTGCCCCGCGGCCCAGAGCAGGTAGCCGAGGTCGACGGGCAGGCAGGCCGGATCGTGCAGGAAGGGCACCCCGAGCACCGGCGGCTGCAGGGCGGCCCAGCACGAGCCGGGCGGGGTCAGGGGGGCGGCCGGGGAGAGCGTCCCCTCCTCCCAGGACCAGGTATCCCAGGGGCCGGCCGGGGCCGCGGCCGCGAGGACCTGCGCGGCCCAGCGGGGATCGCCGGCGAGCCGGGCGTTGCCGGCCGCGGTGCGCGCCACGAAGGCGAGGACCCGCTGGTCGAGGGACGGGGCCTCCCGCCCGGAGGACAGCAGCACGCGCAGCTTGGGACGGAGCCCGGCCAGGGCCGTGGCGGGCACGGGCGCCGGGTGCACCAGGAGCCCACCCGAGGCGCCCGTGGCGTCGAGCCGGAGCTGGCGGGCCATGCCGGGCAGCTCCAGGAGGAGGGGGCGGTGGGAGTTGGCTGCGACGAACTCCCGCAGCCGGGTCTCACGGTCCGGGAGGTCCGGGGGCGGAGGCCGGAGATCGGGGTGATGGCCGAGCAGGTCACGGAAGAGCCAGGAGGACGAGGCCAGCCCCTCGGGGAGCAAGGCCACGTCGGGCCGGAGCCCCTCGACGCGCTGCAGGTACAGCAGCGGGAAGAGGAGGTGGTCCGAGGCGACCAGGAAGAGCGCCTGGGAGGGCAGCTCCTCGAGGAGGAGGGTGGCGAGCTGGCGGGGCCGGGTGTCGTCGGCCCGCTGCCGGCTCCCGAGCCGGGGAGGGGCGAGGAGGAGCAGCAGCAGGATGGCCACGGCCAGGGGGAGCCGCAGCAGCCCGCGGCCCTTGGCGAGCAGGCCGGGCCCGACGGCCCGGGTGAGCCCGACCGCGAGGGCGCACGCGAGCAGCCAGCCGCCGTAGGCGAGGTAGCCGAGGTAGTCCGGGTTGTCGGGGAGCAGGGGCACGTTGGCGCTCTGCACGAGCAGCAGCAAGCCGGCCGGGAGCAAGGGGAACAGCAGCCCGGGCCGGCGCAGCACGAGCCGGCCGAGGGGGAAGAGGCCGAGCGCCAGGAGCAAGAAGGGGGGCTGGAGCAGCAGGTGCCCCCCGAGCTCCCACAACTGGCCCAGCCACTGCCCTGGCGGCAGCAGGCGCGGGCCGAAGGCGTAGTCCGCACCCCGCAGGAAGTGCAGCCACCCGGCGACCGTCTGGAGGTCACCCCAGATCCAGCGCCCGTCCTGCCTGGTGGCGGCCCAGAGGAGCTGGAGGTGCGGCATCAGCCCGAGGAGCACGCTCCCGATCCAGCCGGCGCCGCCGGAGAGCAGCCGCCGGGCCCGGCCCCGGCCTCCCCGGGAGAGCAGCCCGGCCAGCGCGGGTAGGCTGGCGAGCCCCGCGCAGCAGGCCAGCAGCAGGTTGACGCAGCCCAGCAGCCCGAGCAGCAGGCCGTTGAGCAGCAAGAAGCGGCGGGAGGGGAGCTCCGACGTGCGCCCGACCAGCAGCCCGGCCAGGTGCGCCTGCTGCCCGAGCAGCAGGAAGGTGGCCAGCGCGTAGACCTCGATCCGCGTGGCCGGCTCCCAGAGGGGCCAGGAGAGCCCGGCCGCCAGCAGCAGCAGCCAGCGCAGCAGGCGCCCGACGAGGGAGCCGGGCGGGCCGGCGAGGCGCTGCACCAGGAAGTAGGCCGGGAACGCGCAGGCCGCGGCCGGGAGGAAGGAGGCGAGGGCCACCCCGCGCAGGGGGAGAGGATCCGCCCAGGCAAGAAATCCCGCAACCAAAGTGTAAAGCGGCTGGCCGGGCGGGTGGGAGACGCCGCCCTGCGCGGCGACCAGGGCCAGCTCGCCGCTGTCGAACCACCACAGGTCCGTCGACCCGGTGAGCAGGTAGCCGAGGAGCAAGGCCACCGCGAGCAGGGTCGCGTCACGCCAGGGGAAGGGAACGCTCACGGGTGCTCCTCGCCTCTCGCGGCTGGCCTCGCCGCGGGTCTGGGGAGCACCGCGGGGCCGGCCCGTGGAGGCAGCATAACCGTGGGCGGGAGCGCACTCAAGGAGATCGGTCGGCCCGGCCCGGACCGGGCGCTCAGCCGCCCCGCGGGCCCAGGGCACCGGCGAGCAGGCCGGCTGCCTGCAGCAGCTTGCGGGTGGCGGTGGGCACCCCGAGGTCGCGGAGGTCGTCCTCCCGCACCCAGCAACAGGGACTTTCGTCCCAGCCGGTCGCCGGGCTGGCCTGGGCCACGAAGACGTCCACGCGCCAGCGTCGGTGGGAGAAGACGTGCGCGACGTGACCGGCCCGGACCGGCGCCTCGGCGCGACAGCGGGCCGCGAGGCCCTCGGCTGCCGGCTCCGCGCCGTCCTCGGCCGGACGCTCCAGGGCCGGCAGCTCCCAGAGCCCCGCCAGCAGGCCGCCCGCGGGCCGCTGGACCAGCAAGAAGGAGCCGTCCGGACGGCGGCAGCCGAGGGCCACGCGCCAGACCTCGCCGACCGGGGGCCGGCGCCGCGGCTCGGGGAAGGCTTCCGCCTCCCCCCCGGCCCGGGCGAGGCAGACCCTGCAGAGGGGACAGCGATCGCAGCCGGGGGTGCGCGGCGTGCAGCAGGTCGCGCCCAGGTCCATGAGGGCCTGGTTGACCTCGCCCGCGCCCCGCGCCGGGAGCAACGCCTCGGCCAGGCTCCAGAGCAGACGCCGATTGCCGCTGCTACGGGGATCTCCGGCGACGCGGTACAGGCGGCACAGCACGCGCTCGACATTGCCGTCGAGGATCGGCAGCCGGAGGTCATGGGCCGCGGAGAGGATGGCGCCGACGGTGTACCGGCCGATACCGGGCAGACGGCCGAGGACGTCGGGGTCGCGGGGCACGACGCCCCCGTGCTCGGCTACCACCTGCCGCGCCCCGGCGTGGAGATTGGCGGCCCGCCGGTAGAAGCCGAGCCCCGACCACGCGGCGCGCACCTCCTCGTCGTTGGCCGCGGCCAGGTCCCCGACGGCGGGGAACCGGGCGAGGAACCGCTCGTAGTGCCGCCGGACGGTGTCCACCCGGGTCTGCTGGAGCATGATCTCCGAGACCCAGATCCGGTACGGGTCCGGCTCGTCGCGCCAGGGCAGCTCCCGCCGGTGGATCCGGTACCAAGGAACCAGCAAGGGAGCGAGCACGGCCGGATCGACACCCGCGGCGGGCGCTCCGTCACGGCCTGCCACGAAGGGGGCGACCTCCTCCCGGACGGTCTCCCCGGCCCGGTCCCGGCGCGGACGGCCACGAGGAGATCCTGGTGCTTTACTCACACATTACCTCCACGAGAAGAGCCAAAAGGCTCAAAACATCAGGGAGAGCCCCAGGGCAGCTCCCCCGAGCCAGACCGCCCGGTAGACGTGCCCGTGGCGGGGCGCGGGGTCGAGGCGCCAGAGCCGGCCGAGGTGGCCCTCGAGGTAGACGAGGGGGGTGAGCTGCGCCCGCAGCTCCCCGAGGAGCAGCGCGTCGTCGAGGCCGAAGAGGGCCGCGGGCGCGTCGACTCCGGTGCGCCGGTAGAAGAGGCCGCCTCGCAGCGGCCCCGGGCCGGGGAGCTCGAAGCGCGCGGCGAAGATCCCTCCCGGCCAGCCCTGCTGCTGCTCCCAGCGCAGGGCCAGGGAGCAGAGCTCGTCGAGCGTGACGGCCAGCTCCCCGAGGAAGCCCTGGCCGCGGGAGGCGGCGTCGAGGGTGGTCGCCCGCGGGGTGCCGGTGAGGCCAGTCCGCTCCAGGTGGTACAGGGTGCCGGCGTAGCCGGGCACGTAGCCCGCGCTCGCCAGGCGGTACTCGAGGCGGACCGCACCGAGCAGGCGGGGGAGCGGCCGGGTCGCGAGCAGCAGGCCGAGGTGCAGCCCGGCCCCGTGGGGCAGCAGGCCGTTGAGATCACCGTAGGCCAGAAGCTGCGCCCGGGGGTCGGTCACGAGCGCGTAGGTGGCGTCGAGCCCGAGCAGGGGGAGCAGCGTGGAGCGCGCCACCCGCGGACGTCCGGACGCGTCCAGGACGTAGAAGGCGGCCACCGAGCCCGCAGCCGGCTCACCCGGTGGCGGGGTCTGGTGGAGCAGGGCGGTGGGCGCATCCAGGTCGAAGGCTACGGTGGCCCCGAAGAGCAGCCGCTCGGGTGCGGAGGAGCCGGCCGAGGCGGGGGAGCGGCCCGGACGGTAGAACAGGCGCCCGCCGACCAGACCCGGCTCGAGGAGATCGTCCACCAGCAGCTCCGCCCCCCCCCGGCCCCGCTGGAAGTCGGCGAGCAGGCCCGTCCGGGGCAGCTCCGGGTCGAGGGAGGGGAACACCTGGTCGACCAGCGTCCCGTGCCCGAGCGTCAGGGACGCGAGCTCGCCGAGCTGGAGGTGCCAGGGATCTCCCCGCTCGTGCAGCTCGAAGGTCCGCACCACGTGGACGATGTCCCGGGGCTCGTCCCAGTCCGCCGCCCGCAGCCCGCCCGTGTCCAGGTCGAGGCGCAGGGGCGCGGCGAGGCCGAGGCGCAGGCCGGGCTGGCGATGGCTGAGGCCGAGCAGCAGCTCGAGGTAGTCCTCGGGAGAGTAGTGGGCCCAGCCGAGCCCCAGGCCGAGACCGAGCTCCCGGCCCGCGGCCACCGGCGGCAGACCACCGAGCGCGGGCCCCCACTGCGCGGCCGCACCCGTCCTCGCCAGGCCGGACAGCACCCCCCAGGTGACGAGCAGCGCCCCGACGAGCCAGCGCCGCGGTCGGCCCCCCCGGGCCCGGCGTTCGGCACCCACCACGGCCTGGGGATCCCGCGTGGAGCTCTGCCTGGCCGTGGCTGCCACCGTCCCTGACCTCCCCGCCGCCCCGGTCCGGCCACGCCGGCCCGCGACGATCCCGGCTGGTCATTGTACGCCGGACGGGCCCAGAGGGGGAGGGTCCGGCAGGGACTGGCGACCGGGCCGCGGGACGGTCGGCGCGAAAACTTCACAGACTTACCACTCCTTGATAGTGTCTCGAAGAAGAGGGCTCCCGGAATCGGGGTCTGCCCGGGCACGCCGCCGAGCCGTCGGCGGGTTTTCGCACCAGGGGCGAGGGCCGAGGAGTACAATGCGAGACAAGGGCAAGGCCGGCAATAATGTCCGGAAGCTGCGCGAGGCTGCCTTGCTCTCCAAGGCGGAGCTCGCCCGGAGGGCCGGGGTGTCCACCCTGACCATCGATCGGGTCGAGCAGGGGAGGCCTTGCCGGCTGGACACGAAGCGCAAGATCATCCTCGCCTTGGGCTACGAGCTCGAGGATCGCGGGAAGGTCTTCTTCGACTTGGACCAGGACAGCCGCTAGGGAGGCGCAGGCGACCAGCGATGAGTAAACTGAACGCGCTGGGGCTGGACCTCGGGTCCAGCGTCGTGAAGATCATCCAGCTCCGGGAGAGCAAGAAAGGGCTCTTCCTGGAGCAGTTCGCCACCGCGCCCCTCCCCCACGACGCCATCGTCGACGGCGCGTTCATGAACCCGATCGCCGTCATCGAGACGATCAAGACGCTCATCGCCCAGTACAAGATCAAGAACAAGTTCTGCGCGGTGAGCCTGAACGGGCACTCCGTCATCATCAAGAAGATCTCCCTGCCGACGATGACCCCCGAGGAGCTGCAGGAATCGATCCAGTGGGAGGCGGAGCAGTACATCCCCTTCGACATCAAGGACGTGAACCTGGACGTCCAGATCCTCTCGCACCGGGCCGACACCGGGCACATGGACGTGCTGCTGGTGGCCGCCAAGCGCGACATGATCTCGGACTACGCAGAGACCGTGCGGCGCTCCGGCCTCGAGCCCATGGTCGTCGACGTCGACGCCTTCTGCCTGCACAACATGTTCGAACGGGCCCACGGGTTCGTGCCCGGTGAGGTGATCGCCCTGCTCAACATCGGGGCGAGCATCATGAACATCAACGTCATCGCCGGCGGCAACACCGCGTTCACCCGGGACGTGCGCAGCGGCGGCAACCAGTTCGTCGAGGAGATCCAGCGGCAGCTCAACGTCTCCCGGGAGGAGGCCGAGGCGTACCTGCTCGGCGGCGATCCGGGACACGACACCGACGCGGTGATCCCGCAGGAGGTGGAGCGGGTCATCTACCAGGTCGCGGAGAACGTCGCGGCCGAGGTGCAGCGCTCCCTGGACTTCTACGCCACGACCTCCGCGGAGGGGGACATCTCCCGGCTGTACCTCTGCGGCGGCACGTCCAAGCTCCCGACCGTGGGCAAGGTGCTGGGCAAGAAGCTCCGCCTGCCCGTGGAGAACGTCGACCCGTTCCGGAACATCTCGATCGATCCCAAGCGCTTCGACCCGGAGTACATGCGGGAGGTGGCTCCGCTGGCCGGCACGGTCGTGGGGCTCGGCCTCCGCCGCCCGGGGGACAAAGATCGATGATCAAGATCAACCTCCTCCCCCCGAAGAAGAAGAAGGCGCTGATCGCCGGCCAGCGTCATCTGGCGATGATCTTCGGCGTCCTCCTGGTGGAGTGCCTGCTGCTGGCCTGGGTCTACACCGGCCGTAACTCCACCCTCGAGGCGCAAGAGGATGCCAACAAGGCCAAGGCCAAGGAGGTCACCCGGCTGAAGGAGGAGATCGGCGATCTGGACCGGCTCAAGGCCGAGCGCACCGAGCTCGAGAAGCAGCAGGAGATCCTCGACTCGCTGGAGCAGGCCCGCAGCGGACCGGTCCGGGTGCTGGAGGAGGTGGCGTTCTTGACCAGCCCGGCGAGCTCCGACAAGGGTCAGACCGAGCTGCTCCGCCGCAACCTCAACACCACCTGGGATCCCCGGCGGATCACCCTGCTGGCGTTCGAGGAGAAAGACCGGCTCGTCCACCTGCGTGGGTTCGCCAAGACCAACGACGACGTCGCCGAGTTCATGAAGCGCCTCGACTCGTCGGTGCACTTCAACCAGGTCCAGCTCAATTTCACGAAGGTCGAGATGACCGCGAACCAGGAGACCCCACCCTCCGTGAAGTTCGACATCACCTGCCGGATCTCCTACACCGGCAAGGAATCGGAGGAGGTACCGGTCTTCCAGGTCAAGGGGCGGGGCTAAAGTGGCTGAACGAGTCACCACCATCGAACAGTTCGGGAAGCTGAAGGCTTCCCACAAGCTGCTGATCACCGGCATCTTGATGGCCCTGGTCGCCGGGGGCTTCTACGTCCTGTTCTACCAGGACGTGGAGGAAGGCATCGATGCCGAGGAGCTCCGCAAGGGGAAGCTCGACCGAGAGCTCTCGGAATACGCCGGCCAACTGAAGACCAAACATGCTTTTCAGGAGCAGATCCAGGGACTTTACCGGAAGCGCCAGATCGCGCTCGAGAAGCTCCCCGAGGACGAGGAGATTCCCTCGCTGCTGCAAAAGATCGACGGGCTTGCTAAAATCGTCGGCCTCCGGATGAACTCGTTCACCCGCCTCGAGCCGATGGATAGCCAGTTCTATTCCGTGATCCCGGTCGAAATGGAGATGTTCGGGTCGTACAATCAGATCGCCACCTTCTTCGACTACATCGGCAAGCTGACCCGCATCGTCAACATCACCAACATCTCCATGACCGATCCCAAGCAGGACAACAACGGACGGGTGACGATCAAGACGTCCGTGCTGGCGACCACGTATCGCTACAAGCCCGAGAAGAACCCCGGGGCCGCCAAGGAAGGCGGATCCGACGAGGGGAAGCACCCATGACGTCGCGCGCTCTGCCCGCAACCCTCGCCTTGCTGCTCCTGCTCCCGGCGGGCTGCGGCGAGGATGAGACCAGGGTCTCCCGCTCGGGACGGCCCGTGACCGACGAGGGCGGTGCGCCGGCGGCCGCCAAGGCCGCGCCGGTCGCCGCGGCGGCCAGCAGCTCCCAAGCCGACGAGGCCGGCGGCGCCGAGGGCCTGGAGAGCCCGACGGCCTTCATCCACGACGAGGCCCCGACCTACCGCGACCCCTTCCGCAGCTTCCTCGAGGAGTTCGAGAAGCGCACCGAGGGACCGGCCGGCGAGGAGGTCCCGCGCACGCCGACCGAAGAGTACGACGTGAACCAGTTCAAGGTCGTGGGGATCATCACCGGCACGCCGGTACCGAAGGCGATGGTCGTCGATCCCACGGGCTTCGGCCACGTCATCCGCCCCGGGGACCGGATCGGCCGTCAAGGCGGACGGGTGGTGGCGATCTACTCGAACGAGGTGGTGGTACAGAGCACCACGCCCACCGTCGAGGACACGATGCTCTACCTCAACGCGCCGGGTCAGGCCCAGGAAGAGTACCAGGTCAACGTGGTGGAGTCGGTGATCGAGACCGAGGCCGCGCAGCGCTCCAAGGCGCAGGGCCTGCTCAAGCAGCTCGACCTGCAGCAGCTCCTCGGGGGGCAAGCGGCGGCCGCGCCGACCGAGGGTCAGGCCGGGGGGCCGGGGGGCGCGCCGGGAGTTCCGGGCCAGCCGGGGCAAGCTGCACCGGCAGACCTGCCCGCGGTGCCGGTGCTGCCGCTGCTGCCCGGATTCATGATTCAACCCGCCGGCGGAGGTGCGCTGGGCACACCGGCGGGAGCGCCGTAGCGTCTCCGGTCCGTGGCGGACCGGACGGACACGATGTGGAGCAGCTCGCGGCGGCCGGCCTCGGGGAGGCTGCCGGCAGACCCCGCAGAGGGTCGTGAGGAAAAGGGGTCATCGTAATGAAGCGGACGGGACTGGCAACGCTGCTGACCCTTCTGGCCACCGCGGCCTGGATGCTCCCCTCTGCGGCAGACCCCCCGGCCGGCCCGGGGGGGGAAGAGCGGAGCGCCAACGCCATCCGGAGCATCCAGGTGGCCGAGGAGGCCGACACGGTCCAGGTGATCATCGCCGGATCGACGACGCCGAGCTTCACGACCTTCAAGCTCCAGGATCCGCCGCGGGTGTTCATCGACATCGCCGGCGCCGATCTCGGCGACGTCACCTCGCCGGTGCGGGTCGAGAACGGGGTGATCGACCAGGTGGTCACCATGCAGCTCGCGGACGAGCGCAAGGCCGTCGGGCGCATCATCGTCGGGCTCGACAAGAGCTCTCCGTACCGGATCGTCAGCAAGGGCAACGATCTAATCATGACCGTCGCGGCGCGCCCCCAGGCACGCACGGGAGCCGTCCAGCCGCGCCAGGAGGAGCTGCGGCGCCTCGAGGAGGAGGTCCGGACGCGTCTCGCCGAGTCGGAGGCCCGGGTCGCGGAGCGACGCCAGGCCCTGGAGCGGGACCTGACCCAGTGGGAGCAGCGACGAGAAGAGGCCCGGCGCGCCGCCGAGGATCAGCAGACGCGCCTGGGGACGCTCACCGAGGAGCTGAACCGGGCCACCGAGAAGAAGCGGCTGGTCGAGGTGGCCCTGCAAGAGGCGGAGCGGGAGCGGGAGGCGCTCCAGCGCTCCGGGGCCGACGAGGCCTCCCGCCGGGCGATGGCCGAGGATGCCCGGGCCCGCCTGGAGGGGCTGCAGCGGGCCAACACGGCGGCCCAGCAAGAGCTGGAGACCCGCCGGCAGGCCGCGGAGGCGGCCCTCGCCGCCTACGGCCAGCAACAATCCCACCTCACGGCCCTGAAGAGCGAGGTCACGGCCACCCAGTCGACCCTGGCCGCGCTCCGCTCGACGGGGATGCAGTTGCAGCAGACCCGCCAGCAGGAGGAGGACCGGCTTGCGCGCCTGCGCCAGACCCTGCGCCAGGCCGAGGAGCAGCGGGCCCGGGCGGTGGCCGAGGCGGCCGCGGCCGAGCGCCGGCGCGCCGAGGCCGAGCAGCAGGCCGAGCAAGCCCGCCGCCAGCGGGAAGCGGCCGAGAAGGCCGGGCAGAAGGCTGCGCAGGCGCGCCAGACCGAGCAGCGCCAGAAGGCCGAGCTGGCCCAGGCGGTGCTCCAGGCGGAGCAGCGGCGCAAGGCCGCGGAGGAGGCCACGCGCCGGGAGCAGCAGCGGGTGGCCGAGATCGCCCAGGCCCGCCAGCAGGAAGAGCAGCGCGTCGCCCAGATCCGGGCCGCGGCCGCGGAGGAGCAGACCAAGCTGACCGCCTACCTCGAGGCCAGCCGCCGCGCCGCCGCCCACTCGGCCGAGGCGCAGCAGCGCATGGAGGCCCTGCGCGCGGCCCAGCAACAAGAGCAGCAGCGGGCCCAGGCCGCGGCCGAGACCCGGCGCCAGGAAGAGACCAAGGCGCGGGCCGCGGCCGAGACCCGCCAGCGCGAAGAGGCGCTCCTCCGGGCGACCGCCGAGGCGGCACGCCGGGAGGCCGAGCTCGCCCGGGCGGAGCAGCTCCGGGTTCAGCAGGGGACGGCCCAGGCCCGCCAGGAGGAAGCCGCGGCGAGGGCCGCCCTGGCAGCGGCCCAGACCAAGGTCACCGGGCTGCAGGCCGACCTCACCCAGCGCCAGCAAGAGCTGCAGCAGCTCAGCCGCGAGGTCGAGCGGCTGCGGGCGCAGGAGGCCCAGCTCGGCTCGGCGGTGGCCGCGGGCAAGCAGGCGACCGCGCAGGAGCTGGCCCAGGCCCGGCAGCAAGCCGAGCAGTCGAGCCAGCGGGCCGCGGCGGCCGAGGCCGAGGTCCAGCAGGCCGCCCGCCAGATCGCCGTGCTCCAGGCCCAGGCCAGCGAGGCCCTGCAACGGGCCGAGACCTCCCGGGCCGAGCTGGATCGGGCCCGTCAGCTCGCCAGCCGCGCCGAGCGGGCCGAGGCGGAGGCGCGCAGCACCCGCCAGGACCTCGACCGCCTCAACCAGGCGCTCCGGGAGGCCCAGACCGCGTCCCAGCAATCCCAGCAGGAGCTGGAGGCGGCCCGTCGCGGCACCGACGTGGAGCGCCAGCGAGCCGAGCAGCTCGGCCGGCAGGTGACGGAGCTGCGCAGCCAGGTCGCGCAGCTCCAGAGCCGCCCGACCGCGGCGGACGGGCAAGGCCTGCAGGACGAGGCGGCGCGCATCCGCCGGGAGGCCGAGGCCGCGGCTCGCGCGCTGGCCGATGCCCGGCAGCTCCTGGCCCAGGCCGAGACGGAGCGGGCCCAGGCCCGAGAGCTCGGCGGGACCGGCGGCAAGGCCCCCGCCGTCGACGAGACCGCGCAGCGGGCCCGCCAGGCGGCCCTCGCCGCGGCCAGCGTCGCGGCCTCGGCGACCTCGCTCCCCGCCCGCGCCACGTCGACCCCGATCTCGACGACGATCACGGACATCCGCTTCGACGACAGCAACGATCGCTCGCGGGTGATCATCGAGCACGAGGGCCAGGCGGACTATCTGCTCCAGGAGGCCGGGGACGGCTCGGTCGTCCTGCACATGGACCACGCCCGGCTCCCCCGGGCCCTCGAGCGGACCCTGGACACCTCCGCGCTGGCCTCGCCGGTGCGCTCCGTGAGCAGCTTCACCGGCGACCAGCGCACGGGCGACGTGCGCATCGCCGTGGCCGTGGAGCAGGCCATCGAGAGCCATGTCCGCCGGGAGGACGGCAAGCTGGTCTGGGAGTTCCTCAAGACGGGGACCCCCTCGGAAGGCGGCACGGTCGTGGGGAACGTCACGCCCGCCACCACTCCGGGACCGATCGCGGCCACGCCGGGGGTCCCCGGCTTCCAGCCCGTGAACTACAGCGCCAGCCGGGTGGGAGGCTACGCCGCGACCACGGCCGGCTTCGGCCGGAAGGTGGAGGCGCCCAAGGAGCGCTTCACGGGCAAGCGCATCACCATCGACCTGCGCGACGCCGATATCCACAACGTCCTGCGGCTGCTGGCCAAGGAAGGGCGCATCAACATCATCGCCTCCGAGGAGGTGAGCGGCAACATCACCCTGCACCTCGAGCGCATCCCCTGGGACCAGGCCCTCGACGTGATCCTCAAGACCAAGGGTCTGACCCAGACCAAGGAGGGGGAGATCATCTGGATCACCCCCCTGGCGACCTTGCGCGAGCAGCAGAAGATCGAGATGGAGGTCAAGCGCGCCCGGCAGGAGCTCGAGCCGCTGGAGGTCCGCCTGATCACCACCAACTACGCCGACGTGGCGCAGCTCGCGACGCAGGCAAACTCCCTGCTCTCCAAGCGCGGGACGGTGTCCGCGGACCCGCGCACGAAGACGATCATCATCAAGGACGTGCCGGACCACGCCGAGGCCGTCGAGGACCTGTTGCGGCGCCTCGACACCCAGACGCCCCTCGTGCTGATCGAGGGGCGGATCGTCGAGGCCTCCTCCTCGTACCAGAAGGACATCGGCATCCAGTGGGGCGGTGACGTCTCCATGTCGCCCGGCGGCGGCAACCCGACGGGGTTGCGCTTCCCCAGCGTCATCGGCATCCGCGGCGGGTCCGACGACCAGCAGGTCGCGCCGACGGGCCTCGCCTCGACGCCCAACTTCGTGGTCAACCTGCCGGCCGCAGCCGGCGGCGGCTCCGGTGGCTCCCTCGCGCTGACCTTCGGTTCCATCGGGGGCGCGGCCAACCTGAACATCCGGCTCTCGGCCCTCGAGGAGCAAGGGGCCCTGAAGATCATCTCCTCGCCGAAGGTCACGACGCTCGACAACTCCGAGGCCGTGATCAGCCAGGGCGTGTCGATCCCCATCGCCGTCGTGTCGGCGCAGGGCATCAACACGGTCTTCTTCGACGCCAACCTCGAGCTGAAGGTCACGCCCCACGTGACCCAGGACGGCCACGTCCGGCTCGACATCTACATCAGCAAGAACACACCAGATTTCTCCCGCACGGGCGCCCGGGGCGATCCGACGATCCTCCGCAAGTTCACCAAGACGACGATGATGATCCGCGACGGCGACACGACGGTCATCGGCGGCATCTTCACGAAGGAGAGCTCGCGCAACGAGAAGAAGGTGCCCTTCTTCGGCGACATCCCGATCCTCGGGGCGCTGTTCCGGTTCCACGCCGAGGGGGAGGAGCGTTCGGAGCTGCTGATCTTCATCACCCCGCGCATCGTCAACCGGGCGGAGGCGGTGGTGCGGACGGGCAAGGCGGGCGGACCGGCGACGTTCCGGTGAAGGCCGACCGCCTGGTGCTGATCGGGGCGATGGGGGCGGGGAAGACCACTGTCGGGGAGCGGGTCGCCGCGGACCGGGGGTGGGCCTTCCTCGACCTGGACGGGGAGGTCGAGCGCGAGGAAGGCCGTTCGGTCGCGCAGCTCTTCGCAGAGCGAGGCGAGACGGGCTTCCGGGACCTGGAGAGCCGCTGCCTGAGACGGCTGGTGGCCACGGCGGGCCCCTGGGTGTTGGCCTGCGGCGGAGGAGCGGTGCTGCGGGAGGAGAACCGAGAGCTGCTGCGAGCTGCCGGGCCGGTGGTCTGGTTGCAGGCCCCCCCGGCCGAGCTCGGCCGGCGGGTCGGCGAGCTCCCCGGCCGGCAGCGCCCCCTGCTCGCCGGTCCCGGCGAGGTCTCCGCCCGGCTGGGACAGCTCCTCGACGAGCGCGGCGCGGCCTACGCCGCGACCGCCGATCTCGCGGTGCCGACGGCGGGCTGCACGCCCGCCCGAGTGGGCGACGAGATCCGGGGCTGGCTCGACGCCGGCCCGCCACCACGCTGGACGAGCCACGCCGAGGGTGGCCGGCGGCTCTGGGTGCCCGCCACGCCCGAGCCCTATCCCATCGAGATCGGCAAGGATGTCGGGCAGTTCGGGCCTCTGCTCCGTGAGCGGCTGCCCGAGGTCCGCCGGGTCGCGCTGCTCACGGACCGCACCGTCGGCCGGCTGTACGGGGAGGCCCTCGAGCAGAGCCTCACCCGGCAGGGGATCGCCAGCACCAGCTTCGGGCTCGAGCCCGGAGAGCAGAGCAAGCGGCTGGAGACCCTGGCCCGGATCTGGGACTGGTTCGCCGAGCAGGAGCTCGACCGGACGACGCCGGTGGTGGCGCTGGGCGGTGGAGTCGTCAGTGATCTCGCCGGGTTCGCCGCGGCGACCTGGCAGCGGGGGATCCCCTGGGCGGTGATCGGCACGACCCTGCTGGCCCAGGTGGACGCCAGCGTCGGCGGCAAGACGGGGATCGACCACCTCTCGGGGAAGAACCGGATCGGCGCCTTCTACGCGCCACGGCTGGTCTTCCTGCCGCTGGGCACCTTGCGCACGCTGCCGGCGCGGGAGCTGCGGGCCGGCCTCGCCGAGGTGGTGAAGACCGCGGTCATCGGCGACCCGGTGCTCTTCCAGCAGTGCCGCCGCCTCACGGGCGAGACGGCTGCCGACGAGGCCGTGCTGCCCGAGCTGGTGGCCCGGGCGATCCTGGTCAAGGCGCGGATCGTCGCCGCGGACGAGCGGGAGCAGGGGCTCCGGCGACGGCTCAATCTGGGGCACACCCTGGGGCACGCGCTGGAGGCCGCGAGCCTGACGACGGCCAGCCCGCTGCTCCACGGGGAGGCGGTCGCCCTCGGGCTCGTCGCCGCCACCCGCCTCGGCCGGCAGCAAGGCGTGCTCCCGGCGGACGAGGCGACGCAGATCGTCGAGCTGCTCGCCCAGCTCCAGTTGCCGGTACAGCTCGATGACTGGCGCGCACGCATGGCGGAGGGAGGCGGGATGAGGTGGCTACGCGCGGACAAGAAGCGGCAAGGCGGGAGAATCGCCTTCCAGATTCCGGAGGCGATCGGCCGGGTCACCGAGCAGTGGCTGACCCCGGAAGAGATCGCCATGGGGCTCGACCTGACGGGCGGAGGAGTCCGATGAAGTGCTCAGCGCGACCTTGGCGGCTGGCCGGGATGCTGGCTGGCGTGGCTGCTCTCCTCACCCAGGGAGGGTGCGCGGACAACAACCAGTCCTTCTACGTCGTGGCCAACGCCCAGCCCGACAACTCCTGTCTGGTGTCGGCCCAGGAGGGCGGGCCGACGCGCAGCTCGGGGGTCCTCGACCTCCTCGTCGGTACCTCCTACAACCTCTATCCCCTCCTCAAGAACGTCATGTCGTCCTCCCTGACGATGCACGGCTTCAACGAGGCCGATGGCCGGCTCGAGGCCCACAACGTCTACGTCAAGAAGGCCATCGTCGACCTGAGCTACGACCCGAACATCATGCTCTCCGACTCGACGGCCAAGCACCGGGAGATCACCATCTCGGGGACCGTCGGGGTGAGCGGGATCGCCGCGATCACCGTCGAGCTGATCGACGCCCAGCTCGTCGCCCGGCTGAACTCGAAGATCCCCCAGCGCTCCGAGACCGAGCCGCGTCCGGGAGGCGGGATCGTCGCCGACGTGCAGATCGAGGGCGTGATGGGGGACGGGACCGCGATCTCCTCCAACGTCTTCTCGTTCCCCTTGCGCGTCTGCCGCGGCTGCCTGCTCGACTACCCGCTGGACGCCGACAACCCGGCGACCACGGAGCTCGACTGCAGCATGCAGGGGGAGGTCGAGCCGGTGGTGCCCTGCCGGATGGGGCAGGACGAGCCCGTCGACTGCCGGCTCTGCAAGCGGATCATCTCCCAGGAAGAGCAGGACCAGTGCGAGCCGATGTAGCAACCCGCAGGTAGTGACAGGGGATCCGCATGTTTCGTCAACTCCTCGAGGAGCTGCTGCTGCAGGTGGAAGGGGCGGTCGCCGCCGCGCTGATGGGCTTCGACGGGATCGCCGTCGAGGCGTTGGCCACGGACGACGCGGACCTGGACCCGGCCGCGCTCGGGACCGAGTTCGCCAGCCACGCCGCCGCCCTGCTGCGCACCATGGACGGCCTGGAGGCCGGCCCCCTGGCCGAGGTGAGCTTCCGCGCCGCCCGGCTCTGGGGGACGACCCGGATGGTCAACCGCCAGTACTTCCTCATCCTCTTCCTCCGTCCGGGCGGGAACCTGGGCCGGGGGCGCTACCTGCTCCGGCTGCTCGCACCGAAGGTGCGGCAGGAGCTGTAGCCTTGGCGCGGATCCTGGTCATCCACGGGCCCAACCTGAACCTGCTCGGCCGGCGGGAGCCGACGATCTACGGGTCCCAGACCCTCGCGGCCATCGATGAGCGGCTGGCAGAGCTGGCCACGCAGCGCGGGCACCACCTCACCTGTCGGCAGTCCAACCACGAGGGCGAGCTGATCACCTGGATCCAGGAGGCCGCCGGCGAGGTGGACCTGCTGCTGCTCAACCCGGGGGGCTACACCCACACCTCGGTCGCGCTCCGGGACGCCCTGCTCGCGACCGGCCTCCGGACCATCGAGGTCCACGTCTCCAACCCCCACGGCCGCGAGCCGTTCCGGCATCGCAGCCTCATCGCCGGCGTGGTCCAGGCCCGGGTGATGGGCTTCGGCTGGCGCTCCTACGAGGTCGCGCTGCTGGGCGGGTTGAGCTGGATCGAGGCCGACGAGGGCGCCCCCCCGCCGGAGAACGCGGGAGCGCCCCATTGATCCAGCCGGGCTGACGCGGTACTCCGGGGAGGCGATCCGCAGCAGCCACGGACTGCTGGACAGCCGCGGCGAAGGGTGCAGGGCAGTGGCCTCGAAGAAGGACAAGATCCTCGCGGACGCGCAGAAGCTCGCCGAGCGCGGCCAGCCGGCCAAGGCGGCGCGAGAGCTGCGCAAGGTGACGGCCGAGGATCCGACGGACGCGAAGCTCTGGCAGCGGCTCGGCGAGCTGGAAGAGCAGGCCGGACAGCGGGACGCCGCGATCGAGGCCTTCCAGCGCTCGGCCGAGCTGTACTCGGAGCGAGGCTCCTACCTCCAGGCGGTCGCGCTCTACCGCAACAAGCTCCTGCCCCTGGCCCCCGAGCTGCTGTCGGCGCACGTCCACCTGGCCGAGCTGTACCAGCACATGGGGCTGGTCGACGATGCCCTCGAGGAATACCTCGGGCTGGCGGTCTTCTACGAGGAGCAGGGCCGACGCACGGAGAGCAAGGAGATCCTGCGCCGGGTGCTGCTGCTCAAGCCGGACCACCTGCCGGCCCAGCTCAAGCTCGCCGAGCTGCACATCACCGATCAGGAGCACGACAAGGCGGCCGACGAGCTGGGGCGGGTGTGCGAGCAGCTCCTCGCGGCCGGCCGGCCGGACGACTACGTCAAGGTCGCCGAGCGGCTCGTCTACCTGCGACCGGACGACGTGGCGCACGGCAAGGAGCTCATCCGCCTCTTGCTCACCCGGGGGCAAGCGCCCCGGGCCTTGCACCACCTGCAGCGGGTCCTGCAGATCAGCGCCGAGGACATCGAGGCCCTGGAGCTGCTCGCCCAGACCTTCGGCGACCTCGAGCAGGGCAGCAAGGCCGTGCAGGTGCTGCACGAGATCGCCCGCCTGTACGACCAGCAGGGCAACATCGCCGATCGCAACGAGGTCTTGCGCGAGGTCCTGCGCCGGGCGCCGGACGACCCCCGGGCCAAGGACGCCCTAGGCACGAGCAACCCCGACCTCCTCCCGCCCGCCGCCGGGAGCCGGAGCCTCACCCCGTCGCAGTCGGCCGCCTCGCTGCCCATCGTCGCGGTGAGCCCGGCCCAGCCGCCGCCCGGGGCGAGCCCGTCGTCCCCGGGGAGCGGCGGGGTGGCCGCACCACCGCCCCTCGGCCCGCCGCCCCGGCGCTCGGCCCCCTTGCCGCCGGCCGGCGGCGCGAGCAACGCGGCCGGACGACCGGAAGCCTCCTCGTCCAGCCGCCGCGAGAGCACCGGTCGCTTCGCGACCCCGGTGCCCGCGTCCCCTGGCTCCCGGGAGGAGGAGGTGGTCCGGCTCCTCACCGAGACGCGGGTCTACATCAAGTACGGCTTGAAGCAGAAGGCGCTCGAGCACGTCGCCCGGGTCCTCGCCCAGGATCCCGAGAACCTCGAGGCCCTGGTCTGCCGGAAGGACATCCTCCTCGCCGACGGCGACCACGAGGCCGCGGCCCTCGTGCTGCTGCGGCTGGCGGAGCTGACCCGGGGGCAGCCAGAGCTCTCCCGGGCCTACCTCGCCGAGGCCCAGGGGCTCGGCGTCGGCCTGGCCGCGGGCCCCGGCCCAGCGGCAGTCCCCGGCCCGACACCGGCGGCCGTGGCCCCCGCGCCGCTCGCCCCCCCCCGGGCGCCCCAGGCGGCCAAGCTCCGGACCGTGAGCAAGCAGCGCCCCCGCCAGCAGCCCGTGGCCAGCCGACCGGCCGAGGCGGCCCCGGTGAGCGACGAGGTCATCACCCGGGAGATGGAACAGCCGGCTCCCGCTGCTCGCCGACCGGAGCCGAGCCAGGCGGGAGGCGGACCAGGCCGGCCGGTAGCCGAGGCGCCACCGCGGCTGCCGGTGCGGGAAGGCCGGGCCAGCGGGCCCGCGCCCCTCGAGCGGAACCCCACGCCGCGCCTGGGCGCTCCTCCGGCCGGGCCGCCGCCCGCGACGCGGCCACCAGGGAAGACGCCCGGGACCGCGTCCCCTGCCGAGCCCTCCCGGCCGGGCGTCCGGGAAGCCGGCCGGGAGGGGACCGGTGCGACCAGCGGTGCACGGAGCCGGTCCGCCTCCGCGCCGGGACCAGCCCCGGGTGCCGAGGAGCGGCGCCCGACGCCACGGCTCGCCCGCAGCCCGGGCCCCGCGCCGGACGCGGCCGGCCTGCGCCTGACGACTCCCCCACTCCAGCGGACCGCCGAGGCCCTGAGCGAGGCGGACTTCTTCCTGGCCCAGGGGCTGCTCCAGGATGCGCAGCAAGCGCTCCAGGAGGCCCTCGACCGGGATCCGGGCAACACCGCCTTGCAGGCGAAGCTGCAGGCCCTGCCCCCCCTGACCCCGCCGCCCGAGCCACCACCCCTGCCCTCCTTGGCGGAGTTCGAGCTCCCCCCGGCGGCCGCCCCGGGGTTGGCCGGCGCGGGTGACGCGGGGGGCGCGGGGGGCGCGGGTGGTGAGGACGATGAGGACGGTGAGACCCACTACGACCTGGGCATCGCCTACCTCGAGATGGGGCTCGTCCAGGATGCGATCCAGGAGTTCCGCATGGCCATGGAGGCCGACGTCAAGCGGGCCGAGTGCCACCGCCTGATCGGCCAGTGCCACCGCCAGGCGGGCAACCTCGAGGAGGCCGTGGACTGGCTCAAGCGGGGCCTACGGGTCGCCGGCATCACCCGCAGCGAGACCCTCGGCCTGCTCGCCGCGCTCGGCGAGACCTACCTCGGCCTGGGTGACCCCACCGAGGCCCGCCGCTACCTCGAGCGCGTCGCCCGGGAGGAGCCCGCCTATCCCAACCTGCGCAACCTCCTGCGCCTCGCGGGCAGCCCCCTCGTGAAGGGCCGCTAGCCCCGGAGACCGGCCGCTCGTTCGGACTTGACGCGCCGCCAGGCCTGCGGTACATGAATCGACGTGCTCGGGCGGGAATAACTCAGCTGGTAGAGTGACAGCTTCCCAAGCTGTAAGTCGCGGGTTCGAATCCCGTTTCCCGCTCCTCGGAAGCCCCTGAGAAATCAGGGGCTTTTTTGTTTCTTGGGCTCCCTGGCCGCTTCACGACCACCGGAATAGTTCACTCTCAGTGAACCGAATCAGGGCCAAATCAGGGTCGGAGCAGGGTCGGAGCAGGGTCGAATCAGGGTCGCGGCAGGGTCCTGCCGGAGGGTCGGATCAGGGTGCCGGACGGCCGATCCTGGTCCTGGGGTCAGCCGGACCTTCACTGTCGCTGCACTATTTCATTCCAGACGCTATCGCATCAGGGTCAAATCAGGGTCGCCGGTCGGTCGGCCCCGGGACCGGCCGGTCCAGGAACCCCACCACCCGCTGCTGCGCCTCGGCGCGGTGCTCTGTCCGGAACCGGGCGTAGTGGTCGGTCATGGCGTCGGTGCTGTGGCCGGTGTTGGCCTGGATCAGCGCCCGGTCGAGCCCCTGCCGGATGGCCAGGGTGTTCCAGGTCCGCCGGAAGCTCTTGGTCGAGACCTTGCAGCGGAGGCCGGCGGCCACGGCGGCCCGCTGCAGCCCCGTGGAGACGCTGGCCACCGAGAAGGGCGTGCCGGCCGCGCTCGGGAAGACCCAGCCCTCGGCCAGCCCGTCGCCGGGCGCCTGACCACGCGGCAGCGCGTCCCGGTGGCTGCGCAGCGCCTCGACCAGCTCCGGCAGCAGCACCACCTTGCGCCGGGAGCCCTTGGTCTTCGTCCCCTCCCGCACGGTGCCGTGCACGTGCGACCGCCGGATGAACAGCAGCCGGCGCTCCCAGTCCACGTCCGGCCAGCGCAGGGCGGACAGCTCGCAGTGGCGGCAGCCGGTGGCGAAGCCCACCCAGGCCAGCAGGTGGATGTCCGGCCGGACCGTCCGCAAGGCCGCGAGCAGCCGCAGCACCTCGTCCTCCACCAGGGTCCGGTCCTCGTCGTCCTCCGCACTGCCGGCCTCCCGCAGCGGACGGATCTGCTCGGTGGGCGGCGCCCCCCACTGGTGCTCGGCAAAGGCCGCACGGATCAGCGCCTTGAGCACCCGCCACCAGCCGTTGATCGTCACCGGCGACGGCCGCCGGCCCCGCGCCCCCACCCGCTCGCAGGCCCAGCGGCGCCAGGCGAGCAGGTCGGCCGGGGTGAGCCGCTTCAGGTCGTACCCGCCGAGCCGCGGCAGGATGTGGCAGGCGAGGATCTGCTCCCGCTCGCGGAGGGTCGACTCCGCCAGCCCTTCGAGCCGCTTGGCCTGCTGCCAGGATGCGGCGTACTCCCCGACGGTGACCTTCTCCACCCGCTGCTGCGCTTCCTCGCCGCTGCGGATCGCCTCCTCGGCACGGAGCTTGGCGGCCACCGCCTGCTCGATCGTCCCCGCGACCTTCAGCGCCCGGTCGACGTGGCGCCCGGTGCGCTCCTCGATCACCTGCACCCGGACCCGCCACAGGCCCGGGCCGAGGCTCTGGATGCCGGGCATCCTCTCACTCTGTCTGCACTCTTCGGTTTTCATCGGTCACCTCCCGCGCGGGGAGGGCTCCGTCGTCGAGGGAGAGGGTAGCCGCTTGGGTGCGGGAGGGGAAGAAGGGGGCGAAGGGCGAGGGCTGGAGGGTCGGCGACGCGCCCGCCGGCGAGCGTGGAGGCGACACGCCCCTACCCCACCACCCGGCCGAGGAAGCCCACGACCCACTGCTGGGCGTCGGCCAGGCGGCGCGGACTCGCTCCGGAGCGCTCAGGGATGACGAGCGGCCATCCCCTTGCTCAGCGCCGGGGCAGGCGCCGGCGGGTTCACGGTCAGCTCGGCGATCTGGGCCACCGCCTCCGCCGGCAGCTTCACGCTCTGGCGATGGGCCGCCCACTCGAGGTGCGCCAAGGTCGGCGTCATGATCTCGCAGACCGGCTCGGTCGCTGAGCTGCCCATGCTGACCAGCCGGCGCCCCCGTCGCTGCTCCACGACGGCCTCGAGGAAGAGGGCCAGGGCCTCGTCGATGACCTGGCTGCGGCTCACGCCGAGGTCCTCGGCCAGGTCGTCGAGTGCCTGGGCCCGGGCATCCGGAACGGTGGCTTCGACTCACATCGCTGCTCCTGGTCCCTCTCTTCCGGGGGACATCTTCAGGATCGAGATTGCGGGCAGACCCAGGCAGAGTTCGCGAAGATCGTGATCAGCGAACGCGTTCGGGCTGGGCTCTGGAAGGAGACCCCGCCCGTCGCCGACCTGACCTGACCCGGGGATCCGTCCCACTCCTCGTGAGAGCGATCAGCTCCTCGATCCGGGTCGGGTCCCGATCGAGCAGCCGCAACAGGTTGGCCATCGCCTTCGTCACCCAGTCCGTGCCGCTCTCGTACTTCTGGAACGACCGGGGGCCACCGCCCAGCAGGGCACCGGCCTGGCGCTGCGACAGGCCGAGCCTCTGGCGGATGCGGGTGACCTCCTGTGGGGTCAACACCCCGTCCACCTCGGCCCGGAGACGGATGAACGCCTCGTCGGCCACGGCGGAGTCCCCACCCTCGAGGACGACCTCATCGCATCCCTGACAGAACCAGCCGGGCTGGTCGATCTTCTCTGCATGCCCTTTGTAGACCACCTCGTCCGGGCGCACATCCCGGACCATCTCGGTCCCGCAGGCGTGACAGCGGATGGTCTCGCTCATGACCTACTTCTCCTTGAACGACAGGAGCAGGAACTCCGTGATCAGGTCGTCCGTGAACTTCACGTACAGCAGCAGGTCCCCCCAGGGAACGTGGTACACGTCCTGCCACTGCGTGTGGTCGGCCAAGGCGGTCATCGACTCGTAGATGGCACCTCTGAGGTGCCACGTCAAGGTGGTCCAGAAATCGTCGCCGGAGAGGCTCCGCAACGGGGGTGATCGGCGGTCCACAAGTCAGGCCCGGAACCGGTCCTCATGGACGACGGAAGGCCACCGGCTTGCGCAGCGGCGGGGCCGGCGTCAGCGCTCACCCCGCCTTCGCCAGCAACTCCACTCGGGCGCTGGGGCGGGAGCGGGCAAGATCATGGGCAGCCTGGAGGTTCAGCCAGAACTCGGGCGTGGTGCCGAGCGCCTGGGCAAACAGCCAGGCCGTGTCGGGGGTGACGCCCCGCTTGCCCCGAACGATCTCGTTGACCCGCTGGACCGGTACGCCGATGTGGCGGGCAAA
>JAVEVO010000104.1:0-23653 GCA_034005005.1 Myxococcota bacterium
TCCGCGGTGCAGCAGTCCGGCACGGGCTCGGCCGTGCAGCGGGAGGTCTGCGGGTCGCAGCGGCCCACCAGACACTGCGACCCCGTGCGGCACTCCGTGTCCTGGCGGCAGCAGCCCTCGACGAGCGCGTGGCGGCACTGCTGCCCCTCGGGGGTGCACGTGTCCAGGGTGCAGGGGTCGTCGTCCGCGCAGTCCGCGTCCGCGAGGCACTCCGGCGCGGCGCTCCCTTCCCCCTCGGCCTCACCTTCTCCCGCATCGCACCCGGACAGCAGCGAGAGGAGCAGCAAGGAGGCGAGGGCGAGCAGTCCGACCTGGCGAGCGAGACCCCCTCTCTGAATCATCCACCTCTCCATGACCATGGTACCAGTGGCTCCTGCGAGCAAATCTCTTCTCTCTTAGTATAGAAACCGGCCAAGTGGCCGTCCAGGCAAAGCGGCCGAAAGGCAGTTTAGGCCAAGTGACCAACCGGTCAGGTGCGGAGGAGCAGCTCGCCGGGAGCTGCCGGGCGGCAGCGCCGAGGGGCTGGCTGAGGGTTCAGCCAGCATCCTGGCCCGGCGGTTCTGGCCGGTCGCCGGTGGAGGGCGGCTGGTGGCGACCGGCTCCCGCGCCGGTCCAGGGTGGTGTGCCGCCCTGTCGGCCGGCACCCACCAGGCAGCAGGCGACCGATCACGATCCCGGTGTCGAGGGGGCTACGCGCCGGGGCGCACCAGGAGCCGGTAGGGCTGGCCCTCGCCGTTCAGGTCCAGGGGGACGCTGTGGACCTCGAGCTGGCAGGTGTCGTCCGTCGGGGAGGTGTACGCGAGCTCCTCCCAGTCGGTGTCGCCGTCGCTGGCCGCCACCTCGGTCGGGCTCGCCCCGCAGTAGAGCCGCAGGCCCAGATCGCCGCCCGACATGGCGTAGAACTCGGCCCGGACGATGAGGGGGACACCGGCCTGGACGGGCAGCGCGAACCAGTCCTGGTCGGTCAGGGAGCAGATGCGCAGGCCCGGCTCCAGCGCGGGCACGGTCAGGGGCGAGGCCGCGTCACGGGTGGCGTTGTCCTCGAACCGATCGGGCGCGCACTGCCCTGCGGCGAAGGGCTCGCTGGCCAAGGTCAAGGTGTACTCGAGGAGCTCCTGGCCGGGGCTCGAGACGACGAGGTAGTAGTCGCCGGGGAGCAGGCGAAGCTGGTTGTTCTCGCAGTAGACACCCCCGGTGACCGCGCTCCCTCCATCGCGGAGCGCCCGGGCCGAGTCGTAGAGCTTCAGCCGGGCGCTGCCCGACGCGGGGGCGAAGACGATGGCCGCGGCGAAGGTGGATTCGACCTCCAGGTGGAACCGGAAGGTGTCCACGTCGCCCGGGCACAGGGTCAGACCGGGATGGCGTCCCGGGGCGAGGAGGAGCGCGGTCTCGTAGTCGTCGGGTTCCTCGTCCGGGCAGGTCGGCAGGTCGGGCTGGCACGCGTGGAGCCCGAGATCGCAGTGGTCCTCGGGGAGGCAGTGGGCGTCGTCCGTGCAGGCGACGCACGCGCGATCGGCCTCGCGCTGCAGGCAGTGCAGCCCGTCGGAGCAGGTGTCGGGGTCGAGGCGGCAGCCGTCCAGGCAGCCGGGGGGGGTGGCGCGCAGCTCGCAGTACTGGTCTTCGGGGCAGGCTGCGTCGCTCGCGCAGCCCTCGCCCTCGCCCTCGCCCTCGCCCTCGCCCTCGCCCTCACCCTCGCCCTCGCCCTCGCCCTCACCCTCGCCCTCACCCTCACCCTCGCCCTCGGCGCCGCCTTCCCCTTCGCCCTCGCTGCCGCCCTCCCCTTCGCCCTCGCTGCCCGGGACGCAGTCGTGGGTGCCGTCGTCGCAGGTCATCCCCTCGCCACAGCTCCCGGGCTCGGTGCGGCAGCCGGTCGTGCAGCGGCCGGTGCCCGCGGTCGCGGGGAGCTTGCAGTACTCGGTGGGGAGGCACTGGGTGTCCAGGGCGCAGGGTGTGCCCCCGGTAGCTGGAGACTCGTCATCGCAGGCCTCGAGGGTCAGGCTGCCGATCAGGAGCAGCAGGGTCGCCACGAGGGGGGAGCCGAGGGATCGGGGACGGATGGACATGGGCCTCCTTCTTCCGGGGTGTGTGACCCCGGAGGCATTTTAGCGAGTCTGGCTCGATTGGGAACCCGGCCCGTGGAGACCGGCCCCGATCCTCTCCGGCGCCGGTTCACGTCGCGGTCTGGACGGCAACCGATCGTCGCGCGCCGGCGAGCAGCAGGAGCTCACCCAGCACCACCGCCACCAGTCCGGCCGTGCGCAGCGATCCGGTGGCGTCGCCGAAGACCAGCACGCCCGCCACCACGGGGACCACCAGGCCCCAGATGGCCGTGACCGGAGTGATCACCGCCACCCGGCCCCGGGTGAACGCGAGCTGGAACAGCACGAAGCCGCCCACCTTCGTCACCACGACTCCCCAGACCAGGGGATCGGTCAGCAAGGCCAGCAGCCAGGGGCCGAGCCCGAGGCTGGTCCCGCCCGCCGCGGCCAGGCGCAGGGAGACCAGCTTGATCAGCACGTTGCCGAGGCCCCAGAGCAGCCCCGCGCCCGACGCCTGGGCCAGCTCGGCCGAGACGGTCCCCCGCAGGCCATACCCTGCGCCGACCAGCACGCCCACCGTGAGCAGGCTCCCCCCCGCGACCCACGCGAGCAGGTCGGCGCGCCACGGCAGGGCCCCGCTGGCTCCCGCCCCCCCCGGGGACGCCGTGAAGGCCGAGACCGACAGCAGCGCGCCCCCGAGCAGGAGCACCGCGGCCGCGCCCCACTCCTCCAGGGTCAGCCGCTCGCCCAGGATCCCCACGCCGACGAGGAAGGTGACCGCCACGGTGAGCTGCAGCAGGGGCTGCACCACGGACACCTCCCCCGCATCGAGGGCCAGGATGGTGAAGCCGCCCGCGCCCAGGTTGAGCAGCACGCCCAGCAGCCACAGGGGCGAGCTCAGCACGGACCTCAGCACGCGGGGCCCGTCGCCGAGCCGGATCCGCCCGGTCGCGGGCATGGCCCGGGCCACCCCGTGCTTCTGCATGGCGTAGGCCGTCCCCGTTCCGAGGCAGGCCAGCAAGGTGAACAGCAACCACATCCGGATACTCCTGCGAAGGGTGGCATCCTACCGCTCCCCGCCCGTCGTCACAAGCCGGCGGCCAGCCCGGCGGGGGCCTCGCTGGGGTGCACCGGTCGCCGGTCGAGGCTGGAATCCAGAAGTATTTCAAGAGATTCGGTGAGGGGAGTTGTCTTGTCGCGTCCCCGCGAGCTACTTTGGGCAGCCTGCCGCTCCGATTGCCACGGTGGGAGAGGATGCTCATGCTGGCCCGCGTCGTCGAGCAGTACGCCGATCTACCCCGATTCCTGCGCAAGCCCATGTGGCGTGTCTGGCACTCCCTGATCATCCGCCAGGAGCGGCGGCAGGTGGACACCACCTTGATGAACTACGGGTACGTCGGGCTGGACCCGGACGCGCCCCCCCTGGCCCTCGCACCCGAGGACGAGGCCCAGCGCTACTGCATTCACCTGTACCATCAAGTTGCAGCACAGTTGAATCTGCGCGGCCTGGACGTGCTCGAGGTCGGCAGCGGACGGGGGGGCGGCGCCTCCTACATCGCTCGCTACCTGGAGCCGAAGAGCGTCACCGGGATCGACCTCGCGCCCGACGTGATCGCCTTCTGCAACCAGCACCATCGGGCCGTGCACAATCTGAAGTTCGTGGTCGGCGACGCGGAGGCCATCCCCTTCCCCGACGGCTGGTTCGACGCGGTCGTCAACGTCGAGTCGTCGCGCTGCTACCCCGACGTGCCTCGCTTCCTGGCGGAGGTGCGGCGGGTGCTGCGGCCCAACGGCGCCTTGCTGCTCACCGACATGCGCTGGGCCAAGGACGCGGCCACGCTGCGGAGCCAGCTCGTCGCCGCCGGGTTCGCGCTCGAGCGGGAAGTGGAGATCACCGCCCAGGTGACGCGGGCCCTCGAGCTGGACGACGCCCGGCGCAAAGGCCTGATCCGCAGCAAGGTGCCAGGCTGGCTCGTGCCCGCGTTCGACGAGTTCGCCGGGGTGCAGGGCTCCGGCCGCTACGGCTCCTTCGCTGATCGCTCCATGCAGTACTGGACCTACCTGGCCCGGCGAGCGGACGGCTGATCTCCGACGGTCGGCCGGCCGGTCCTGGCGGTCGGGGGTGACCGGGGGCGTCGGGCGCGGGCGCGCCGCCCGAGTCTCCGGTGACGGGAGGTCAGCGACCGAGGTCGAAGAAGCACGCGGCCCGGGCTGCGCTCAGCCGTCCGTTGTACTCGAGGGTCGCGGCGGCCTCGTCCGGGTCGAGCTCCCCGAGCTCCGCCGCGGGGTCGTCGGCCGGGTCGGTCAGCAGGCCCGCGGCTCGCCAGATGCCCAGGCGCGTCTGGACGATCCGCTGCGTGCGGTCCAGCCACGCCCCAGCCTCCGGCAGACCCGCCGCAGCCGGAGTGGCGCCCCTTCCAGACAGGGTGAGCCGGGCGAGCAGGGCCGCGGCCGTATCGATCAGATCGCAGAGCAGGCTCTCGGCCGCGGCGGCGGGGGGGAGCCGGTCGAGCAGGCGCAGGGAGTGGTCGAGCATGCTCCGCTGCCGCTCGGGATCGGTCAGCCGGGCAGCCGCGGCCGCACCGATCAGCACGGCGCGCGCCCCGTCCGCCACCGCGAACCGGCCGGCGTGATCCTCGAGGACATCGCCGACCAGGTCCACGGCCGCCGAGGCCTGCCCCAGCTCGACCAGCAGGGCCGCGAGCAGCGCGAGCGCGGGCCCGCGGCGCTCCGGGGCCTCCAGCAGGTGCTGCGCGACGAGCAGCGCTTGCGGGGCGTGGCCTTGCTGCCAGTAGTGGACCGCCAGGTTGTAGGTCGCCCAGTCGTTGCAGGCCGGGTCGAGCGCCCCGAGCAGCTCGCACAGCGCCGTGCCCGCGCCGCCCGGATCGCCGAGCCGCTCGAGCTCCGGGCGCAAGCGGTCGTAGGCCGCCCGGGCTTGCTCCAGGCGCGGGCCGTCCGGGGCCAGGCGCAGGGCCTGGAACCAGGCCTCGGTCTGTTCGACTGCGGGGTGCGAGCCCTCCCCGGTCGCGGTCGGAGGGGTGCTCCCGAGCAGGGTCGCGAGGTCTTCCCAGGCCACCGCGAGGTTGTGGCGGCAGAGCTCGCCGGCGTCGGGCTGGCCGACGAAGGGTTGCAGCCCGGCGATGGTCCGGCGCAGGGCCTGCCGGGCCTCGGCGGGGCGCGCCAGGGCACCCAGCGTGCGGCTGCGGAGCAGCTCCACGGTGGCCTGGGCCAGGGCCGCGTCCGGACCGTCCGGCTGCAAGGACGCAGCCCGCGCGCACGCGCCGCACGCCTCGTCGAGGAGGAGCAGCGCGCCGCCGGGGTCCCCGCGCCAGGCCTTCAGCTCGCCGCTCCCCGCGAGGCCCCGTCCCAGGGCCAGCCACCCGGTCGGGTCTTCCGGAGACAACTGGCAGGCCTGCCGGAAGGACCGGACGGCCCCCTCCAGGTCGCTCGCGGCCTGGGAGAGCAGGACCTCCGCCGGTGGATGGGTCGCGCCGACCGTCGGCGGCGGGTCCTGCCGGGCGAGCGCGAGCTGCAGGGCCGCCCGGTTGGCCAGCGCCGCCCCCTGGTTCGCCCAGCCGTCCGCGGCCGTGGGGGCCAGGCTGATCGCCCGGGCGAACGCCTCGAGCGCCCGGGCGAACGCGCCGCGTGCCTCCTCGTGGCGCTGCGCCTGTCCGAGCCGGGCCGCGTGCATCCCGAGGACCGCCCCGAGCGCGTTGTGCGCGGCCGCGTCGCCCGGGTGGGCCGCCACGACGCGCTCCTGCTCCGCGATCCGTCGCTCCAGGTCTCGCCGGGTCGGCTCCCGTCCTTCGTCCATGGGCCTGCCTTCGTGCCCTCAGGCCAGCGCCGGGATGCCCCGGTAGAGGCGGCGGGCGAGCTGCTCGGCGAAGTCCACTGCGAGGAGCAGCTTTTCGTAGTCGAGGTTGTCGCTGGTGTCCGTGGGGAGATGGTAGTGGGTCGGGGTGCCGAGGGTGGGGTCGAGGCCGATGAGGCCGACGCCGGCGTAGCCCGCGCAGCGGAAGGGGACCATGTCGGTGCCACCGCACGGCACCGCGAAGCCCTGGGTGCCGGCGAAGCGCTCGTCCGCGGCCGCGGTGGCCTGCAAGGTGAGCCGCAGCCAGGCGGGCAGCGGCAGCGGCAGGTCGCCCTCCACGTCGAGCCAGCGCAGATCGCCGCCGCCGATGCTGTCCAGCGCGATCACCACCGTGTTCGTCCGGTCCCAGCGCCCGCTGGTCTCCCGGACCAGCGCGTCCGCGCCGCCGAAACCCGGCTCCTCGCAGCCCGTGGCCACGAAGACCAGCTCGACGTCCGGCGGCTGGTCCGCGGCGAGGCGCCGCGCGAGCACGGGCAAGGCCACCAGCCCCGAGAGGTCGTCGTTGGCGCCGGGGACGAGCTCGTCGGCCAGCAGCGCCTGCAGCGACCCGAGGAAGACCAGCAGGGAGGGCAGGGTCAGGGCCCACTCCAGGGGGCGCAGCGGCCAGGCCAGCGGGCCGCCGAGCAGGCGCAGCAGGTCGCAGACCGCCAGGGCCTGCTGCGTGCGCACGGCCAGCTCGAGGGGGCGGCGGAGGCGGGCGAGGGGGCCGGGCAGGTCACGGTGGAGCAGCCGCGTCACCCGGGGGTCGAAGATGAAGCCGGTGATCGCGGCGTCCGCGTGGGCGAGGAAGACGATCCGCAGGCGCGGCTCGCTCTCCTTGGCCGGCAGGGTCACCAGGAGGTTCTGGGAGCGGCGCGGCGGGAGCAGGCGGCGGAGCAGGAAGTGCCGCCGGGTCACCTCGAGCTGGTAGGAGGTCGCGCACGCGCCGTGGAGCAGCAGGCCGGCCGCGGGCGAGACCCCCCCGACCAGGGTCCCGAGGGTGCCGAGGCCGAAGTGCAGCGCCAGGTTGGCGTGGAGGCTGTCGTTGAAGGTGAAGGGCTGCCAGGTCGTGGGCAGTCCGAGCGCGGCGAACTCCGCCGCGACGACCTCTTGCGCCCGGCGCTCGCCTTCGCTGGAGGGGGCGCGCTGGGGGCAGAGGCTCTCGATGCGGAAGATCTGCTGCTGGAGGTGTGCGGCTTCGTTCATGGGGACGAGGTCATAGCCGCGCTCGCTCCCCGAGGCCAGCAGGAACGGTGCGTGCCCGGCCGCCGTGGCCGGCCGCCGTGCCCGGCCGTCGTGCCCGGCTGCCGCGCCGGGTGTGCCGGATCCGGCAGTGGCGGGCTCAGGGCGGGAGCTCCCCGCAGCGGAGCAGGGCCGGGTTGCCGCTCGTGGCGTAGTCCCGGATGAGCCGTGCGTCCTCCCCGTCGACGCCACCGCTCAGGTCGACGTCGCCATAGATCTGCTGGCACAGGTCGAGCCGGGGGAGGAGCGGCAGGAGGGCCGCGTCGCAGTGGGTGACGAGCTGGTCGCCGTCGAGGTCGCCGCAGGTGTGGGTGCAGGCCGGCGTCCCGCAGACGAGGGGGCAGCCTTCCCGGGGATCGATGCACCCGGCGGGGCCTCCGCTGTCCGGGGTGGGCCTCAACTCTGCTTCCGAAGTCCCGGAATCGGCCGGTTCGATGGTCCCTTCGTCATGATCGCCGCCGCCGCCGTCAGGGGGCTCCCCGCCGTCCCTGGGCCGTCCGCCGTCGGCCGGAGGAGCCCGGTGTCTGCAGATCCGGTCCTCGCACACCAGGGGGGCGCGGCAGTCGAGGTCCCAGCGGCAGGCCTCGCCGGCGGCGGCGAGGCAGCCGGCGTCGGGGCAGGCGTCCTGGCGGAGCCCTCCGTCTTGGCGCTCGCCGGCGCCCGCGTCCGGGCAACCGGCCGCGGGGCAGGGACCGGCCGCGTCCAGGTCCGCCCCTCGCTGCCCCTCGAACACCTCGATGCAGCCGCCGACCGCTGGCAAGCAGACCAGCAAGGGCAAAAGCCGCCGCCCCCGGCGAGTCATCGCGGTCGTGAGGAGCTGCCGGAGGGGTCCTCCCCGCCTCGCTGGCGCAGGAGGAGGAGGAAGAGCAGCAGCACCACCAGGCCCGCCCCCAGCGAGGAGCGGCCAGCGGGCCCCGCGTCGAGCGTGCGGCAGCCCTGGCAACCCGCGCCGCCCAGCTCATCGCCGGCGGCCGGGCCGTCGGCGCCCCCATCCGCCGGGAGCCCGCCGTCGGCTGGCGGGGAGGGGCGCTCCGACTCGAGAACGCACTGGCCGTCGTCGATGCACGCCTGCCCGGCCGGGCAGGTGATGGCCCCGCAGGGATCCGCGACACACTCGCCCTGCCGGCAGACCTGGCCCGGGTTGCAGACCCTGGTCGCGCAGGGGTCGTCCTGGCACTCGCCCGCGACGCAGACCCGGCCGGCGCCGCAGCGGGCCTCCGCGCAGGGGTCCACCACGCAGCGGCCGTCCCGGCAGGTCTGCCCGTCGGGGCACGCGACCCCCGCACAGCTCGCCACGCACCTCCCATCCCGGCAGAACTGGTCGGCCGCGCAGGAGACCCCCGCGCACCGGTCGAGCCGGCACTCTCCGCCCAGGCAGCGGTGCCCGGCGGGGCAGCCCCAGGTCGTGCAGTCGTCGGCCACGCAGGCGCCCTCCCGGCAGATCGTGCCCGCAGGGCAACCACCCGCCAGGCAAGACGACTCGCAGCGTTGCCCGTCCCGGCAGACCGTGCCTGCGGGGCAGGGCCGATCGGGGCACAGCTCGCCCCGGCAGAAGCCGTCGACGCACACCGGCTCGCTCCCCACACACTCCCCGAAGGTGCAGGGCGTCAGGCACTGACAGTCGTGGCAGACCTGCCCGTTCCCGCAGATCGAGCCCTCGTCGGTCTCCCCGTCGCAGTCGTCGTCCTGGCAGTTGCAGCGCTCCTGGCTGAGGATCTCGTCGGTGGCTCCGTCGCAGTCGTTGTCGACGCCGTCGCAGACCTCGGCGGGCACCTCGCCGCAGGCGCCGCAGCGGTTGAGCCCGGGGTCGACGCACTCCAGGGTCTGCCCGGCGCCACAGGCCAGGCTCCCGCAACTCCCGCAGGGGTCGCCGGGCTGCCCGGGGAGGCCCCCGCACCCTCCGCAGACGTTGGGCCCCGTCTCCTCGCAGCGCAGGGCGTCGAGCCCGTCGCAGACCCACCCCCCGCAGGTGCCGCAGGGGTCGCCGGGCGCGGCGGGCAAGACCACGCAGCCGCCGCAGGCGTTGGTGACCCCCTCGTCCGTCTCGCCGTCGCAGTCGTCGTCGATGCCGTTGCAGCCTTCGGTCGCGCCGGGATGGCGGGCCGGGTCGTCGGGCGCGCAGTCTTCGCAGGCGTCGCTGCCGTCCCCGTCCACGTCCTCGTCCACGAGCCCGTCGCCGTCGTTGTCGACCTCGTCGCACCATTCCGGATCCGTGGGGCCATAGGTCGGACGGTCGGGGGTGCTGCTGACCGCGGCGAAGGTGAAGCCGGTGCTCTCGCAGTTGCAGTCGCAGCCGCAGCCGCCCTCACCGCCATCCCGAAAGTACTGACGGCACAGGCCTTGGTGGTACAAAAGGCAGTAGTGGGCGAGCTGCAGGTGGTTGGCCTCCCCGGCCATGAGGTAGAACACCCCGAAGTCCCCGCGCACGTCCTGCCAGCCGTCCGCGACGACCTTGTAGTCGCCGCAGTTGGGGTCGAGGGGATAGCCCTGCGGCTTGCGGCTGTTGGTGATCACCACCGTGAAGGCCTCGTTGAGCTGGTGATCCCCGGAGTCGTTGGTGGCCAGCACGCTGGACAGCCGGTAGTAGCCGGTCTCGTCGACCCACAGGTCGGCACGCGCGATGCCGCTGGAGCAGACCCCGATCCCCCCGTCCTCCTCGCACCAGTGACGGTTGCCGCTGCCCTCCCGGCATTCCATCCGGGTGATCCGGCCGGCCTCGACGGGGCGGCCGGGCAGCGCCAGGGCCAAGATCGACAGCAGGGGGAGCAGACGGGAGGGCGAGCGCATCGACAGACCTCGAGCCGGTAGGTACCGGTGTGCACAGCCACGCCGCAGAAGCTCCCTAGACTCTACCGAGGGGGAGGGGAGTGGTCAACGAGCCCGCGGATCGGGCACGACGACTCGACCCGGCCGGGAGAGGGGTCCAGGGGCCCGACCTCTCGCGCACCGGGATCGGCAGCGGGCGCGACCGCCTTTCCTTGAAACTCGGCGCGCGGCCCACTATGTATGGGGAGCGAACTGGAGAGCACGCCTTCCGGGAGGAGATCACGATGAGGAGACTTGGACGCTGGACCTTGCGCCTGGCCTTCGCCGCGGCCCTGACCGCCTGCTTGCCCCTCGCCCTGGTCGGCTGCCAGGGTGAGGACGGCAGCGAGGACGGCCCCCTGGCCGACCCCGCGGACACCGAGGCGCCGCTGACGGGCCTGGCGGAGCTCCTCGACGGGGTGCCCGATCCCGACAGCCTGCCCACCGAGGGCAAGTCCGACACGGTCTACCCGGCCAAGTTCGACCTCGTCGCCACCCAGAGCCCGGTCCGCAACCAGGCCAGCCGGGGGGTCTGCTCGATCTTCTCCACCGTCGCCCTGATGGAGCACCTCTACGTCAAGGAGGGCACGATCAAGGACCCCGACTTCTCGGAGCAGTTCTTGCAGTGGTCGGTGAAGAACGAGGTCCGTAAGTTCCAGAACACCGGCGGCTCCAACGCCGGCGCCAACCTCGAGGCCATCAACCGCTTCGGCATCCCCATGGAGCAGGCCTGGCCCTACCAGACCAGCCCCTGGAACACCTCCCACGACGAGCGCTGCACGGGCGACGAGGACAAGCGTCCGGTGGTCTGCCACACCAACGGCGACCCGCCCGAGACGGCACTGCAACAGCGGCGCTGGAAGCTGCCCGCGGGGCGGTGGGTGAGCCCCAAGGAGCGCAGCATCAAGGCCTTCATGCACGAGAACAAGGTCGGCGTGATCATGGGCGGGACCTTCTTCTACCAGTCGTGGAACCACCGCCTCTCGCCCTTGCCCGTGAACAGCGTGTACTTCAGCGAGGGCTACGTCCTCTATCCCAACGCCGAGGATCAGGAGAGCAGCGAGAAGAAGCCGGCGGGCCACTCCATCCTGCTGGTCGGCTGGGACGACGACCTGGAAGTGCCGATCCTCGACAAGGACGGCAAGCAGGTCCTCGACAAGGACGGCAACCCCGTGGTCGAGAAGGGCTTCTTCCTCTTCAAGAATAGCTGGGGGACGAGCGGCTTCGGGATCCGCAACGCGTTCGGGCCCGGCTACGGCTGGATCTCCATGCGCTACGTCACCGAGCACGGCAGCATCTACGGCTCCTCGACCCCCCAGATCGTCCTCGACCGGGAGGTCTGCGACGACGGCCTCGACAACAACTACGACGGCCGGATCGACTGCGACGACGCCGGCTGCGCGGCCGATCCCGCGTGCCGGCCGGCCGGGCTCGTCTTCCGCAGCCAGGGCGAGGCGCTGCCCATCCCCGACAACACCCCGGCCGGCGTGAGCTCGACCATCGCGGTCGCGACCGCCGGCGGCATCGAGACGCTGCGGGTGACCGTGGCCATCGCCCACACCTACCAGGGAGACCTGCGAGTCACCCTGACTCCCCCCAGCGGCGAGCCGGTGGTCCTGCACGATCGCCAGGGCAACGGCGCGGACGACCTGCGCACGACCTTCGAGCTCCCCGCCCTCGCGGGCCGCTCCCTGGCCGGTGACTGGGTGCTGACCGTCGCGGACAACGCGCCCGAGGACACGGGCACCCTCGAGTCCTGGAGCCTCGAGGCCACCCTCACGGACAGCGACGCGCCCGCCGAAGTCTGCGACGATGGCGTCGACAACAGCGGCAACGGCCTCGTCGACTGCCTCGATCCCGCGTGCGCCGCGCACGCGAGCTGCCAGCAGGCCGAGGCCCTCAGCTTCCGGGTCGACGTGGCCCAGCCGATCCCCGACGACGATCCCCAGGGCCTGGTCTCCCCGGTCGCGGTCGACTCGGCCAAGGTCCTCACCTCCGTCGAGGTCGAGGTCGACATCACCCACACCTACCGGGGCGACCTGACGGTGGTCCTGCATCACCCCTCCGGCGCGACCAGCACCCTGCTGGAGAGCGACTACCGGGCCACCGAGCAGAACCTCGTCCGGACCTTCCAGGTCAACGATTTCAATGGGTTGGCCGCCGGCGGCGAGTGGCGGCTCGAGGTGCGGGACGTGTCCCGCCGGGACACCGGCACCCTCAACTTCTGGAAGCTGACCCTGAACGTGCGCTGATCCCGGCAGCTCTCCGCCGCTGACCCCCATGAATCGACCAGCGAGTCCCGCCCCCGGCGTGAGCCGTGCGCGTGGACCTTCTCCGGAGGGACCGTGAACCGCCTCGCACCTCGGGCACGCGCCGCGGCCCTCGTCGGCTTGCTGCTGGTCGGCTGCACGCGTCCGGGCCCGCCCCCCGCGGGATGGACGGGCGAGGTGGTCGGGGTCGCGGACGGGGACACGCTCACGGTGCTGCGGGATCGGACGCCGGTGAAGATCCGGCTCGCCGAGATCGACTGCCCGGAGCGTGGGCAGCCGTTCGGCCAGCGCGCCAAGCAGCATGCGGCCGACCTGGCCTTCGGGAAGCGCGTCCGGGTCGCGGAGCAGAGCCGGGACCGCTACGGCCGGACCGTGGCCGAGGTCTTCCTCGAGGACGGGCGCTCGCTGAACCGGGAGCTGGTCCAGGTGGGGCTCGCCTGGCAGTACCGGCGCTACTCGACGAGCCCGAGCCTGGCCGCGCTCGAAGGTGCCGCCCGGGAGGCGCGCCGCGGCCTGTGGGGCGATCCGCAGCCCGTCCCTCCGTGGGAGTGGCGCGCCGCGGCCCGCTCCCCCGACCGGCACCCTCGCCTGCGGCCCGGCTCAGCCGCCGAGGAAGAACGTGACCGCGTGGGGCGAGAGGTGCAGCAGCAGGTCGGAGTAGACCTCGAGGATCAGCCCCGCGACGCCCCAGAGAGGGACCAGGGTCCAGAGGCTGTAGCCCCGCTTGAAGATGCGAAAGCGGGAGGAGGCGTAGTAGTCCCAGGGGTAGAAGCCGAGGGTCTTGTCGAGGAAGAAGCCCCAGGCCACCTCGAAGAGGGTCAGGCTGACCGCGTAGATCGTGAAGCGGAGGGAGAGTGACCAGTTGCTGATCGCGACCTGGGCCGGCTCGAAGGCGAACAGCAGGCCCAGCCCGTGCAAAGGGACCATGTAGAGGCTGACAAAGCCCTCGTAATAGCGCTTTGGTACCCGACGCGGCACGGGGCAGCCGAGGGCCCGCTCGATCCCGGTGACCGCGAAGAGGGTCTCGAGGGTGAGCCCGAAGAAGGTGTACAGCACGAACCGGAAGAGACCGGCCACGACCACGTCCATCCGTTGCTCCTCCCTTCCCCCCTCTCCGGCAGAGCTCCTCGTCACCCCCCGCAGGCCGTGCGGGCTCCTCAGAAGATGCGTGCGGTCACCTTGGCCTTCTGCCCGGCGAGGCGCGGCACCAGCCGGTCGTAGACGCATGGGGGCAGCAAGCGGTTGAGCAGGGTCAGCAGGCGCATGGGCCACGGGTACAGGAGGACGGCCCGACGCCGGGCGATGGCCCGGGCGATGCACCGGGAGGAGGTGCGGACCGGGACCATGAACGGCATGCGGAATTCGTCGTGCGCGGTCATGGGGGTCTGCACGAAGCCCGGGTGGATCGCGGTCACCGCGATCCCGTGCCGGCGCAGGTCCACCCGCAGGCTCTCGAGGAAGATGCGCTGCTGGGCCTTGGTCGAGCTGTAGGACGCCGCATTGGGCAGCCCGCGGAACGCGGCCAGGCTCGACACGCCGACGAGGTGCCCCCGGCCGCGGGCGATCATCGAGGGGATGAACGGCACGAGGGTGTTGGCCAGCCCGAGGCAGTTGGTCTCCACCACCCGGCGGTGGACCGCCAGGGAGAAGTCGTCGGCCGGGTTCAGCCCGCCCACCCCCGCGTTGCCGATGACGATGTCGACGTGGGGCCAGGCCGCCAGGGTCGCGTCCCGCACCGCCAGCATCGCCTGCTCGTCGGCAACGTCGGCCGCGAAGACGAGGGGCGCCTCGCCCGTCGCCGCGAGCTGCCGGGCCAGGTCCTCCAGCGCCTCGCGGCGGCGCGCCACCAGGGCCAGCCGGGCTCCCCAGGAGGCGAGCAAGGTGGCGAGGTCCTGGCCGATGCCCGAGGACGCGCCCGTGATCAGGATCCGCTTGTCCCGGAAGAAGGCTTCCATCCGTCATCTCCGGCGTTGACGCAGTGCATCATGGCGCGCTGGAGCTTACGAGAAGCCCGGGGCGGGCGCAAGCGCGCGCTCGCCAGGTGTCCGCAACGCCGGGCTCGACGGCCGCGGGCCGCGGCGCGAAGCTCTCTCCGACGGGCGGCCGACTCCCGAGCTGTCGGCGGCCGAGCGCGGAGGAGAGGATGCCCCTGACCGTCCATCCCGAGACCCGCTTCGCCTGCGAGGCCTGTGGCGAATGCTGCGGGGGCTGGCCCGTGTTCGCGGACGACGCGTTCTGCGCGGGCCTCGACGAGCCCGCCTTGCGCGCGGCGGCTCCCTGGCTCACCGAGGGCCCCCTGGTGCTGGAGGAGCGCGGTCCCGCGGGGGAGCGCGAGCGCTTCGTCGCCAAGCAGGGCTACTGGTGCGTGTTCCGGGAGCCCGCAGGCACCTGCCTGGTCCACCGGGTGCAGGGGTTCGCGGCCAAGCCGCTGGATTGCCAGATCTTCCCCCACCTGCTGCTGCTCAGCCCGGCCGGGCCCCTGGTCTCCCTGCGCCCGCTCTGCCTGCGCCACGCGGCCTGCCGGCGCCCCGGGCCGCTGCCGGACGAGGAGCTGGCCCGGCTGCTGCCGGCGATGCGCCAGGGGCCGCGCGTCTTCTGGCCCGCCGAGCTGCGCCTGGCCCCGGGGCGGAGCCTGCCGGGGAGCGAGTGGGGGAGCTTGCGGGCCCGGCTGCTGGACGCGGTCGAGGGAGCGGCCCATCCCTACGCGGCCCTGCGCGCACTCGCCCGGCTGGTGGGAGCGGGGGAGGCGACCGGGGACCCGCCGGGGGACGGGCTGTTGCCGGCGATCCCCGAGCTGGCCGCCTGCGCCGAGGAGCGGGTGCGCCAGGCCCTCGGCTGCGAGCAGCTCGTCTTCCAGGTCCGCGGCCAGCACATCGTGGATCCCGCGACCCCTTACCTCGAGCGGTTGCTGGCCTCGGCCGTGCTCGGTCGGCAGCAGCCCGGGAGGCTCCTCGCGGCCGCGCGGCAGCGGGACCGTGACGCGGACGAGCAGCACCGGGAGCTGCTGCGGCGCTTCCTGCTCCACGGCGAGTTCGGGGTCTTCGAGGATCTGGCCACGGCCTGCGGGCTGCTGGTCGGCCTGCTGCTGGTGAGCGACCATGCGCGGCCCCGGACGGGCGACGCGGCCGCGGATCGAGACTGGCTCAGCCACGCCCTCGCCTACCTGCTGCGCGGGGGCGCGCTCGACGGCACCAGCCCGCGCGGGGAGCAGGCCGCACGGGCTCGGGCCGGCCTGGCGGCCGTCTGAGCGAAGCGGCAGGAGGCGCCGCGCGACCCGGCGAGCGGCCCCCGGCCTCACTCGCCGAGTACCCACCGCCGCAGTGCGGCGCGGGCCTCGCCAGCCTGGAGGATTCTGCGATCGAGTCGGTCAGGGCTCAGTCGTCATCGTCATCGTCATCGTCATCGTCGTGGCTGGAGCAGTCGTCCTGGGCGATCTCCCGCAGCACGTCCGCACACACGTCGATCTGCTCGACGGCCTGGAGCGTGAGCTCGCCGCAGCCGAGGGAGAACATGGCCGCGGCGCAGGTCTCCACGTCGCGATTCTCGATGCAGCCGTCGCCGCAGCTCGCCGTGCAGAGCAGGGAGGCGGGGCCCTCGCTGAGCTGGCACTGGGTGAGGGCCGCGGTGAAGCCGCTCGTCAGCCGCTCGCAGGCGTCGTAGGAGTCGATCTCGTCGTCGTCACAGCCGCAGCCCGTGATGACGAGCCCGAGCAGGGGCAGGACCAGGAACCGCAGGAGGGAAGGTGTGGACGCCAGTTCACGGGCCATGGACGACTCCTCACGCCAGGTCGGTGGGGGCCGAGGGGCGATGACCGCCGACCCCCACGTTTTCCAAGGGCCGTGCGGTGATCGGCGGCTCACCGGCGGTCCGTCTGGGGGGGATTCCTGGCAAGTTCCGGGCCATCTCGGGGAACCGTCGCGGCGAGGGGCCGGGAGGTCTCGGGGCCGTGGCAGCGCGCGGATCCTCGCCAGGCGTGGCTCGCCACAGGACGCCGTGACCGGCGAGAGCCCGGCCCGGGAGGTCGTCCGGCGCGCCCGGCGTCCCTGGTCCCCTGCTTGTCGCCTGCCCGCAACTCTCCTAGAGTGGAGGCGGGACGGCAGGCCGATCCACGTCGCCGCCCGCTGCGGCGCTGGGGGAGGAGCAGCCAGGGAGTGGTGGGGCCGTCGGCCGCGCCAGTGATCACCTTGGTTCGGCCAGCCGCTCGGGAGGTTCATCCATGAGCCCTCGCACAGTCCGCGCCTTCCCGCTCGTGCCCCTCGCTCGCTGGGGGAACGCTGGGGCCGCTCCGTGGCCCGCCCTGCCCGTCTGTCCGACCGCCCAGGATGCGCCCGACCCGGCCAGCCTGCTGCGGCGCCTCGAGTACACCCTCGAGGGCAGCTCCTCCTTCCTCCAGATGAGCATGGTCATCCCGACCCCCACCTGGTCCCGCACCCTCAGCCTGCACCGGCTGCCGCAGGGGAAGTGAATGGCCATGCTGCTCCGGTTCGCCTGGCGGAACATCTGGCGCAACCGGCGCCGGACGGTCATCACCCTGCTCGCCCTGTCCTTCGGCGTCATGGCCATCGTCACCATGCACAGCTTCCGCGAGGCGGCCAACGCGGCCATGTTCCGCAACATCACCGCCGGGCTCGTCGGGCATGCGCAGGTCAGCGCGCGCGGCTACCACGACTCGCCCGAGACGAGCCAGGTCGTGAAGCAACCCGCGGCCGTGGCTGCACGGCTCCGGGCGGCCGTCCCGGGAGCCACGACCGAGCAGCGGGTGCTCGGCGGGGGGCTCGCCGGCGCCGGCGAGGCCGCGAGCCCGGTGACCATCCTGGGCATTCAGCCGGACAACCCGGGGGCTGCGGGGTTGTTGCAGATCCAGGCTGGCCGGAGTCTGGGCTCGGCAGCCGGGAATGAGGTGGTGATCGGCACGGGGCTCGCGACCGAGCTCGGGGTCGGGCCGGGAGACGAGCTGGTGCTCGTGGGGCAGGCCACGGACGGCTCCCTCGCGAACGACCGGTACACCGTGGTCGGCACGGCCGATGCCGGCTCCCACGAGGCCAACGCCACTACTGTATTTTTGCACCTAGAGGCGTCGCAGTCCTTCTTCGTGCTGGGGGATGCGGTGCACCTGATCGTCGTGCGGCTGCCGGTCGAGGCGGAAGCGCTCGCTCGGCCCCTGGCCTCCTTGCGTGAAGCCGCTGGCCTGGACGACCTCGAGGTGCTGGGCTGGACGGAGATCCTCCCGGAGCTCGAGTCGGCCACCAACGCCAAGCGCCAGAACTCACGAGTCCTCGACTTCATCGTGTTCCTCATCGTGGCCTTGGGGGTGCTGAACACCATGACCATGTCCACCTTCGAGCGCACCCGTGAGTTCGGGATGCTGGCGTCGTTGGGCACGCGGCGCAGGCGCATCCTCGGCATGGTGCTGCTGGAGGCCCTGCTGCAGGGGGCGTTGGGGTTTTTCATCGGCACCGGCCTGGCCGCCGTGGTGCTGTACGGCATCGGCACGGTGGACCTGTCGAGCGTCGTCGGTGACGCCGACGTGCTCGGCGCACGCCTGTCCGGGGCGATCGAGCTGGCCGTGCTCCCGGAGGCGGTACGAGGAGCGGCCGTCGTCACCGTACTCACCATGATCGCCGGCGGGGTCCTGCCCGCGGTGCGCGCCTCCCGGCTGAAGCCGGTCGAGGCGACGAGGTACGTGTGATGATCCCGGTCCTGAAGATCGCCTGGCGCAGCATCTGGCGCAACCGCCGGCGCACGATCCTCGGCATGACCGCGGTCGGCGTCGGCCTGATGCTGATCATCCTGTACACCGGCCTCATGACGGGGATCACTGCCGAGGCGCGGGAGGGGCTCGACGACGTCGGCCTGGGCCATGTGGAGGTCACCGCCGCGGGCTGGCGCGGCAAGCACCTCGCTACCCAGAGCATGGCCGCCGTCCGGATCCGCGCGCCGGCCCTCGGCCTGCCCGCCGACGCCGAGGTGAGCGCCCGGGTCCTGGCCCGGGCCCTGGTCTCCAGCGCCCACGGCAGTCAGTCCGTCGAGGTCGCGGGGGTCGACTGGGACCAGGAGCGCCTGGTCGCCAGCCACCTCCGGACCCTGGCCCAGGGTGAGCTGCCTGGTCCTGGTGACGACCGCCGCATCCTCGTGGGCGAGAAGCTGGCGGCGCGGCTGAAGCTCGGGCTCGGCTCCAAGGTCCGGGTGCTGGCCCAGCGGGCCGACGGCGAGATCGGCGCGGAGCTCTGGCGGGTCGGGGGGATCTTCCGCTCCCTGTCGACCGCCACCTCCGAGCGCAAGGCCTACGTCAGCGCGGCCGCAGCCCGCAGCTTGCTGGGCGTGGGGGAGGTGGCCCACCAGCTCGTGGTCCAGCTCCCGCGCGCCGCGGACGCCGACGAGGTGCAGCGGCGGCTCGCGGCCCAGCTCGGGCCGGAGTACGAGGTCCTCACTTACGGCGAGCTGATGCCGATGCTGCGGGAGATGGAGGATCTCATGGACCTCGTGGTCTGGATCGCGGCCTTCTTCATCTACGGGCTGGTCGGGCTGGGCATCCTCAACACCTTGCTCATGTCGGTCCTGGAGCGGACGCGGGAGTTCGGTGTGCTGCGGGCCCTCGGCACGCGCCCGGGGCGCATGGTGGCGCAGGTGTTCGCCGAATCGTTCTGGATCGCTACCCTGAGCGGTGTCCTGGGGCTCGCCGCGGGGTTGCTGCTCAACTGGTACGGCTCGGAACACGCGTTGATGAATATCGGTGGTGCGGATGGCCACCTGGAGTACCTGGGCTCGGTGGTCAGCTCGGCGCGCAAGACCCACTTCTCGGTCCCGCAGGCCTTGCAGGCCGCAGCGCTGGTGTACGTCATGGCGCTGGTCACCGCCCTGTTCCCGGCCTGGAAAGTGGCCCGGCTGCCGCCGGCCGTGGCGTTGCGAGCCAACTGAGAGGAGCTGTCCCATGCCCGTCATCGAGGTCCGCGGTGTCACCAAGGATTACCTGGACAAGGGCAAGGTGGTCACCCGCGCCCTGCGGGGGGTGGACCTCGTGGTCGAGTCGGGGGAGTTCATGGCCATCGCGGGGCCGAGCGGCTCCGGCAAGACCACCCTGCTCAACCTCCTCGGCGCGCTCGACACGGCCAGCAGCGGGACCATCCTCATCGAGGGCCGGGACCTCGGCACGTTGTCGGCGCGAGAGCTCTCCGACCTGCGGCGTGACCGGCTCGGCTTCGTGTTCCAGGCCTACAACTTGGTGCCCGTGCTCACGGCCGCGGAGAACGCCGAGTACGTCATGGAGCTCCAGGGGGTCGGGACGCGGGAGCGTCGCCGCCGCATCACCGAGCTGTTCGGCCGGCTGGGCCTCGCGGAGCTCGTGCACACCCGTCCGCTCGAGATGAGCGGTGGCCAGCAGCAGCGTGTGGCGGTGGCCCGCGCCATCGCCACCGCGCCCGCGCTCGTGCTCGCGGACGAGCCCACGGCCAACCTCGACCAGACCACGGGCCGGGAGCTGGTGGCCCTGATGCGCGAGCTCAACCGGGAGCGGGGGGTGACCTTCGTCTTCTCGACCCACGACCCCATGGTGCTCGAGCAGGCCGATCGCGTGGTGCGCCTGGTGGACGGGCGGATCACCGCGGACGAGCGCAAGGAGGCCGCGACGAGCATCCCCGCGGGGTCGGTCGAGGCTGGCGTGGCCGCTCCGGCGTGAGGGCAGGACCGGCCATCCGTTGGAGAGAGCCTCTCCCCACGCCGGGAGCTCGAGTTGCGCTGGCTCGCATCGCCGGGTGCGCTGCTCACGGGTCGAGGAGGTAGGTCGTCATCACGCCGTAGTGGTCCGAGACCACGGGCAGCACCACGCCGTCGACCGCGGTGCCGTCGAAGATCCGGCGGGAGCGGATGCGGGCCGGATCGTGGCCGTAGGGCAGCCCCTCGCCCGCGAGGACGTAGTCGATGCGGTCCGTCCCGTGCACCAGCGTCGGCTGATCGAAGGACTCCGGCGCGGCCAGCGCGAACCCATCGAACAGGCGGAAGGGGGGGCTCTCGAGCCAGGCCTGGTACAGCGGTCCGCCCGCGGGCGCGTTGAGGTCACCGAGGAGCAGGTCGAGCAGCTCGTCCCGCCGGAACTTGGCGGCCATGAACAGGCGCACCTCGCGGATCTGCGCGGGCACGTCCACGGAGTCGTAGCCCGCGGTGTGGGTGACGAAGACGTTGACCAGCCCGCGTCCGGGCAGCGCGATCCGCCCGTACAACACGTTTCGCTGCTCCCCGGGCGCAGGCCAGAAGTCGGTGGTGGTCAGCCAGGCGTCGTCCGTCTCGAGCAGCGGGAAGCGGGAGAGCAGGACGTTGCTCATCTCCTCGCCGTCGGCCCAGTGGGCAAAGCCCTGGCGGGCGAGGTGCCAGGGGACGCCGCTCGTGCGCTCCAGCGCGGCCTGGATCAGGGCGGCGCCGTCGTGCTGCGCGCCGCCGAAGTCGTAGGCCCAGAAGGTCCCGGCCATCACCTCGTTCAGGCCGACGACGTCTGCCCCGACCTGCGCCAGCCCGACGCCGATCTGCTCCAGCTTGGCCAGGGAGCTCGCCCCCTCCTGGAAGGAGTGGGTGTTCAAGGTCACCACGACCAGGCGGTGTGCGACCTCCGGGCCGCCGTCCACCTCACTGCCGTCCCGCCCACCGCCGTCCCGCCCGCCGCCGTCCACCTCACCGCCGTCCACCTCGCCCACGTCGCCTCCCCCGCCGGCTGCGTCCAACATAAAATCGTGCGGGGGCCGCGCCAGGTCCGGGAGGTCGGCGCCCAGGTCGGGCAGGGGCGTCGTTCCATCCCACGGTCCATCTCCCGCATCCGTCGGCCGCGGCCGCATATCGAGAGGCTCGGGGAGGTCGTCTGCAAGCCGGGCATCCCGATCAGGGGGGGCGGGCGTCGCGTCGTCCAGCGTCCCCGGACCCCGGCGCTCCTCGGGCGCGCAGGCGACGAGGAGGGCCACGCAGCATGAGGCCAGGGGGGTGAGGGCCGCTCGCGCGACCGGACGGCGTCGTGGGGCTTTCATGAGGTCAGCTTCGCACGCGCGCCGGGGGCCGCGCCAGGGGCGGCACGCGACGGGTGAACCAGCGGCTCCGTCCCCGGCGCGTCCCGACCTGCGCGCTGGCGACGCGCGCTGGAGGATGGTAAGGTGGTCCCCGTCTTCCAGATCAGGGCCTTGGACGGGGGTGAGGCCAGGTGTATCGGCTCGGCTCGGGGGGCAGGTCGCCCACGCGGCAGGGTCGCGGATCCAGACGGGGGCACGAGGTGGGATTCAACCAAGAGATGTCTTCGCTACCAGGATGTCCCGGCCAGCAGTCGGCTCCCTTCCGGGGGGCGAGGGGCGGTGTGGTCGGCGACACCGGTGCTGGCCCGTCCGGCGTGGGGCGCGGCGTCGTCACGGGAGTCCCCGGGATCCTCTCCCGCGCGCCGGCCCTCCTGCTCCTCTTCCTCCTGGCCCTGCCCTTGCCGGCGTCCGCGGTGACGCTGCGGGGCGAGGTCCGTTGCCCCGACAGCGCGGGAGGCGTCGGCCTGCGGCTGTACGGTGAGGGTGGCGAGCTGGGCGGCCTGGTGCTGTCCCAGTTCGGGCTGCTCGAGCCGGGCCCGTGGTCCCTCGAGGTGGCCGGCGGGACCGGCGAGGCGCACCTCTTCGCGTTCCGGGACCAGGACCTGGACGGCCTGCCCGACCCCGGGACCGGCGCCGTGGCCTATCCGGGCAACCCGCTGGCCATCGGCGAGGCGGATCTCGACGGGCTGATCATCGACCTGCCCGCGCTCCAGCGGACCACCGTGCTCCTCTCCGGTGAGCTCCGCTGCGCGGACTGCACCGGGGTCGGTCTGCAGCTCCTCCTGGCCCTGGACGGGAGCCTCCTCGCCCGGATCGGTCTGCCCGCACCCGGTGGCTGGTCCCTGGAGCTGGCGGCCGGGCTCGGCGACGTCCACGTCGAGGGCTTCCGGGACGCGGACCAGGACGGTGCGCCCGACGCTGGCACGGAGCCGGTCCGTTGCTCTGTCGACCCGGTGACCGTGGCGGGCGCCGACCTGCCCGGCCTCGACGTCAGCCTGCCTCCCTCACCCGATGGCGGGGTGGGGCTGAGCGGGAGCGTCGCCTGCCCGGATTGCCCGGGCGGCGTCGGGCTGCTCCTGTACGGCGAGGGGGGGCGGGAGAGCGGCAGCTTGCTGGAGCAGCTCGGGCTCGAGGCTCCGGGCCCCTTCCTGCTCGAGGTCGCGGCCGGCCTCGGCGCGGCCAGCCTGTATGCGTTCCGGGACACGGAGATGGACGGCCTCCCCGACCCGGGGACGGAGATCGTGAGCTACGAGGGCAACCCGCTCGTCATCGGTGACTGGGATCTGGCCGGGCTCGACCTCTCCCTGCCCGCGCTGGCCGCGTCGACCGTGCGCCTCTCGGGCAGCGTGAGCTGCGCGGATTGCCAGGGTGGCGTCGTGGTCACGGTGCACGGGGAGGGTGGGATCGCGGGGCCGCTGTTGACCCGCATCGGCCTGGAAGTCCCCGGGCCCTTCGTGCTGGAGCTGCCGAGCGGGCTGGGAGAGGTGCACCTGTTCGCGTACCGGGACGAGGATCGGGATGGCGCCGCGGATCCGGATGCTCCGACGGCCGAGGCTGCGGGCAATCCCCTGCTCGTCGGGGACACGGACCTCGTCGGGATCGACCTGGCGCTGCCCCTGCTGCCCAGGCGCTTCGTGCTGCTGCGGGGCGCCATCGACTGCCCGGACTGCGACGGGGGCGTCGGCCTGCACCTGCTCGGCGCGGGAGACGTCGCCAACGCGTCGATCTTGCAGCAGATCTCCTTCGAGGCGCCGGGGCCGTTCACCCTCACCGTGCCGGTCGGTCTCGGCGAGGTCCACCTGCTGGGTTTCGTGGACGTCGATCTGGACGGTCAGCCTGATGTCGGGTGCGATCGCGTGGTCGGCGTGCGCGATCCGCTCCTGATCGAGGCGGACGATCTGGAGGGGCTGGTGATCACGCTCGCGTCCTGTCCGGTCGCGGAGGATGTGGGGCCCCGTGATGGGGGGCTGGACAGTGGGGCGCCGGACCAGGGCACCCCGGACGGCGGGGCGCCGGATCAGGGCCTCCCGGATGGTGGGGCGCCGGATCAGGGCATCCCGGACGGCGGGGCGCCGGACCAGGGCACCCCGGACGGCGGGGCGCCGGATCAGGGCCTTCCGGACGGTGGGGCGCCGGATCAGGGCCTCCCGGATGGTGGGGCGCCGGATCAGGGCCTTCCGGACGGCGGGGCGCCGGATCAGGGCCTCCCGGACGGCGGGGCGCCGGATCAGGGTACGCCGGACGGCGGGGCGCCGGATCAGGGCACGCCGGACGGCGGAGAAGGTGAGGGCGAAGGTGCCGAGGGTGAGGGCGAAGGTGCCGAGGGGGAGGGCGAAGGTTCCGAAGGTGAGGGTGAAGGTGCGGAGGGTGAGGGCGAGGGGGCCGAGGGGGAGGGCGAGG
>JAVEVO010000288.1:0-4790 GCA_034005005.1 Myxococcota bacterium
GGGGCTGCCGCCGGCAGGCCAGCGACGGCCGGTGCAACGGGACCACCGGAACCAGGGAGACCCTCCCTGACGGGTGCTCCCTAAATGTGCGCGGTCGGTGTCTCAAAACCGTTGACACATTCCGCGGACTACAAGGCGATGGATGGTCGGCTCGTGTTTGCGATGGTGGCCACCAGTAGTTCTGGGAGTCTCGCCGGACGTCACCGAGAGATGAAGATCGAGGGTGCCGACAACCTTCAGGCTCTGCAGCGTGGAGGTGCCTACTGGTGGGAGCGGGAGCCTGAACCCAACGGAACGTTCGTGCCGCTGAAGGTCGTAGAGCCCTCTCCGCCGACAGCGGCTCAGTAGACGCCTCGACGACGCCCCACCGCACGTGACCAACGTGTCCTGTTGTCTCAACGACGCGCGACTTGCCGAATCCAAGTGAGCGATCCGCGCTGTAGCGATTTTTGACTAGCATCAATTAGGCAGCGGCTTCTCCTCCCCCCCGATTTTTTTGCGGGGGAGGTCGGGCCGAAGGCCCGGGAGGGGGGGCGGGCCCCTGCTGCGCCTGAAGCAGATCTGCAACCACCCCTCCCAGTGGCTCGGCGACGGGGGCTGGGCCGAGGCCGACAGCGGCAAGCTGGGCCGCCTGCGGGAGCTGGCCGAGACCCTCGCGGCCCGCCAGGAGAAGGCCCTCGTCTTCACCCAGTTCCGGGAGACCACCGGGCCCCTGGCCGCGTTCCTCGGGGGGATCTTCGGCGCCCCGGGCCTGGTGCTGCACGGCGAGACACCGGTGAAGGCCCGGCGAGCCCTGGTGCAGCGCTTCCAGGAGGAGGAGGCCCCCTTCTTCGTCCTCTCCCTCAAGGCGGGCGGCTCCGGGCTGAACCTCACCGCGGCCTCCCACGTGATCCACTTCGACCGCTGGTGGAACCCCGCGGTGGAGGACCAGGCCACCGATCGGGCCTTCCGCATCGGCCAGACCAAGAATGTGCTGGTCCACAAGTTCGTCTGCCGGGGCACGGTCGAGGAGAAGATCGACCTGCTGATCGAATCGAAGCGCCAGCTCTCCACGGCCCTGCTCGAGGGCGGCGGGGAGCCGGCCCTGACCGAGCTCTCCGACGAGGAGCTGCTCGCCCTGGTGCGGCTGGACCTGCGTGGGGCGGCCGAGGAGTAGCCATGGGGTACTATGGTCGTGGATATGGCGAGTGGCGGCCCTACGTCTCCGTGGCCTCCCGGCGGGCCGAGGCCCAGCGGGAGCAGCGGCGGCTCGAGAAGCAGGGCCGGAAGCTCTCGCCGGTGGCGATCGAGGGGCGCACCATCGCCGGCACCTTCTGGGGCAAGAGCTGGTGCGAGAACCTGGAGCATTACAGCGACTTCGCCAACCGCCTGCCCCGGGGCCGGACCTATGTCAAAAACGGCTCGGTCATCGACCTGCAAGTGACGGCCGGCGAGATCAAGGCCCTGGTCAGCGGCTCGTCGATCTACAAGATCACCGTGCGGGTGGACCCGATGCCGGGGCCGCGCTGGGAGGCCCTCTGCCAGGAGTGCGCCTCCGAGATCGACTCGCTGGTGGAGCTCTTGCAGGGGCGCTTCGCGAAGGGGGTCATGGAGCGGATCTGCCGTCAGGGCAAGGGTTTGTTCCCCTCACCCGCCGAGCTGCACCTCTCCTGCTCCTGCCCCGACTGGGCGACCCTGTGCAAGCACGTCGCCGCGGTGCTCTACGGCGTCGGCGCCCGCCTCGACGCCCAGCCGGAGCTGCTCTTTTTGCTGCGCCAGGTGGACAGCCTCGAGCTGGTGAGCCAGGCGGGCGCGACGGTGCCCCTCTCCCAGCGGGGGCCCGCCGCGGGGCGCGTCCTGGCCGACGAGGACCTCGGGGCGCTCTTCGGGGTGGAGCTGCAGGGAGCGGCCGAGGCCCCGGCCCGGCCCGCGAGCAAGAAGACTAAAGTCACGGCCCCGCTAGAAACGACACACAAGAGCAGCACCAAGGTCACAGCAACCCCCGCGGCGCCGGCAGCGACGCGAAAGACCAGGACCAAGCTCACGACCACGCCCGCGGCGCCGGCAACGACGCGCCAGAGTAGCACCAAGGTCACGGCTACGACAGCGGTCGCCGCGCCACCCCCTCCGCCCACGAAGCCTGCCCGGCCGAAGCCCGCCCGCTGCCTCTACCCCGGCTGCCGGCTGGCCCGCACCCCGGGGGACGAGGGCTACTGCAGCGTCCACGGGATGATGTGGCGGGACGGGGACATCGCGGGGCCGGGGGCCCTCCAGAAGTAGGTCATGCGCGGACGCGGCCCTGGCACTTCGTCTTCCCGCCAGGGGGCCCGCCACGGCCCGACAGCCTCTCCGGGCCGCCGCCGGTCGCACCCGAAGCGGCCTACCGTCAAGGCACTCCCGACGAGACGCGGCCCCTGTCCGCCCCACCGGACGATCCTGTCCGGTCAGCCGGACAACGGGTCATCGGGGCCGGCTCCACCAGGCCGGAACGAAGGCCCCTCGCTGAGCGCCGCGGCCCGCCCCGGGTGGGCCCGCAGCCACCGTCGCCAGGATTGGCGCACCTTGGCCTGCGCCTTGCCATGGTCCAGCGACCATGGCGACCCCACGAACACCTCCCGGCCGCTGCGGCCCGGCGCACGGAGCCCCGGGGAGGCTCGCCGCCGTCCCACGACCCCTCGAGCCGCCACAACACCTCCCGGTCATCGACTACGAGCGCCACCCCGGCGCCGCGACCGCGCCGCTGCCGCGGGAGTACCGTCGCCACGAGCCCGAAAAGACCGTTCTCTACACCGTCGTCCGTGAGCACCTGGAGACCTTCCTCGCCCGGCCGTGGCTCAACGGTGGCCCCGGCTATCCCCGCTTCATCGAAGAGGAATTTCGGCACTACCTGGACTGCGGGCTACTCTGCCGGGGCTTCTCCCGGCTCCGCTGCCCCGACTGCGGCTTCGAGCGGCTCGTCGCCTATTCCTGCAAGGGCAGACTCTGCCCGAGCTGCGCGGCCCGCCGGACCAACGACACCGCAGCTCACCTCGTCGACGACCTGCTGCCGGCGGTCCCCTACCGACAGTGGGTCCTCAGCTTCCCCTTCCAGCTCCGCTTCACCCTCGCGCGCAACCCGGAGCTCTTCGGCAAGCTGGTCAGCGCCTTCCTCGGCATCGTCTTCGCCTGGCAGCGCCACCGCGGCCGAAGCCTGGGCCTCGCCGACGGCCAGACCGGAGCAGTCACCTTCCTCCAGCGCTTCGGCGGTGCCCTCAACCTCAATCCTCACGCCCACTGCGTCATCCCGGATGGATTGTTCGTGCCTCCGCCTGCCGGTGTCGGACCCCGCAGCTTTGTCCCCCTCCCGCCGCCCACCGACCTGGAAGTAGCCCTGCTGACCCGCCGGGTCGCCCGCCGCCTTACCGACCTGGCCCGGCGCACCCTCGGTGAGGAAGACGAGGCGCTTTTCGACGACGACGAGCAGCAAGCCGTGCTGCGCCAGGACCTGGCGGACGCGCTCACTCCGCCGCCCGGCGACCAGACGACCTGGTGGCCTGCGCGCGGCGGCTCCCACCGGCCGAAAAAGCCCCTCTCCGCCGTGGTTGCCGGCTTCTCTCTCCATGCCGCCCGCACCGTCGACGAGGACGACCGCGAGGGGCTGGAGCGGCTCTGCCGCTACGGACTGCGCTCGCCGTTCTCCCAGGAGCGGCTCTCCCTGCTCCCCGACGGCCGAGTCGTCTACCGGCTCGCCAGGCCCTGGCCCACACCGACCGGACGCACCGAGCTGATCCTCGACCCCGTCGACTTCCTGCGCCGGCTGGCCGCGCTGATCCCCGCGCCCTACAGAAACATGGTCCGTTACCACGGTGTGTTCGCTGGCCGCTCCCGCCACCGGACGCAGCTCCCGCCGCCCCCCCCGAGCCGCTGGGCCGTGCCGGAAGCTCCAGGCATCGGGCCGGACACCACGGCGGGGCCGGCCAACCAGGATCAGGAGCGGGCCGAGCTGCCGCCCCAGGTTCCTCCGCAGCCCCCAGCGCGACCAACCCCGCCGGGACGGACCCCCTGGGCGACCCTGCTCCGACGAGTCTTCGACGTCGATGCGTTGAGCTGCCCCAGGTGCCTCACCCCCATGGTCGTCCTCGCCTTCCTCACCGACCCCCGCGTGATCGAGAGGATCCTCGGCCACCTCGGGCTGCCCACCGCACCCCCGCCCGTGGCACCCCCGAGGCTGCCCCGCGACGACGACCTGGTTCTGGATCGGGACGAGGATCCGCCGGACCAGGGCGACGGCGAGGTCGAGCCGGCCGCGCGACGCCGCACCCGGTCCCCGCCCCCCGCCCCCGTGTAGACCGCGCGGCACTTCCCGCGGCAGCTCACCCGCACGACCCTCGCTCCGGCGGGAGACGCGAGGGGGGAGGACTGACCAGGAGCAGCCAGGAACAGCCGCAACTGCCCCTTCCTGCGCTCGCCGCTCGCCGACGGCTCCCGCTGACGACCCCTGGGGGATGCTGATCAAGACCGAGCACGCCGAGCACGCCCCACGCCAACCCCGGACCGCGACCGCCAACATCACGCCAGCCAGGCCAGCCACGCCAGGCCAGCCACGCCAGGCCAGCCCACGCCGCGCCAGCCTCGCGCACGACACCCTGGCAGCTTCGGGCTACCTGGATCAGGGGAAGAAAGGGCTTTGAAAGTTCCTATGCGCCTTGGAGATCCTCCAGAGAATCCGGCGACTCATGTCGCCACTCCCGGTGCCGGGATGACCGGATCGGGGGTCAAGGATCGTATGGGCGTCGAAGAGCATGCGGACTGGTGCGCTCCGTCACTGAGAA
>JAVEVO010000105.1:0-23172 GCA_034005005.1 Myxococcota bacterium
CTGGTGCCGCTGGCCGCCAGACGGAGCGTCGTGGGGGACATCCGCGGAAGCAGCCTCGGGCTGGGTGGCAGGCAGCGCTTCTCGGGCCATCGGCTCCTCCTTGCGCTTATTACGGTAGCTGTTCTTGTTCTTTTTCGAATGTAGCAGAACGCATCGCCCGTCGTCCACTCCGGGGTTAGGGCCTGCTCTGGGTCCTGACTCTGCTAGCGGCCCGGGAGATCGGGTATCCTGCAGGTCCGCCGACACCTCCCGGGCCCCCTCGCCTCCCGGGAGCGACGAGGGAGACCGGCCATGTCCGAGGAGCCCCTGTACGGAGACCGGCTGGTGGAGATCCACCGGGACGCGATCCTCTTTCGCCACTACTTCTTCCCCACGGGCGACCGGCGGGTGCCCCTGGCGGAGATCCTGCGGGTGGAGGCCCTGCGCCCGACCACCGGTACAGGACGCTGGCGGGTCCACGGCACCTCGGACGGCCGCACCTGGTTCCCCCGGGACTGGAAGCGAGCCACCCGGGACACCGTCTTCGTGGCCCACCTGAAGGACAGCGCGGACCGCATCGGCTTCACCGTGGAGGACTCGGCCAGGGCCCGCCGGATCCTGCAGGACCTCGGCCTGCTCGCCCCCCCCGGGGCCGTCCCCGCCGCCCCCTGAGACCACGTCTTCGCCCCCTGGCGCTCGCCGCGACCGCAGCCGCGGCTGGTTGACCCGGCCGCGAGGCATCCTTACCTTGACCCCGGGAGTGCGGACAGTCACCCGCAGACGCCGGGTGTCCGGTGCGAGCGCGTGGCGCAGAGGTGGTGACCAGATGAAGCTGCAGGGACACGTCGAGCTGCATGTGGAGGGAGAGCGGATCCTCCGTCGCCCGGGGTTCTTCGACAAGCTGAAGAAGGCGCTCGGCGGCGAGCCCGACCTGTACACCGGCAAGCAGCGGGCAGCCCTCGAGGCGAGCCTCCTGGTCAGCGCAGTGCAGGAGGCCCTGGCTCGCCTCGGGGCCACCAACGCGGTCTCCCTCGTCATCGACGACGTCGTCATCTTCCAGGATAAGGAAGGACGCCCCGACGACCTCACCGACCTGTTCCTCTCGTTCCACGAGCACGCCGATGTCTTCGGCAAGGAATTCAAGCTGTTGCGGCTTGCGGTCGAGCACGAGGAGGCGGGCATCCGCTACCTCCTCGAGGTCGTCGCCCAGTCGGAGCACCTCGAACAGGACCCCGCGGCGCGGCTCTTCCTCTCGGGACGGCTGCGGGATTTCGAGCCTCGACCGGGCGAAAGTGCGGACCAGTACCGCGCCCGGGTCGAGCCCCTGACGGCGACACCGGCCGTCTTCGAGCTCCACCAGCAGCAGTTCCGCTCCTTCGTCGCCCGCGTCGCGGAGGCCATGCGCGCCGCCCTGCCCGAGGCCCGGGTCGAGGTGGCCAGCGCCGACGCCCGGGTCGAACGCCCGAGCCGCCGCACGCCCCGTCGCCAGACTCCCGTGCCACCCACCGACCGGCGCTACGACCCCTTCGACCACTACTACCCCAACCCCTACGGGTCCATGCTCAGCCTCATGATCTGGAGCTCCCTGCTCCACTCCGCGTTCCACCCCGCCGTCATGGTGGTGGACCCGGGCGGCAACGAGGTGGGCAGCTTCGACGATCTGGCCGCGGGCGACCTTGGCGGAGGGCTCGACGGTGATCTCGGCGGCGATCTCGGCGGCGACCTCGACGGCGACCTTGGCGGCGACCTCGGCGGCGACCTCGACGGCGGAGGTCTCTTCGACGGTGGCGGGTTCGACTTCGGGGATTTCGGGGACTTCTGAGCCGGGGCCGCCGACTCGCCCTCGGGTCACGCCCGCGCCGCCCATCGCCGAAGGTCACCCGACCGGCCTGCCGGCTCACGGTCGTCCGGGAGAGGGTGCGTCCTGCGCGTCGGGGGACGGGCCCTCTGGTGCCTGCTGGACCGTGATCTGATCTGCTCGCGAACGAAGCCAGGAAGAAAGGACTGCATGATGAGGAATGTCCACGACTTTCCTCCTGCATTCCTGCTCTCCCTGCGGGATCGGCACCGAACCGGTCGGCCGGGACGCCGGCCGCTCGGCCTCGGGCGCCGCCCCGGATGAGAGCCTGGCGCGGATGTCCGTGGCGGTCCTCGTCTCCACGCCCGGAATCGACGATTCGCGCGTCGCGAGCGCCGCGCGTCGCGTGCGATGCAAGATAGCAAGCACGGGATAGCGGAGCCCCACTCGTTTGCGGTACTCCATCTCATCGAGGAGCACCGATGCCAGCAAGAGAAGCGACCGCACGAGACTACCGGGAGCGGATCAACCGGGTCATCTTCCACATCGAGGCCCACCTCGGTGAGTCATTGATCCTGGAAGACCTCGCGAAGGTCGCGTTCTTCTCGCCCTACCATTTTCATCGCATCTTCGCCGCCTTTGCGGGTGAGCCACTGGCTGCATTCATCCGTCGCTTGCGACTCGAGCGCGCCGCGCAGCAACTCCTCCACCTCGACGCTCCGGTCACGGAGATCGCCCTCGGTGCCGGCTACGAGACAGCGGCGGCGTTCACTCGGGCCTTCTCGGCCCACTTTGCCGTCTCCCCCACGCTGTACCGCGAGCGACACACGCCAGCCACGATTCTCGGCTCGAAATTGCTCGCACTGACCACAGAAAAGGAGGATTCGAACATGACACCCGAGATCCGAAACACAGAACCCATCCCTGTACTCTTCGTTCGCCGGATGGGACCATACTATCAGGCCGCCGACGAGGCTTTCTGCGTGCTCTGCCAGTTCGCCGGGCAGCGCGGGCTGCTCGGCCCGACCTCACGGGTGATCGGCATCTCTCACGATGATCCGCACGTCACCGACGAGTCGAAGTTCCGCTATGACGCCTGCGTGACCATCGATCGCGAGGTGGAGCCCGAGGGAGAGGTCGGCCTGAAGACCATTCCCGGCGGCAAGTACGCGGTCTTCCTGCACACCGGCCCGTTCGAAGGCTTCGCGCAGACCTACGATCGGATCTTCAAGGCCTGGCTCCCCGGCAGCGGCGAGAGGCTGCGCGAGGAGCCCTGCTTCGAGGTCTACCTCGACAGCCCCGAGCAGGTGAAGCCCGAGGACCGGCGAACGGAGATCTGGGTGCCCCTGCAGTAGCCGAGGCGCCGTGGCGCGACTCGACCAGGGTCAGGGCCCGACACCCCGGGTCGTCCGGCAGGCCACGAAGAACTCATAGGCATAGCAATCCGAGTGTCGCCGGTGCAGCTCGGGCTCCCGGGCGAGCTCCTCGAGGATCGCGAGAGCCTCGACGTCGCTGGCGTACTTGCCGCGCAGCTCCTCGATTCGTCCCTCCATCGGCCCGTAGAAGTCGTCCCACCAGGCCTCGTCGGGCAGGGGGAAGTGGTCGACGAGGGAAAACCCGGTCTGGTCGAGGGCCGCCAGGACGTCTGGTACGCGCCCCATGGCCGGGTAGTCGAAGTCGAAGCTCGCCTTCACCTCGGGTGGCGGGTCCTCCTGGCGCCAGACCGCGTCTGTGAAGGAGAGGTGCCCGCCCGGGCGCAGCAGCCCGTGGCAGATCCGCAGCGCCGTCGCGAGGCCGAGCTGGTAGAGGGCCCCCTCGGACCAGACGAGGTCGAAGCTCCCGGGCGGGAGCTCGAGCCGCCCCATGTCGCCGACGACCGGCCGCACGCGCTCGCCGAGGCCGCGGTCGGCGACCGCCTCCTGCAAGCGGGCGATGTGCGGCGCGTGGTCGTCGATGGCGGTGATGGAGGCGCCGGGCAGGAGCTCGGCGAGCTGCAGCGTCTGTCCGCCGCCACCGCACCCGAGGTCGAGCACCGCAGGCCGCAGCGGCAGGTCGCGGCACAGCCCGAGCGCCCGGACGGCGCAGGCGCGGTTGCCCGGTCCCTGTCGGGGGAGCCCTTCGAAGACCTCGAAGAAGATCTCCCAGAAGCGCGGTGTCGGCTCGCTCATCCCTCCCCCTCAGTTGCCCGTCGCCGTGACCGTCCGCACGTTGCTGTCCACGCCCGCCCGGTGCCGCACCAGGACCGGCACCGTCATGGGCGTCACCGCGTTCGCGGGCAAGCTGGCCGTGACCGATCCGTCGGACCACTGGCTGGTGACGTGCTCCTGGTAGAAGACGACCAGGTGGCCCCTGGCGGCCCCGTCGCCGAACCCGCCGCCCGTCGCCGTCAGCTCGACCGCGCTGGCGTGGTGGAACGTGGCCGGCGTCACCTGGTCCAGGGTCGGGACCTCGAACACCACGGCCGGGTTCCGGGCGAAGCTGCCCGGCGGGTCGCCGTTGACGTGCACGATCGTCAACGGGTTGGCCGGGGTGAAGGTCTCGGCCTTCGCCAGGGCGATCCCCTCAGGTGTCCCCAGCCCGTCCAGTCGCTCCTGCGGCCTCCCGGCGCCGTCCAGCAAGAGCGTCCGCTGAAGCTCGCTTCGGTGGGCGGCGCGCAGCACGCTCCCGGTGGCCTCGGCAAAGGACACGGGTTGCGGCGTCCCCGGGGCGGTCGCGGCACGCACCGCCACGATGCTCTCGGACGGCATCGCCCTGTCGATCAGCGACGTCGATGGGTTCGCCAGCACGCGGGGCGGCAGAAACGCCCGGGAGAGGTCCCAGCCGTCGTACGGGGCGACCTGGCCGCCGAAGTACGCCAGGGCAAAGCTCTCCAGGAATGCGGGCACGTCGCCGACCACGGCCCGCAGCGCGTCGTCCGGCCAGGTGAACGCCCCGACCGCCCGGAGGATCTCCAGCACGGCGCCCGCGTGCTGGTCCTCCAGGTGATGGATGAGCGCGGCCGAGGCGTACGCCTGGTCGTCGGTCGCCCCTCCCAGACCGTCCAGCCCCAGGTGCACGAAGTCCGACCCGTTCTTCGTGTAGTCCTTCGCCGAGTTCGAGTCGGGGAACGTGATCATCTCGGCCCAGACGGCCGAACCCTCCATGAACCACTTCCACTGGGACTTCAGGGCACGCGCCGCGTAGGACAGGTTCTCGTACTGGATGATGTGGAACAGCTCGTGGGCGGACACCGAGGTCAGGTCGTCGAACGCCAGCCAGCCCGCGACCGACGCATTCCAGTGGCCCAGCCGGCCCAGCCCCGAGGCGCTGCCTTCCTCGGCCAGGTCCCGATCCAGCGTGACGATCACGTGGCCCGGCACCGCGTAGCCCCAGGTCCGGAAGCGCGTGTGCGCCATGCTGAGGCCCTCGTGGACCGCCAGCGCCCGATCGAGCGTCATGCCGGCGCGCGTGTTGTACAGGATGGTGAAGTGCTCGTCGGCGACCTTCTCGTTCGGCAGGCCGACCTTCCACCACAGGTTCGCACCGATGTCGTTCACCTTGTTGCCCAGCCAGACGCCGGCGTCGACCAGCGGGTCCAGCGCGCCCGGCTGCGGGAGCGGGCGCGCCGCGCCCCCCGCGCTCCTCGCCGATTCGCTCCGGATGCCCGGCCCCGCGTACTCGCCGGCAGGCAGCACCAGGTCGACGTAGCCACCGGCCCCGTCGTGGTCGTACGCGAGGGGCACGTAGCTCGACCTCCGCCACGCGTCCGGGACGCCTTCGGCGAGGCCATCGTCGTAGAACGCGGGGCGCGGGAGATCGTCGCCACCGCCGCCGTCGGGGATCCCGAAGCGCAAGGTGCCCGCCAGCCGGTCCGGCTGGGGCGTGAAGGTGAACCAGTGGCGATGGCGCTGCGGCGGGTCGCCGGGCGCCGGCGCCGCGGACGCGGGGGCAGGGTCGCTGGTCGTCGTCAGGCGCAGCGTGTACGGTACGGCTCCGGGCAAGGCGCCAGCCGCGATCGTCATGCGCAGGCCGTTGCTGTAGAAAGTCCCGCCCACGGCCGGGTCGACGGTGACGTCCGTCCGGTAGCTGGGCGCCCCGCCGTCGCTGACCCGGATCCGGCAGTCCAGCGTCTCCGCGCCCCGCGTCATCCGGAACGAGTACGAGCCGGGCGTCGCAAAGCGATACGCCAGCCACGGGCCGTCGTCCGCGGCCACCCACGGCGGGAACAGGCCGTCGTCGGACGTGACGGCCCATTCCTGCGTCGGCGTCCACGGTCCGGTCGCAGGCGCGTTCCCGGGCGCCGGCCAGTAGACCCACTCCCCGGTCGCCACCTCCAGCCACGGCGCGTCGGCGTCCGGCCCCTCCCCGCCGACCGGAAAGCACGACCCGCTCCCGTTCATCTGCGTGTAGGACACCGGCTTGTAGTGCCCCGGCTCCGGCGTCTGGACGAAGCCGAGCCCCTGGGTGTCCGGGCCGACCCGCACCGTGATCTCGCCCGCGGGCAATGTCATCCGGACGCCGGCGCCGAGATCGGGCAGGTAGGGGGCGGCACGTTCCCACCCGTGCCCGAAGCTGGGGATGGTGAAGCGCAGCTCGCCGGGGCGCACCTGGGCCAGCGCCAGCCGGATGCCACCCAGCCAGACCGCGTGGTGTACCGGCGAGGATCCCACCGCGCCCGTCAGCGCGACGAAGCTGCCGCGTCCCGAGAGGCTGCCCGCCGACGGCGTCGTGATGCCGCCGAGCTGCGCGTCGAGGGGGTCACGCCGCCCCAGCGGCAACACCGTGATCCGCTCACCGCTCGACACCAGCAGCCGGCCGTTCGCGACCACCACCAGGGTCGGGTTGCTCAGCCCGGCGATCCGCGCGTTCGGGAACGCGGGCGTGCCGTCGATGACCGCGATCTGGGTCGCCGGCGGCGTCTCCTCGGGCACGCAGGAGGCCCCCGCCGGGCACGACGCCGGCCCGGCCGCCACGTAGACGTGGCCGTCGGCGTCCGCGGTCAGGGAGCGCCGGTTGCCCTGGAACCCCTCGGCCACCAGCGTCCAGGGCGTCAGCGCGTCGCCCAGCGGGTCCTCCAGCATGAACAGCGTCCAACCGTGCAGCGCGAAGAGCCGCCCCCGGGCATCGAAGGTCCAGCCGTTGTCGCTGGGCCACAGCGGGCGGCCGGGGGAGGTGAACGGGATGGTGGCCAGCACCGCCCCTCCCTGCGGATCGATGCGCCGCAAGGTGTCGGTCCGGCCGTCGTCCCGGCACTGGACCCACAAGGCGCCGTCGACGGGGTTCACCTGGATGTGCTGGGGGATGACGTTCGTCTCACTGTCCTCGGGCGGGTACAGCAGCGACCAGGACCTGTCCGGCCCGATGCGGAACACCTGCTCGTGGCGCAGCAAGAACACGTCCCCGGTGCGGTCGGAGACCGTGATCCGGTTGCCGTGCAGCCACGTCCCCGGATAGGCGTCCGCGGCGTCGAAGAAGATCTCGACGTCGGCCGGTCCGCCGCCCGCAGGCAGACGGTAGATGAACGGCCCGCCCGAGTGCATGAAGTACAGGTTGCCCTGGCCGTCCAGGCCCAGGGAGGAGATCGGGTTCGACTCGGCGATGCTGGTCAGGCAGCCGCCGCCGGTCTTGCAGCCCAGCATCCCCGTAAGCGCCGGCGCGTACAGGCCGAAGCCCGAGAGATGGCCGGTGCGGGCCATCGCGACGCCCCCCGCGGGGGCGTGGGCGGTCGCCAGGGCTTGCCACGCCTCCGCGCGCGCATCGTGCGCGAACACCCTCAGGTCGGCGGCCGGGGCCGGCAGCGCGGCCAGCGCCTCGTGACGAAAGTACAGGTACACGACTCCGGCCAGTTGCGTGACCGGCTCGCCGTCGGGGTCCCGCGCGTCGACGTCCACCGCCAGCCCCAGGTCGGACGCGTCCTGCGGGGGCGTCACGACCAGGGGCCCCAGCGTGACGGTCGTGGGCCGCGCGACCGCGCCCGGCGGAAACGACACCAGCACCCGGCCGTCGTCGCCGACGAGGGTCCCGCCGGCCTCGGGGGTGACGACGCTGCCCGAGGGCAGCTCCTCGCCCTGGGGTTCCACCCACTCCAGCGGGGGGTCGGGCAGGTCGGACCCCGCGTCGGCGCCCAGGTCGAGCTCCGGCCCGTCGGGCGCGACCGCGGAGTCTGCCTGCTGGGCATCGGGACGCTGGGCATCCCCTTCCCCGGGGGTCCCTCCTTCGCAGCCAGCCGCTCCGGCGAGGGCCAGCGCGGCCCAGAGGAGGAGCGGTGCCGCCGGGCAGCCGGGGGGGCTCTTGGACATGGGCACCTCCGGTGTTCTCGAGGGGCAGGTGATGAGCCCCCCAAAGGGGGCCGCGGCGGTCGCCTCAGCCCGCGGCAGAGACTGCGGCGACGAGCACTTTCTTCAGCGATTCTCGGGCCTTGGCGCCAGGGAGCGCCTCGACGGCCTCGGCGAGCGCGGCCTCGGGGAACCAGCCCTTGCGGGCCAGCAGCCAGACCAGCGCGGCGAAGGCCGCCTCCCGGGCGCCGAAGCGACGGAAGTCCACCGCGTGGGCCTCCCCAGCCGGCGGCTGGGGCAGCTCGAGGGAGGCGTCGTGCACGAGCTCGGTGATCCGCCCGAGCCGCGGCTGACACCAGCGCAGGCCATCGTCGGAGATCACCAGGCCCACGTCCCAGCTCGCGGTCGCCGGGCTGAGGATGGGCTCGGCGGACAGCAGCAGGAAGGTGCTGGAGAAGCCCTTGCCCACCGTCACCGGGTACTCGCCCCGCACGACGACCTCCAGCCCGGAGCGCACCGCGGCCTGGGCGAAGACCTCCGCCGCGCTCTGCACCCCCTCCCCCGCGGAGCCGGCGATGAGCAGGCGCACGGTCCCCGTCAGGTGGTGCTCGTGGCTCGTCGGGATCGCCGACGCGGCCTTGAACCCGGGCCGGGCCGTGAAGTGGAAGGGGACCTTGTCCGTCGTCGCGGGCCACAGTCCCAGGGGCAGGCCCTGGGACGCGAAGAAGTCCCCCATGGCCTTCGGCGTGAGCGTCTCGGGGTTCAACTTGCCCGCGTAGGAGGGACACCAGTTGAGGGTCTCCACCAGCGCGAACCCCGGGTGGGCGAGGGCCTGATCGAGGATTTGCCCGAGGGTCGGGCCCGTGGCCAGGGTCCGGGCGCAAAAGACCCCGAGGGGCGCGAGCAGCTCGACGAGCGGGAAGGGCGAAACCTCGGACCCCTGCGGCGTCGTGGTGGTCTTGACCCCGGTCAAGGTGTAGGCCGAGTGCTGGCCGCCGGTCATCCCGTAGTTCTGGTTGTTCGCCACGATCAGGGTCAGATCGACGTTGAGCCGGGCGCACTCGAGGATGTGCTGCAGCCCGATGGCCGCCCCGCCGTCGCCCATCAGGGCGACCACCTTCTTGACGTGCGCGTCCCGGGACAGGGCGATGCCGCCGGCCAGCGCCGGGGCGCGACCGTGCAGCCCGTGGACCGTGTGGCACGAGAACAGGGCGTCGGCCATCCCGATGCAGCCGATGTCGGTCACCAGCACCACCTCGTGTGGCTGGTACTTTCGCTCCAGGGCGTGCTGCAGGCTCCGGGACACTGGTGAGTGGCCGCAGCCGGGGCACCAGGGATCCCGGGCGCCGGTCGAGAACAGCAGCTCTTTCATCGCGTCACCTCCGCAGCGGGGGTGGCCCCGGCCCGGGAGCCGGGGAGAGCCGGGGGAGCACTCAGGGCGGCGACGATCCCGTCCGGGGTGATGGGCGAGCCCATCCCGTTCACCCGTCGCAGCTCCACCGGTGGGAGCCCCTGGAGCAGCCCGCCGCCCAGCAGGGCCGTGGCGTACTGCCCCGTGAGGTTCTCCTCCACGACGCACAACCGGCGCACGCCCGCGAGCGCGGCGCGCAAGGGCTCGAGCAGCAAGGGGAAGAGGGTCCGTACCACCACCAGGGAGACCCGCCGCCCTTCGGCCCGCAGCCGGTTGACCGCCTCCTGGGCCGCGTAGCTGGTGAAGCCGTACGTCAGCACGAGCTCCTCGGCGCCTGGCTGCAGGTCCTCCCGGGCCGTCGGGAAGAGCTCGAGGTGCTTGCAGATCAGCAGCCGCTCCGTGGCCGCCCGGACGCGCTCATTGAAGGCGGTGAGCATCCCGCGCTCGTCGTGCGTCGAGGCGGTGGCGCGGATCCGCACCTCCGAGTCGCCGAGGGGCCGGAAGCCGGGGACCTCGTGGTCGTCCAGGTTGCCGTAGGTCTCGAACGCGGCGGGGTCGCCCGTGTACTGGCGACGCTGGATCGGCTCGGGGAACTGCAGGCGTGCCGGATCGATGGTCCGCTTGCCGACGACCATGTCCTTCTCGGTGAGCAGCACCACCGGCGCCCGCAGGATCTCCGCGACGTTGACCGCGAGCACGGTGATCTCGGGCAGCTCCTCCATGCTCGAAGGGCAGATCAGGGGCAGGGTGAAGCCCCCCGAGACGATGTTCGCCGCCATGAGCAGGTCGCCCTGGGCGTTCATCGTCGCCGAGCCCGTGGCGGGCCCGAGGCGCTGGACGAGCACCAAGGTCACGGGCACTTCCATGGCCAGGGCTTCGCCGATGCCCTCGGCCATCAGCAGGAAGCCTGGCGCGGAGGTGGCGGTCATCACCCGGTGGCCGTTGAGCGCGGCCCCGATCAGGTACTGAAATGCGGTGATCTCGTCCGGCGCGGCGATCCCCACCCCGGCCCGCATCATCTCCGTGTAGATGCCGGACGCGGGAGTGATCGGATAGCCCACGTACAGATCGATCCCCGCATGGAGGGCTCCCCTGGCGATCAGGTGAGCACCGTCGACGAGCAGCTTGCCGTGCATCGGATCCTCACGTCATCGAGGCTCGGGGTGAAGAGCCCGCTCGACAGCGCGCGAGCGGCGACGGATCGCCTCGACCACCCGTCGGCCACTCGCTCGCCCGGGGTGCTCCTAGATCAGAGCGGCATGGTCCGGAAGGCCGAGATCCCGGTGATCGCCTCGCCGAGGATCAGGGTGTGGACGTCATGGGTCCCCTCGTAGGTGTAGACGCTCTCCAGGTCGGCCAGGTGGCGCCAGACGTTGTAGTCACCGGAGATGCCGTAGGCGCCGTGCATCTCACGCGCCATCCGGGCGCACTCCCGGGCCATCCAGACGTTGTTCTTCTTGGCCAGGGAGATGTGCACGTGGTTGAGCTTGCCCGCCTCCTTCAGCCGGCTCAGGCGCAGGCAGAGGAGCTGGGCCTTGGCGATCTCGGAGAACATCCAGGAGAGCTTCTGCTGCTGGAGCTGGAACCCGGCGATGGGCGTCCCGAACTGCTCCCGCTCCAGGGAGTAGCGCAGGGCCTCCTGGAAGGTGTACATGGCCGAGCCGATCGCGCCCCAGGCGATGCCGTAGCGGGCCTGGTTGAGGCACTTCAACGGTGCGCTGAGCCCCCGGGCGTTGGGCAGCAACTGGTCCTCGGTGATGGGCACGTCGTCGAAGGAGAGGTTGGAGGTGATGGAGTTGCGCAGGGAGAACTTGTGCTTCTCGTCCCAGCTCGTGAAGCCGGGGGTCCCCTTGGGCAGCAGCACGCCCCGGACCTTCCCCGTCTCGTCCTTCGCCCAGACCACGGCCACGTCGGCCGCGGTGCCGTTGGTGATCCAGGCCTTGGCGCCGTTGAGCACGTAACCGGACCCGCTGCGGCGCAGGGTGGTGCGCATCGAGCCGGGGTCGGAGCCGGAGCCGGGCTCGGTCAGGCCGAAGCAGCCGATCAGCTCTCCGGAGGCGAGGCGAGGCAGGTAGTGCAGCTTCTGCTCCTCGTTGCCGAACTCGTGGATGGGGAACATCACCAGCCCGCTCTGCACCGACATCAGGCTGCGCCAGCCGCTGCCGCCGAACTCGAGCTCCTGGTTGGCCAGGCCGTACGCGGTGTGGGAGGCCGAGATCCCGCCGTACTCGGGGGGGAGGTAGCAGCCGAAGAGGCTGAGCTCCGAGCCGAGCCGCCGCCCGATGTCGAGGGGGAAGTAGCCCTCCTCGAAGTGCTTGGCGATGACCGGCAGCACCTCTTTCTCGACGAACTTGCGGACCGTGTCGCGGATCATCCGCTCCTCTTCGGTGAGCAGGTCGTCGATGTTCAGCAGGGACCGCACTCGGCTCAGCGCGTCCGCGAAGTCGGGCTTACGGCTCTCGTTCGTCGTCATCAGTCAGCCTCCTTGGCGCAGCCGGGCCTGCTCCCCACCCACGAGGGCCCAGCGTGGGGGCTTCTAGCATGGTGGATCGGCCGGGGTCAAATCGTCCGTGCCTTCGGCCTTGCCATCGTCCCTCGGCGATGCCAGACTGCCGCGCCGAACAGTGCCCTTCCACCTGGTCGGAAGGGGGGGAGAAGGTCCCATGCCCAGCGGCGCCAACCTCGACGAGATCCTGCGCTCCCACAACGACATGATCTTGCAGCACCTCCCGGTGGGACTGTTCACCATCGACACCCTCGGGCGGGTCTCCCTGGCCAACTCCGCCTTGCTGGAGATGCTCGGCTCCCCGGGTGCCCACGCGACCCTCGGGCTGAACGTCCTCGAGCTGCCGACCATCCGGGCTGCGGGGGTCGATGAGCCGATCCGGCGGGTCCTTCGTACTGGTCAGCAAGCCAATGGTACCACTCGCTACACCTCTCTATGGGGCAAGAGCACCTACCTCGCCTACCAGTTGCTGCCCCTCCGGGAGACCGTCCAGCGCGGCCGCCCGGCAGGGCCGGTGGTCGGCCTGCTGGCCATCCTGCGCGACGCCACCCAGGAGGAGGAGGCGCGGCAGCGCCTCGAGCAGACCGTGCAGGACCTGGAGCAGGCGAACCAGGAGCGGCGGGCCCTCGACGCGCGCAAGGACCACGTCCTGGCCAACGTCACCCACGAGCTCCGCACCCCCCTGGTCACCCTGCTCGGCTACCTCGAGATGATGGAGACCGGGCGGCTCGGGACGGTCCCCGAAGGCTGGGAGCGCCCTCTGCGCACGGCCCGCCAGCGCGCCGAGCAGCTCCAGGACCTGATCGAGCGTCTGCTGTGCCTGACCGAGCAGCCCGCGGCCGCGGGAGAGGTGGTGGCCAAGCCCGTCGAGCTGCGCCCCCTGGTGGAGGAGGAGCTGGCCGTGCGCCGGGAGGCGAGCCCGCCGGCCCGGCTGCCCATCACCTGGCAGCCGCCGGCCGACGAGGAGCCCCCGGCTCCCCTGGTGGCGAGCGGCGAGCCTCGCCGCCTCCGCCGGATCCTGCGCGGGCTGCTCGACAACGCCCTGGCCTTCGCCCGGGAGCAGGTCGCGGTTTCGCTCGAGCGGACCGTGGAGGGAGAGGTCCCGTGCCTGCGGCTGATCGTCGACGACGACGGCCCGGGGATCCCGCCCGAGCACCGGGAGCTGGTCTTCACGACCTTCTTCCAGGTCGATCAGGCGCCGACTCGCCGTCACGATGGGCTCGGGCTCGGGTTGCCCGTCGCCCGCAAGCTGGCCGCCGAGATGGGCGGCCGGATCCACGCCACGGCGTCCCCCCTCGGCGGCGCCCGCCTGGTGCTGGAGCTGCGGCAGGCTCAGCTCGCCGTGCCCTCGCCGTAGGTCCGCATGTAGCTCACCAGGTAGATCCCCATGGAGAGGTAGCCCCACAGCAAGCCCACCGCCAGGGCCGCGCCCGAGATCCAGACGAGCAGCAGCTCCACCGACGCCGGGAGGATCCCCGCGAGGGCCACGTAGACGATGCCGATGGCGTAGAAGTTGAAGTTGGCGCCCATCTTGCCGAGGAACACCGACGGGATCTGCTGGCCACGCAGGGCCGCGGCCATGCGGATGCTGATGTTCACGAAGTTCCGGAACAGGTAGAGGAAGAGGAAGATCGGATGCCAGGCGCCGAGGAGCACCGCCAGGAAGATCGCGGAGGACTCCATGAGGATGTCGCCGAGCTGATCGAGCAGCGCGCCCAGGGGGGTGACCTGGTTCAGACGGCGCGCCAGGATGCCGTCGACGTAGTCGCTCATCCCTGCGGCGATGCCGACGCCGAGCCCGAGGAGCCGCCAGTCGTTCAGGTAGAGGATCATCGCCAGGTAGATCCCGACGATCCGCCCGAGGGAGACGAGGTTCGGCAGGGTCGTCAGGTCACGCCGGAAACGGGCGAAGCCGGCTGGCTGCTGCATGGAGGCTCCTTTCCGGCCTGCGCCTCACCCGAGGCGCGCAGCGGCCGGGCAGGCCGAAATGCACAAGGGGCTTGCGAGTCGGCCCGAGGAAGGGCAATCTATCGAGGCCAGGTGCCGACCGCAAGGGTGGGTGTGGGGGAGGATGCTCCCGCCACGGCCTCCCGAGCGGCTCGGGGTGGAGCAACTCGGAGACCGCGCTGTGGTGGCCGGTCATCAACCCATCTGCCGACGACTCGGCAGGAGCGGCCGTGGAGGCCGAAGCTCGAAGGAGAAGCCATGAGCACACGTAGGATCCTGATCGCCCTCGCCACGCTCTTCGCCTTCTTCACCCTCACGGCCTGCGGCGGCCAGGAAGAGGAGAAGAAGACCACCGTGCAGCTCGATCCCGTGAAGGCCAAGGTCACCAAGGCCGAGAAGACCGGCGCGGACTCGGGCCATCCCATCGTCGAGGTCACCGGCACGCTGCCCGGGACCGGCTGGACCCCCCAGGTCCACGTCGAGAAGAAGGCGGGCGCGGTCGAGGTCGTGATCTGGGCCATCCCCGGCCCTGGCGCCACCAAGGGCGGCGACGTCCCCTTCACCCACAAGTTCGTGGTCAGCGAGGCTGGCGCCGGCATGCCGGCTCGCATCGTCGATCACCGGGGCGTCGAGCTGCGCCGCGTCGAATAAGACCGCGATCGCCCTGCTCCCGCCTCCCGCCAGCCGATCTCACGACCCACGATCCACGCCCCACGCCGACACGCTCCAACTCCTCCCGAGCACGAGCACGAGCACGAGCACGAGCACGAGCGCAGGGGCGATACGATCAGGGACTGGCGAAACGCTCCCGGGCGCGGGCCGCGAGGTCGCGCAGCCGTTGCAGGTCCTCGATGGGCTGCAGGTAGGGATTGGCGTCACCCAGGGCCCGCTCCTGCCAGGCGCCGAGCCAGAGCAGGGCCAGCTCCAGCTTGGTGGGGTTGTCTTCCGGCAGGTGGGTGCAGTCGTACAGCCGGCACTCGAGCGGCCGCTGCGCGTAGATGCGGCAGCCCGCGTCCTGGTAGAAGACGCAGGGGCCTTGCCAGAGGCAGTAGGCCGAAGAGGCCCGGCCGCCGGCCGGCTCCACGGGCTCGCCATCCCGGCCGAGCTTGACCGGGACGAAGGCCTCGATGCGCCCGACGCTGGTCGTCAGCCCATCCAAGATCAGGTAACGATTGACGAACTCGGCCATCTCCAGGCCGAGCAGCCGGGCCGCTCCCTCGGCCTCGCCGGGGGCGAACCAGCCGGGATTGTGGCGACAGCAGAGGCCCCGGCGGATGCAGCCGTCCCAGGGGCGGGGGTGATCCGGGTCGACGTGGGCCCAGCGCTCGGGGTCGATGGGCTCGCCGGGCTCCGGCTCCGGCGGGGCGTTGGTCGAGTTCGGCAGCGGCGACGTGGTCATGGGCCATCCTGGCCGGCCCACCGGCGACCGACACGGCCGCGGCCGATCCGGCGACGCGCACAGCATGCCGTGCATACGGCGGGGCTGGCAAGCGTCGAACTCTCGCCACGCCGGTCGCGGCGACCCGGGGGTGACCTCGTCGGCCGCGCAGGCTAGGATGGGCGCGTCAACATGTGCTCTCCCCAGGGCACGGCTCGCAAGGATAGGAGGACGAACGATGGATCGACGACAGGTTGGGCTCGGGGTGATGGCCTGGGGCCTGGCGACCCTCGCGACCCTGCTGCTGGCACCCCAGCTCGCGGCAGCCAAGAGCACCTATCTCAACGGCGTCAAGATCGACGGCCTCACGAACCAGGAGTTCAAGGGCGCCACGGTCAAGATCGACTCGGCCGGGAACGTCCACATCGAGGCCAAGGGCTACGAGGTGAAGCGGCTCGGCATCCCCAGCGCCGCGGCCCCCGTGGGCCCGCCGGTGAGCGACACCTATTATTTGGTGGCCACCGAGAGCAACCCCGGCAAGATCCAGTGGGACGTCGACGTCTTCATCGGCGGCCAGCTCGCCGGCTCGGTCAAGTGGGACGAAGGCCAGGTCCTCCAGGACATCTCCTCGTTCCTAATCCAGGGCGAGAACAAGGTGGTCTTCTCGGCGAAGCGCAACCTGACCAAGGCCCGCAAGAGCTTCTCTCCCGGCGACAAGCTGACGGTGATCATCGGCACCGGGAGCAAGCAGGGCAACAACGTGGTGATCTCCAAGACCATGGCGACCTTCGTGCGCACCGCGGCAGAAGACGAGCCCGTGGACAAGGAGTTCACCTTCACCGCCCGCTGAGGTCCCGTCGCCGGAGGCCGAGGGGTTCGCCGGCGGGCGGGGGGCGTCCCCGGGAGCCACGCCGCGAGCCGTCGACGCCCCGGCTCACGAGGCCCCGGTCGCGCTCCCGAGCTCTTGCCCGGCCGCCAGATACCGCTCCCGGCACTGCGCGCGCCGCAGCTTGCCGCTGCTCGTCCGCTCCACCCAGCCCACGGGGACCGGCACGACCCGGTGGGGCACGACTCCCACGCCGTCGATCACGACCTGGCGGATCCTCCGGGCCAGCTCCCGGAGGTCCGCGACCTCGGGAGCAGGGAGCGCTCCCGCCGCGACCGTGGGCCGAGGGGGCTCGAAGAGGACGGTGACCGCCTCGGTGCCGGCGGCCGGGTCGTCGACCCCGAACGCGACCACGTGGCCCGGCCGGATCCCGGGGACCCGGCAGGCTGCCTCCTCGACGTCCTCGGGGAAGACGTTGCGGCCGAGGACGATGATCAGGTCCTTGCCGCGCCCGGCGACGAAGAGGCGCCCCCCGGCCAGGTAGCCGAGGTCCCCCGTCCGCAGCCAGCCGTCGGGGAGCAAGGCCGACTCCCGGGGGCGACCGTGGTAGCCGGCCATCAGCGAGCTGCCGCGCACCCAGATCTCGCCCCGCACCCGCTCGCCGAGCGCTGCTCCGGCCGCGTCGCGGATCGTCACCTCGGTCCCGGTCCCCGGGAAGCCCACCGCCGCGATGGGTAGGACCTCGGGAGGATCGCCGGTGCGCGGCTCGGCCACGCCCTCCTCCTCCCAGCGCCGTCGATCGATGTGCTCGAAGAGAGCGCCTTCCCCGGGGCGGGGGTGGGTGGCGCAGAGGGTGTACTCGGCCAGGCCGTACACCGGGAACATGGCCCGGGGATCGAAGCCGCAGGGAGCGAAGCGCGCCACGAAACCCGCCACCGCCTCCTGGCGCACCGGCTCGGCGCCGTTCCAGGCGACCTGCAGCGAGGAGAGGTCGAGGCCCACGAGGTCCTGGTCCCGCAGCCGGGTGGCGCAGCGCTGGTAGGCGAAGTTGGGAGCCACGGTCTGGGTCGCGTGCAGGGCGGTGATCCAGTGCAGCCAGCGGGCGGGGTGCCGCACGAAGGCCAGGGGCGAGGCGAGGTACGCGACGAAGCCCCAGTGGATGGGGAAGAAGATGCAGCCGACGAGCCCCATGTCGTGGTAGGGGGGCAGCCAGGAGACGACCCGCTCCTGGGGGGCGGTCACCGGATCGAGCAAGGGGGGTACGGCCTGGCCGAGCAGCCAGAGCTGCGCCAGGAGGCTGCGGTGAGGGATCGCGACGCCCTTGGGATCCCCCGTGCTGCCCGAGGAGTACTGCAGAAAGGCGATGTCGTCCGCGGTCGGCCGGGGCAGCGCCCGCACGGGCGAGTCGGTCGCCCGGAGCGCGTCCTCGACGAGGAGCACCGGTGGCGCGCCGGGGACCTGGGACGCGAGCAGCCGGGCGAAGGGCTGCAGCAGGGAGCAGGTGAGCAGACAGGCGGGCGCGGCCTCGCGCACGATGGTCAGGGAGCGCGCGGCCTGCTCCGCGAGCCGGTGGACGGAGGACGGCGGGTAGATGGCCGCGGGCACGGCGCCCGCCATCTGGGTGCCGAGGAGGGCCAGGACGAACGTCTCGTCCGGAGGCAGGAGGAGGATCACCGGGCATCCTCGACCGACCTCATTGGTGCTCAGGTACCTGGCAATACGCTGGCTCCGGGACCAAAGTTCCAGAACAGAGAGGGGTACCCGCTCCTCTCCCTCACCGAGGAAGACGAACTGAAGCTGGTCCGGCTCCTGGCGGGCGCGCCACGCCAGCAGCTCGAGGATCGTCTGCGGCGGCCGCGCCAGGCCGCGCCGGATCCAGTAGTCCGCCTGCTCCCGCGTCCACTCCGCCACTTCGTCGACACCTCCTGGAGAGGGGCCGGCCTCGTGCCCTCGAGGCCGCCTGCCCCACGACGGGCGGTCCGCCCGTGCTCACCATACTGCGCGGGCCGGCCGGCGCAACTCTGCGGTCGGCCTCCTTCCTCCTTGACCCTACGGTCCGGGGGGACGATCCTGCAACCTCGGGAGGGTGCGTGTGCTCGCTCGGGAGGTCGCCCTTCCCGGGCGGGGCGCCCGATGTGTCCAGCGAGAGGAGCCTGCAGAGTGATGCCCCTGGCCGGTACGACCGCCCCAGCTCGCCCCCACCGCCCCGTCCGCCGCTGGCCGGGAAGCGCCGCCCCCCTTCTCCTCGGGCTGGCCCTGCTCGGCGTCGGGCTGCCCCGCCCGGCGCCCGGCCAGAACGGCGTCGCCATGCCGGGTGACGACGCGCTGCCTCCCGCTGCGGAGCGTGACGCCCGCTTCGACCCCGAGGTGGCCCGTCGCTACCGGACGATCCTCGAGAACAACCCGGAGATGGGCACCATCTACCGCAAGCTGGTCGAGCTGTACGGCCGTCAGGGCGACATCTCGGGGCTGGTCGCCGACTACGAGCGCCTGGCCACCCAGCAACCGGACTCGTTCCCCTTCCAGATGATCCTCGGCCACCTGCAGCGCACCCTGGGGCAGGACGAGGCCGCCATCGCCCGGTACGAGGCCGCCGGTCGGCTGCGGCCCGGCTCTCCCCTCCCCTCCCTCGCCGCGGGCGCGCTGGCGGAGGCGGCCCAGCAGCACGAACGGGCGCGTGGCTTCTACGACGAGGCCTACCGCCGTGCCGGGAGCATCGAGGAGCGACGCAAGATCCTCGAGCGCCAGGCGGATCTCGCGTTCCGGATCCGGGACCTGGCCGGCGCCCGGCAGCAGCTCGACCTGCTGCTGCGGCTCGATCCCGCGGACCAGCACCAGGCCGAGGAGGTCGCCCGGATCTACGAGCGCAATGGCCACCTCGATCTCGCGGTCCAGACCTGGCAAGGGGTCCTCGCCCGGGTCAAGGGCAACCCGCCCGAGACCGTGCGGGTCCTCAAGGAGCTCGCCGGCCTGCAGGTCAAGCTCGGCCAGGATCAGCAAGCCGAGGACAGCCTCCGCCGGGCGCTCGGGCTGCTGCGGGCGGGCAACTGGCACCTCCCCGAGATCCACCAGCAGCTCGTCGAGATCTACCGCCGGCGGGACGCGCTGCGGACCCTCATCGACGAGTTCACCAGGACCTGGAACCCCAAGGATTATCCCCAGTTGATGCTGCTCGCCGCTCTGCACGACGAGGTCGGGCAGGAGCAGGAGGCCGTGGCCAACTGGCGGGCCGCCAGCCGCCTCCGGCCCAAGGAGGTGGAGCCGCGACGCAAGCTCGTCGCCCTGCACGAGCGGAAGGGTGACCTCGACGAGGCCGTCGCCGAGCTGCGCCGCCTCATCGCCGCCCTGCCCGGCGATCACCGGGCCGTGCTGGATCTGGCAGCCCTGCACCAGCGGCGCGGCGACACGACCCTCGCGACGAAGCTCCTCGATGATCTGGCGCGCTCCCGGGCCAGCGACCCGCTCGTGCTGGCCGCGCTCGTCGACGCCCTCCTCCGCCACGGCCAGCGTGACCGCGCGCTGGCGGTCACCCAACGGCTGGTGGCCCTCGAGCCGACCAACGAGACCCACCTGGTGAGCCTCGGCGAGCAGCTCTACCAGCAAGGCAAGGTCGACCGGGCCCTCGAGGTCTGGCGGAAGATCCTCGACGTGGTCGCGGATCCGGCCCAGGCCTGGTCGATCTACGGCGAGACCCTCGCGGGCCACGACCGGGTGGCCGAGGCGGTCGAGGCCCTCGAGCGTGCGGTGCAGCGCTCTCCCGACAACCTCCGCCACCGCAAGACCCTCGCCAGCGTGCTCCGGCGAGCCGAGAAGCTCGCACCCGCGCGGGACGTCTGGCAGGAGATCCTCCGCCGGAGCACCACCGACCGGCAACGGACCGAGGCCCGTGAGCAGATCGTCGCGCTGACGCACGAGCTGCGGGAGCTGGAGCGCGCGACGGCCGAGTGGCGCACCCGGCTGGCGCAAGAGCCCACGGACCGCGACGCGGGCCACCTGCTCGCGCTGGGGCTGATGCGGCTGAAGCGCCACCCCGAGGCGGAGCAGGTCTGGCTGGAGCTGCTGCAGGGCAGGCCGGGCGACGTCGACGCCTTGCTCGGCCTGGAGAGCTGTTACGGACGGCAGTACAAGCTGGAGGAGGCCATCCGGGTGCTGGAGCAGGTCGCGCCCCTCGTGCCGCAGCGCTCCCGCGAGCTGTACCAGCGCCTGGCGACCTATGCCGTGCGGCTGTACCGGGACGAGGACGCCGTGCGCTGGGCCGCCCGCGCCGTGGCCATGAACCCGGACGATGCGGCCGCCCTGAACCGCCTCGGCGAGATCCACTACCGCCGTCAAGACCTCGATGCGGCAGTCAGCGCCTACCAGCGGGCGATCCAGCTCGATCCCAAGGACGCCAAGACCCTCTTCCGCCTGGCCGACATCTACCTCGATCTCGGCCGCACCGCCGAGGCCGACCGGGTCCTGCGGCAGGCGATCCGGTCCGCCACCGATGACGGCGACGTGCGCCGGGCGGCCCGGCTGGCCATCCAGCTCAACATGGCCGCCGGCACCCTGGAGTCCCTGGAGCGCGACCTGCTCCCCCTGCTCTACCGGGTCCCGGCCAACCCGACCTTCCTGCAGATCCTGGTCGACCTGTACGAGCAGACGAGCCAGCCGCTCCAGCTCCAGCTCCGCCACGGCAACCCCGAGGAGGCCGCGGCCACCCGCCAGCGGCTGCAGGCGCTCGCGGCCCGGGCCGCCAAGCCCCTGCTCGAGGCGCTGGCCACCGGGGACCCGCAGCTCGTGCCGCAGGCCGTCGAGGTGCTCGCCGTCCTGGGCACGCGGGACGCGGCCGTGCCCCTGGGGCACCTGCTCGACGCGAAGGAATCACCGACCCGGGTGCGGACGGCCATCGCGCTCGGGCGGATCGGTGACCCGCGGGCGGTCGCCTCCCTGGGCCGCGCCCTCGACGACCCGGAGCAGGAGGTGCGCGAGGCCGCGTGCTGGGCCCTCGGGCGGATCGGGACGCCCGAGGCGGCGCGGCTCCTCGGGGAGCTGCTGCGCCGCAAGGAGCAGCGCAGCGGCGTGCGCGCCATGGCCCTGCTCGGCCTGGCCCGCAGCCGCCAGCCCGCGTTGGCCCGCCCCTGGGTGCTGCGCGGGTTGAGCGACGCGAAGTCCCTGCCGCGCGTCGCCGCCGCCTGGGGAGTGGGCCACCTGCCGCGGGACCCGGAGCTGCTGCGGGCCCTCGTCGCCGCCCTGGAAGGCGACACCGGCCAGGTGCGCCAGGCCGCGGCCGCCAGCCTGAGCGCCCTGGGCGGGGTGGAAGCGGAGCAGGCCTTGCTCGGCGCCCTGTGGAGCCAGGAGAGCACCCTCCGCCGCCTCGCCGGCCGCGCCCTCGGCCGCACCCCGCACCCCACGAGCTCGGGCCTCGAGGAGTCCCTCGGCTTCGTCGATCTGCGCGGCGGCTCGGTCAAGACCGGGGAGCTCGTGGCCAGCCTGGTGCAGCCCGCGCTCCAGGCCAGCCCGACCGCCGCTCCCGGCCGCTCCCTGAGCGAGCTGAGCCGGGACACGTTGCCTCAGGCCCTGGGCGCCGCGCTCCGGCAGCCGGGCCCCGCCCGCTTGCTCTGTCTCCAGGATCTGGATGGCGACGCCGAGGGGCTCGCGCTCGGCCCCTGGACCCCCCGTGCCGACGATCCCGCGGGCCAGCGGCGGCTCCTGGAGGCAGTGGCCGCGCAGCAGCCCCTGCTGCGGGAGCTGGCCGGAGGGGAGGCGGACGTGGAGCGCGCCCTCGCCCTGCGCTTGCTCGGCAAGAGCGGCGACCCGGCCGCGGGGCCCCTGGTCGTCTCGGGGCTGCAGGCCACCGCCCCGGCGGTCCGGGCCGCAGCGGCCAGCGCGGCGGGCTTGCTCGGGCAGGCCGTCGACGCGCAGTCCCTCGCCGGCCTGGCCGTGGGGGATCCGGCCTGGGAGGTGCGGGCCGAGGCGGTGCGCAGCCTCGGCAAGCTCGCCGCGGCCAGCACCGGCGCCTCGTTGCTGCAAGCCCTGGCCGATCCCTTCGCCCTGGTGCGGGAGGAGACCGCCTACGCGCTCGGCCGCCTGCCCGCGCTCGGGGACCAGGCGGAGGGACCGCTGGTGGGCCTGCTCGACGATCCCCTCCCCGCGGTGCGGATCGCCGCGGTGGCGTCCCTCGGCAAGCTGCAGCGCCGCGGGGCGAGCGGGCCGATCCGGGCCCTGACTGCCGACTCCCACCCGTTGGTCCGGGAGGCGGTGCGGGAGGCGCTGGCCCGCCTCGGCGGATGATGGTAGTCTCCTCTCCACGGAGGGGAGCGGAGCGGAAGTGCGGCTGCCTGCCGGTCCCCGGGGCCGCGGCAGGCTGGGTGATAGACGGCAGCCATGCCTCATGACATCGGATTCGGGACAGTCTGTGGGACCTGCCGGGCCTTCAACGAGATGGCCGCGCAGACGTGCGGCGCCTGCGGCGCGATCCTCGTCCTGGGGGTCGATCCGGAGCAGGCGGCCCTGGGGACGGAGGAGAGCGAGCGCTCCATCTCCCTCGCCGAGATCGTCATCGCCCAGGAGCCGGAGCCACCGGCCCCCGCACCGGCCGCCGAGAAGTCCCCTGGTGCGCTGAAGCTGCGCGGCGGCCCGAGCCCGACGGACCCCGTGCCCCGGCCCGAGGTCGACCCGCTCCCGGCGCCGGCCTCCGCGCCGGCCTCCGCGCCGGCCCCGCGGTCGCTGGTGGAGGAGCCACCCCGGGCAGCCCAGGTGGCCAGCCGCCTGCCGGATCCCGCCCTCCCCCTGGTCGAGGTCGTCGGGGCCGGCCTGCCGAGCGTGGCCTCGCCCCGGACGGATCAGCCGCCCCAGGCCTGCCCCGTATGCAACGCCGTGCTCGGCCCGGGGGTGCAGTTCTGCGGCAACTGCGGCGCGCGCATCGCGCTGTTCCCGGAGCGCCGCTTGCGCAGCGCGCCCGTCGCCCTGCGGGCGTCCACCGCGCCCCAGGCTCGTGCCCGCGCCAGCCTCGTGCTGATCCACGGCGACGGCGAGGACGGCGCGACCCATCCCCTGCGTGCGCTCGAGCACCTCGTCGGAGATCGGAAGAG
>JAVEVO010000005.1:0-91001 GCA_034005005.1 Myxococcota bacterium
GGGTGGTCGGCGTCGTCGGGGTGGTCGGCGTCGTCGGGGTGGTCGGCGTCGTCGGGGTGGTCGGCGTCGTCGGGGTGGTCGGCGTTGTCGGGGTGGTCGGCGTCGGGGTGGTCGGCGTCGGTGTCGTTGGCGTCGTCCCGGTCGTCGGCGTCGTCTTCCCGGTCGTCGGCGTGGTGCCGGTCGGGGTGGTCGGCGTCGGGGTGGTCGGCGTCGTCCCGGTCGTCGGGGTGGTCGGCGTCGTCCCGGTCGTGGGCGTCGTCGGCGTCGTCCCTGTCGTCCCCGTCGTCCCTGACGGTCCCGTCGTCCCCGTCGTCGGCGTCGGTGTTGTACACGTCCCCGTGATGACGTTCGGACTCCCCTCGATCAGCATGCCCTTGCCGCCGCAGTGCTGATCGTCGTCCATCAGACGATGGGCCTTCTTGTTGTTGATCAAGACGCAGGCCGTGCCCTTGGTCGCGGTCCACATGTTGGGGCCGCAGCAGCCCGCGTGGACCCCCTTGTCGTCGACCCGCAGGGAGGGCAGGTTGTTGGTGAGCACATCCGGAGAGCCAACGATCGCCGGACCGACGCAGGGATGGGGACAGGCCGGACAGCCGTGCGCATCCGCAGGAACCAACGACTTGTCACCCAATCGACCCTGAGGTGGCATCTGGTCCTCCAAGCATCCCGGGCGGTGATTTCTCGTAAACGGCCGAAAATTCGGCTGTTTTGGCTCTCCCGGCGCGCACCTGTACGCCCATGGGATCGTCTCACTATACGGGGGGGCGGGCCTCGAGGTCAAGGGTGGGGGACCGCAATCCCTTGGTATCTGGAGAGTTGGAATCGATCCTGCGTCGCCGGGCGGACCACCCGGACGACCCCGGGGGCGACCGCTCCCCGCTGCTCAGGCGCGGCGCTGCGCGACGAGCAGGCCGTCACCCACCGGGATGAACCAGGGCAGCAGCTCCGGCCGCTGGCAGAGGGCCCGGCTGAACTCGCGGATCGCCGCGGCGTTGCTCTGGTCGGCCTCGCTCCAGGGGTACAGGGGGAAGTGCCCATCGTCGGCCACGAGCAGCCCGCCCGGCGCGAGGAGCTGGAGGCAGGGCTCGAGCAGAGGGAGGTAGGCGGCCTTCTCACCGTCCTGGAAGATCAGCTCGAAGGGTCCCTCCAGGGTCGGCAAGATCGCGCCCGCATCCCCCTCGATCACGGTCACCACCCCGTCGAGGCCCGTCTGCCGGAGCAGCTCCCGGGCCGCGAGCACCCGCTCGTGCTCCACCTCGATGCTCAGCACGGAGCCGCCCCGGTCCCGGACCGCGAGGGCCAGCCAGGCCGCGGAGGCCCCCAGGCAGGTGCCGATCTCGAGCACTCGGCGGGCGCCGGCGAGGCGAGCCAGCGCGTGCAGTGTCCAGCCGGCCAGCGGGCCGACCGACCAGTCGGTCCCGAACCGCTGCCGCATCGCCTCGGTAAACGGGCCCAGGGCCGCCGGCGGCGGCGGCAGCAGCTCGGTCAGGTAGGCGTCCAGTCGCGCGCGCCAGTCGTCCATGCTCGGCCTGCCTCGTCCCGTTCTCGTCGCCCCGGAGGACGCCTCCGGATCCGGCGGGGCCGGCCGTGCCGATCCCGTCCTCCCGCCGCCTCCTCGTCACCGCGTCGGGTGTAGCACGGCGGCCGGCTTCCTGCTACTGTGCGGCCCGGATCGGGAACCTGAGGGAGCACCATGAGAAACCGTCTGCTGCTGGGAGTCCTCGCCATGGCCCTGCTCGTCTCCTGCAAGTCGTCGTCGCCAGCCCCCGACGCGGCCTCGTCGCCCACCTCCGCGACCCCTCCGGCCGCGGCCACCTCCCCGGCCGCGGTGCCCCCGGCCCTCCCGCCGGGCCCGCCCGTCCTCCCGGCGGAGCTCGTCGCCCTCCCCGACCTGCCGTCCCGCGTGGCCCGTCAGCTCCGGGTCCGGCTCGACTTCGACGAGGGCCTGCTGCCTCCCGCGGAGCGGGCGGCCCTGAAGAAGCTGACCGAGGCCGCGCTGCTCATGGACGAGCTGTTCCTCCGCCAGGTCGACGAGCGCAACCCGGCCCTACGCCTCGCGCTCGCCGCCGATCCGGCCCAGCAGGATGCGCTGCGCCTCTTCGACATGATGGCCGGCCCCTGGGATCGCCTCGATGGCGACAAGCCCTTCCTCGGCACCCGGGCCAAGCCCAAGGGTGCGGCCTTCTACCCCGCCGGGATGACCGTCGAGGCGTTCCAGGCCCACCTCCAGGCCAACCCCGGGGACAAGGAGGCGTTTTCGGGGTACTTCTCGGTGATCCGTGAGGAGGGGGGCCGGCTGCAGGCGATCCCCTACAGCCGCTACTACGGGGCGACCCTGGAGAAGGCCGCCGGGCTGCTCGAGGAGGCCGCCGCGGCCGCCTCGGACGGCCGGCTCGCGCGCTACCTGCGGGCCCGGGCCAAGGCCTTCCGGACGGATGACTACTTCGAGAGCGACATGCTCTGGATGGACCTCGGCGACGGGCTGCTCGAGGTCGTCATCGGTCCCTACGAGGTCTACGAGGACGGTCTGTTCGGCTACAAAGCCGCCTTCGAGAGCTTCCTCGCGATCCGGGATCCCCAGGACTCGGCCCGGCTGTCCTCCCTGATCGCGGCCATCCCGGCCCTCGACGCGAAGCTGCCCCTGCCACCTCCCTACAAGGCCGAGCCCCGCGGCATGGAGTCCCCCCTGTCCGTCGTCGTCCTCGTGTTCTCCGCGGGCGATGCCAAGGCGGGCGTCCAGACCCTCGCCTTCAACCTGCCCAACGACGAGAAGGTGCGGCAGGCCAAGGGCAGCAAGAAGGTCATGATGCGCAACGTCGCGGAGGCCAAGTTCAACGGCATCCTGATGCCCATCGCCCGGGCGTTGATGGTGCCGGAGCAGCTCCCCGACGTGACCTTCGACGCGTTCTTCAACCACACGCTCCTCCACGAGATCGCCCACGGTCTCGGACCGGGCATCCTCACCCTGTCCGATGGTACCAAGAGCGACGTCGGGAGGGAGCTGAAGGACCTCTACTCGGCCATCGAGGAGACCAAGGCCGACATCCTGGGGATGTGGGGCAGCCACCAGCTCGTCGATCGGGGCGACCTGCCCCCGGAGTTCGCCAAGCAGCTCTATGCGGCCGCCCTCGCGGGCCTGTTCCGCTCCATGCGCTTCGGGATGCACGAGGCCCATGGCCGGGCCAACCTGATCCAGTTCAACTGGCTGTTGAAGCACGGCGGGATCGCACGCGGTGCAGACGGGCGCTACCGGGTCGAGTACGGCAAGATCCGCACCGCGGTCGAGGACCTGGCCCGGACCCTCCTGGTGATCGAGGCCCGGGGCAGCTACGTCGAGGCGAAGCAGCTCATCGACGAGTACGCGACGATCCCCCCCGGCCTCGAGGAGGCCTTCGCCAGCCTCACGGGCATCCCCGTGGACATCACTCCCGACTACGCCCTGCTGCGGAAGTACCAGGCCTGGTAGCCGCCGCCAGCAGGCCGATCCAGCAGGGCCGCCCCGGGTGCCCCTCGCCGGGCTCCGGCGCGAAGCGCAGGTCGGGCCGCACCGTCTCGAGCATCCCCTGCAGGATCCCGTGGATCAGCGGGCAGACCTGCTCTCCGTGGCGGCTCGCGAGGTCGGCGAAGGGGCAGCGGGAGACTAGCACGCCGCGCTGGCCAGCCCGCTCCTCGACGACGGCGCCGAATCCCCAGCCTTCCAGGGTGCGCAGCAACCCGTCGCGGATGAAGTCCGGGTCGACCTGGGCCACCGTGCCGTCGGTGGGATAGCGGCTGGCGTGGCGGCGGCCGAAGCGCTGGCCGAACTCCTCGAGCGCTGCGGCGTCGAGGGCCGGCTGCTCGGCCACCAGCTCGAGCAGGATGCCGGCGAGGGCCCGGAACGCAGCCGGGGCGAAGATCGGCGCCAGCCCCTGGTTGGCGGCCCGGTACCGGCGAGGCGGCCGGCCGGTGGGGGCCTCGTGGTCCAGCTCGGAGACCGCCAGCCCGTTGGACTCGAGCAGGCGGAGGTGGGCCCGCGCCGCGTTGGGGTGGATCTGCATGGCCGCGGCCACCTGCTGCACCGTGACCGGCTGGTTGCGAGTCGCCAGGTAGCGGAACACCTGCAGCCGGGTCTCATCTCCCAGGGCCTTGCTGAGCTGCAGGATCTTCTCCGTCGCCATGGCCTCCTCCTGGTCCTTGTCAGTTCCGGCGTGATCCTCTAGGCTCGTTTTTACACCAGTGAGTGGAGAAAGTCTCCTGGTGCTGGCAGCCGGGCGGGGACCCTGCGTCCATGGGGACGGGGGGCTCCCGCGCGGAGGAGCGTGAACCCGTGACCCCTCGTCCGACGACTCTGGCTGGAGGCTCTCCCGACGGCGGCCGCCACCTCGGCTGGGCCCTCGCGCTGCTGGCCATCATGCTGCCCGGTGCGGCCCTGGCGCAAGACCCGTCCGCTCCCCGCCCGGCCAGCCCGGTGGCCCCGGACGGCGCCCTGGACGCGGCCCCGGCCCCGGCCCCGGCCCCGGACGCGGCCCCGGACCCGGCCCCCGACCTCCCGGCGTTCCGGACGACCGTCTCCGCGCGCCGCTTCCGCCCGGAGGAGGCCACCCGCTTCCCCCAGGAGATCGACGGCGAGGAGGCCCGGCGGTTGCCGCTCATCGACGGCGATCTCTACCGTTCCCTGCACCTCGTCCCCGGGGTCGTCGCGGACGATTTCACGGCCCGCTTCTCCCTGCGCGGCGGCAAGGCCGAGGATCTCCTCACGCTGATCGATGGAGTCCCCCTCTTCGATCCGTTCCATTTGCAAGATTACGGTGGAGCCATCTCGGTGATCGGGCTCGACCTGGTCGCGACGACCCGGCTGCTCGGCGATGGCTTCCCGGTCCGGTACGGCGACCGCCTGGGCGGCGTCGTCGAGGTCACCACCCGGACCCCGGGGAGCGAGCACGAGGGGCTCGTCGGCGTCGACCTGCTCAACGCCCGGCTCTTGCTCCAGGGGCCCCTGGGCGCGGGAGGCTACCTCGTGGCCGCCCGCCGGGGCTACATCGACCTCTTCCTGAAGGCCTGGGCCCCGGACCTCGGCTTCTTGCCGGCCTACTGGGATCTCTTCGCCAAGGTGGAGCAGCGGCTCTCCTCCCGGGACCGTCTCGTCTTCGCCGGGTTCGCGGCGGTGGACACCAACCAGCAGCTCCGCGATGCGCCCGCGGCGGATCTGGATTCGCGCTACACCAACGGCGGCGCCTGGGTCACCTGGCAGCGCCAGCTCGCCCCGGGCGCGCAGGTCGACTCGGTCGTCAGCGTCGGTCGGGCGACCCGGGATCGTCGGGAGGGCCAGGCTGGCTGGGACCTTCGTACTGTCGGGCAGGTGCTCGCGCAGCAGGACTGGTCCGTCCGGCTCGGCAGCCCCGCGGCCGGCACTCTGAGCCTGGGCGAGCGGCTGCGCTTCAGCCTCGGCGAGTACGACTACCACGCCACGGACCTGGTCGTCCTCAACCACCCCGAGCTGCGGGCGCTCGGCGTGCAAACCTCGGCCGCGGGGCTGCAGGCCTCGGGGTACCTGCAGCACGACGCCAGCCCTCGGCCGTGGCTGCAGACGACCCTCGGCTTCCGCCTGGACGGGCAGCAGGGGGTCGACGCGCTCAACCCCTCTCCTCGGGTGGCCCTGGCCCTGCTCCCCCACCCGACCCTGACCCTGCGGGCCGCGTGGGGGCTCTATGCCCAGCCCGTCCTGCCCCACGAGCTCCCCGTGGAGGTGGGCCTCGGCGCTCCCCGGGAGGCGGAGCAGGCCGCGCACCAGGTCCTCGGACTCCTCTGGCGGCCCGGGCCCTGGCTGCACCTCCGGCTCGAGGGGTACCGGCGGTCCTACGAGCACCTCATCGGCGTGCTGCCCGACTTCGGGCGGGAGGAGCGCCTGCTCTTCTTGCCCACGGGCGGCGAGGCCCGCGGGGTCGAGGTGGAGCTGCGTGGCTTCGCCCGCGGTGGCCGAGTCGGCTGGCTCGTCGGCTATTCCCTCGCCGAGGCCCTGGAGTGGGGCCTGGACCGCACGCCGGTGCCGCGCCCCGACGACCGCACCCATGCCCTCACCGGTGGTCTCGACCTGGACCTGGGCCGGGTCGGGCGCCTCAGCCTGGTCTATCGCTTCCACAGTGGACAGCCCTACACGCCCGCGGTCGCGGTCCGGCAGGAGGGAGGAGCGCCGCAGCTCGTCTTCGGCACCACCGCGTCGCGCCGTCTCCCCGACTTCCACAGCCTCGACGCCCGGCTGAGCCGGGACTGGCAGTTCGCCCACTGGGTCCTCGGCGCCTACCTCCAGGTGATGAACGCCACCTGGCGCGACAACGTCTCCGAGTACGTGCACCGGGCCGTCCGGCAGGCCGACGGCAGCTACGCCGTGGCGCGCACGGCGGAGGGCTACTTCCCGATCCTGCCGACCTTCGGGCTCGAGGGGCGCTGGTGAGGGGCCTCTCCCGGTCGGTCCTCGTGACCGGCGCATTTAGTGGCCCGGCAGCCGTCCCTCCGCTAGACTGCTGCTCCCCGAGGGCCAGCGCTCCCGGGCCATCACCCGCTCCGTGAGGAGCCTGACCGCCGGAGGGCCGAGTGCAGTACCACATCCACCTCAGCGCCGGGGACATCGGTAAGTACGTGTTCTTGCCCGGAGATCCGGGGCGGGTCGAGACCATCGCCCGCTTCCTCGACGAGCCGCGTCACGTGGCCACCAACCGGGAGTACTGCACCTGGGAGGGGCTGCTGGAGGGCGAGCGGGTGGCGGTCACCTCCACCGGGATCGGCGGGCCCTCCGCGGCCATCGCCTTGCAAGAGCTGGCGCGGGTCGGCTGCCACACCTTCGTCCGGCTGGGCACCTGCGGCGCGTTGCAGCCCGGGCTGGGGCGCGGTGACCTGATCCTCGCCAGCGGCTCGGTGCGCGGCGGCGCCACGGCCCTGGCCTACGTCCCCGCCGAGTTCCCCGCGGTCGCGGACCCCGACGTCTTCGCCGCCCTGCGCGCGGGGACGCGCAAGCTGGGCTGGCCCCTGCACACGGGGATCATCCACTGCAAGGACGCCTTCTTCCTCGAGGAGCCCGCGACCTTGCCCGCCCGGGCCCAGGCCCAGGCCCTCTGGGAGACCTGGCAGCGCGCCCGCGTCGTGGCCAGCGAGATGGAGAGCGACACGCTGTTCGTCATCGCCTATACCCTCGGCCTCCGGGCGGGCACCCTGTTGCTCGCGCTCGGCGGGCTGGCCGACGGCGAGGTGGGGGAGCTGACCTCGCCGCCCCAGGAGCTCAAGGATCGGCTGATCCGGGCGGGGATCGAGGGGATGCGGGAGCTGATCCTCCAGGACCGCCGAGCTGCAGCAGCCGAGGGCTGAGCCTCCCCGACCGCTCACACGACGAGCCCGAGCACGAGCACGAGCCCGAGCACGAGCACGAGCCCGAGCACGAGCACGAGCACGAGCACGAGCACGAGCACGAGCCCGAGCACGAGCCCGAGCACGAGCCCGAGCCCGAGCCCGAGCACGAGCCCGAGCCCGAGCCCGAGCACGAGCCCGAGCCCGAGCACGAGCCCGAGCACGAGCACGAGCACGAGCACGAGCCGGTCGTCGCCTCCCGCTCGGGCGCTCAGCTCCGGCGGACGGGGTCGTGCAGGGGGAAGGGGGTGGCGCCGGGCTGCAGGATCCCGTCGTAGGCCGCCAGGTTGCGATCAGCGAGGTGATCGAAGATCTGGGGCTGCCGGGAGCCGTAGGTCACCGCGCGCAGGGGGTCGGGGGAGAGCCGGGCCGAGACGACCTCCTCGCCGCCCCGGGCGAGGGCCAGGGGCTGGGCGATGGGGCTGACGATCATGGACCCGCCGAAGTAGAGGCTGCCGCCGGCGTCCTGGCCGACGGCGTTGACCCCGATCACGTAGACCGCATTGTCGTAAGCCCGGGCGCGGGTCGTCAGCTCCCAGATCTCGAAGGATCGCAACAGGGCCGAGGCCCGGGTGATCACCTCGGCGCCCTGCAGGGCGCAGGCCCGGGACAGCTCGGGGAAGTCCCCGTCGTAGCAGAGGATCATGCCGATCTTGCCCAGGCGGGTGGGCACCACCACGGCCCGGTCACCCGGGGTCGTCCAGCCGCCCCGTGCCAGCCGCTCCGTCGGGAACGGGTGGGTCTTGCGGTAGCAGCCGCGCACCTCGCCCTGGTCGTCGAGCAGCACGGAGCTGTTGTAGATCACCCCCCGCTGCTCGCCCCGCTCGTACAAGGGCAGCACCAGGTGGACTCCGAGGCTCCGGCACAGCAGACCGAGCTCCCGGCAGGCCGGGCCGTCCAGCGGCTCGGCCAGGTCGTACAGCTCCGCCTGGCGGGGGCCCGGGTGGAACCCGGTCAGGGCCGACTCGGGGAGCACCACGAGGTCGGCCTCGTGCTCCCGCCGCGCCTCCTCGATCCCGGCCACGATCTTGGCGAGGTTGGCTCCGGGATCACAAGGCACGGGGGCGAGCTGCACCGCGGCCGCGACGAACTCGATCATGGCGATCTCCTGCCGCTGGCTTGCTAGGCCTCGAAGTCGAAGGCGACGATGCGGCAGATGCAGCTCTCCCCGCCGACGAACTTCCACGGGAACGCGCCGATGGTCAGGCGGCGCCCGAGCACCTGCTTGATGTCCCCGCCCAGGCACTCGGCATGGATGATGTCGTCGGGGAAGAGATCGATGTGCATGAGCTGGTAGTCGGCCGGCGGGAAGATGTCGTCGATCCCCTTCCCGTACTTCTTCTGGAAATAGGCCTCACACTGCTTGGCCTGGGCCGGCATCCACTCACGGATCTTGGTGTTCATGGGGTGGTCGGCGCTGCCGCAGTCGACGCCGAGCCACTTGAACTTCATCTTCGCGCACCACTCGGAGAACTCCTTGGTCGGACCGGGGTGCTTGCACATGTAGCGCACCTCGTCGGCCTCCGGCTGGTCCCAGCCGTAGCGGGAGTAGCCCGTGTGGATGATCAGGATGTCGCCCTCCCGGATGTCGGCCCGGGCCATGAGCTGCTCGGAGGTGTAGATGCCGTAATCCTCTGCGATATCAGAGACATCGACGATGACGCCCGGTGCGCAGAGCTCCTCCAGCGGGATCGAGGCGATGTCCCGACCGTGGGTGCAGAAGTGCAGGGAGCCGTCGAGGTGGGTGCCCACGTGGTTGGAGTGGGTGAGCAACTGCCCGTTGGCCCCGTTGGGGGCCAGCCGCTTGAAGAACTTCACCTGCAAGGGCTCGTAGGTCGGCCAGGCCGGGGTGTTCACGCCGATGGGGATCGAGAGGTCGTACATCTTCATGGAGCCTATCCTCCTCCAGGGAGCGGCCGGGGCCGCGGCAAGGGTCGCGAGGTGGTCGCCCCGGGACCGGCCGGCAGTATGGCACGGACGAGCGCGTTTGCCGAGGGGGCGCGTGCTGGTGGGAGCCGGCCTCCGTGCCGGCACCTCGACGACCGGCGCGGAGGCCGGTCGCCACCCGAATTGCTGCGGGTGCAGATCATCCCGGTGAGCGAGCAGCGAGGCCTTGGCGCAACTCCCCGCACGAAAAGAATTTTCTCGCAGAGCCGCAGAGCCGCAGAGGGCTCAGCCAGAGTGAGCACTGTACTCTGCCGACTCTGCGGCTCTGCGAGAGATTTTGCAGCTCGAGCCGGGTACGGGAGGAGATTGGCAAGGAAGCCGCCCACTCGGACCGGCTGCACCCAATTGCTGCTCGGGCGAGGCTGCTGCCTGGTGGGTGCCGGCCTCCGTGCCGGCACCTCGATGACCGGCGCGGAGGCCGGTCGCCACCCAACTGGTAGATCGAGCTATGGATTCACTCTACTAGGCGCGGCGCAGCAGGGCCAGGGCGGCCCCGAGGAGCAGCAGCAGCCCGAGATCCGCGGGCAGGCCGGCGCCGGCGATCAGGGAGCAGCCGTCGTCGGAGCGGCCCTGGAACCCGTCGCCCTCCGCGCCCGTCGGGTCCCCGGTACCATCGTCCTGGTCCGCCGGTGCCCCCGCGCCACGTGCGACCTCCTCGACCCCCAGGGAGCCGGCCAGGGCTTCCTCGAAGCGGCCCGGCTCCTGGCCGTCGGTCAGGTCGCTGGCGGTGGCGGTGCCGGCCCAGCTCACCCAGTCGGGCGGGAGGCAGCGCGTCACGCGCTCGTCCGCGTCCTCGCAGGCCTCGTCCGTGTCGTCGTCGGCGTCTCCGCCGGCCTCTTCGGCCGGGGCATCCGGCGCGGGCGGCTGCGCGCTGCTGCCTCCACTGGGGTCGCTGGGGCGGGTGACGGCACAGTCGCTCCCTCCGACCAGGATCTCCTGGCAGGTCAGCCCGGTGGGGCACTCCGCGTCGGCAGTGCAGTCTTGCTCGATCAGCGCACAGTAGGTCTGCCCGGTGGGCTCGCAGAGGCACTCGTCGCTGCTGCCGTCGTCGCTGCTGCCGTCGTCGCTGCTGCCGTCGTCGCTGCCGTCGTCGCTGCTGCCGTCGTCGCTGCTGCCGTCGTCGCTGCTGCCGTCGCTGCTGCCACCGCTCCCGTCGCTGCCGCTGCCGGAGTCCGGCGCCGGGGGCAGCTCGGCCCCCCTGGACCCGCTGCAGCGGCACGCCTCCGCCTGCTCGCAGGTGAAGCCGGGGCCGCAGTCCGCGTCCTGGGTGCAGGGCGCGACGTAGCGGGGCACGCAGTACCCTTCGGTCTGCTCGACGCACTCGGCCTCGGCGTCGGAGGCGCCGTCGTCCGCGTTCGCCGAGCCGCACTCCTCACCGGGGGCGCAGGTGTCGTTGGCCGGGACGCCGCGGCCGTCCGGGCAGTCGGTGTAGCTGAACGTGAGGCAGACCAGCCCGGCCGCGCAGTCGGCGTCGGCCTGGCAGCTCGGCGGTGGCGGCGGGACGCAGCCCCGGAACTCTTCCGGCTCGCACTCGGGCGGGGCCGGGCACTCGCCCTCGGGGGGGCAGTAGGGTGCGGCGCAGCTCGAGAGGCCGAGCACCTCGCAGATCCAGCCCGCGGGGCAGTCCCCGTCGGTGGCACAGTCGCTGCCCCAGGCGTCGACGCACTCACCGGCGCTCTCGTCGCAGGAGGCCGGGGGCGGACACTCCCCGTCGGGATCGCAGGCCACCGCGGGGCAGTCCGCGGGTGCGCAGACCTGGCCCGCGGGGCAGTCGGCGTCCGTGGAGCACTCGGCTCCGGCCGTGGCCGGCCAGCCGAGCAGGGCCAATCCGAGTCCGAGGAGCAGCTTGTCACCCTGACGCATCGATTTCACCCCTTGCCGGTCCGGCAGCACGTCCTCGTTGCGCACTCGGAGCCTGACTGCAAGTTTCATGCCCTGGCTCCGGGGATCCTGGGCGATCCGCACCGCGCCGCATCGCCGGCCGCCCGGAGGCGGAGCCCCCTCGGGCCCACGCCACGCCGCGGGGCTGCCGGGTGTGACCCCGGTGTCAGATCTCTGAGGGGCGCGGCTCCGGTGGACCCCCGACGGGCGCTCGCCTTTCCCGCTTCCGCTCACGCCGGCCCGCGCTACCTTGCCCCCATGAGCAACACCGAGCCCACCACCGACCATACCTGGACCGTGACCGATGAGGAAGGGGGCCACCGGCTCGAGCGGGTCCTCGCCCGCCGGCTGCCCGAGCTCAGCCGCAGCCAGCTCCGCGGCCTCTTCGCGGCCGGGCGGGTGCGGCTGGCCGGGAAGGTCGCGGCCAAGGGCGCGCTGGTCGCGCCGGGCCAGGTGTTCGCGCTCGCCGCCACGGCCGAGGAGCTCCAGCCGGGCGCCCGGCCGGACCCCACGGTCCCCGTGGTCCTGCTCTTGGAGACCCCGGTCCTGCTCGTCGTGGACAAGCCGGCCGGGCTGCCCTGCGCACCCCTGCGGCCTGGCGAGACCGGCACCCTGGCCTCGGGCCTGCTCGCCCGCTACCCGGAGCTGGCGGGGATCGGCTGGTCCCCGCGGGAGCCCGGGCTGGTGAACCGGCTGGACACCGACACCTCGGGGCTGCTGCTCGTCGCCCGCACCCCGGCGGCCTTCACGCAGCTCCGCGGCCTGCTCCAGGAGGGTGGGTTGCGAAAGGACTACCTGCTCCTCTGCGATTCAGTCGATCTTCCTGATTCTGGACTCATCGACGTACCTTTGGCCCCCCATCCCAAGGATCGTCGCAAGGTCGTGGCCTGTCCCCTCTCCCGGGACCGGGACCGCTACGGCGCCCGGCCGGCCCTGACGCGCTACCGGGTCCTGCGCCGCTCCGGCGAGCTGGCCCTGGTCGAGGCGGAGGCCTCGGCGGCCACCCGCCACCAGGTGCGGGCCCACTTCGCCTTTCTGGGCCACCCCCTGGCCGGCGACCCGCTGTACGGCGGCCCGGCCCTCCCGGGCCTCACCCGTCAGGCCCTGCACGCCTCCCGGCTGGCCTGGGGGGGAGGGGAGGGCCTGCCCGCGTTCGACGTCACGTCCACCCTGCCGGAGGAGCTGGCGCGGTTCGTCGGCCCGGCGGTCTGAGGCGCACGGCCGCGGCCGCTGCCGGCGCGCGGCTCAGAAGGAGCCGGCGAGCAAGGGCAGGGCCACGCGGACCTCGCCCGCCTTGCCACGCATCACCGCACAGCTCGGCACGGCGAGAGTCGGCGTCCTCCCGGGCTGCACGGAGAGCAAGGCGCCGGTGTAGGGCGCCGTGCGGGTCTGCGGGGACGCGGCCTCCTGCCGGGCGGCCGCCCTGGCCGAGGCATGGTAGCCGATGGCGGCCCCGACGACGGGCAGCGTCCCAGCCCCCAGCATGACCAGGGTCTGCAGGCCGTCGTGCTCGCAGAGGCCGCCGCGTCCCTCTTCGTAGTCGTCGCACACCCCGGCCCAGAGGAGGGCGACGGCAAGGGAGCCGACCGTGCCGAGGCCGGCGCCGCCGATGGTGGCGCCGAAGGAGCCTCCCTGGAGGTCCCCGGCGTGGCGTCCGTAGAGGTAGGTGCCCACGGCGCTCCCGACGGTCCCGCCCACGATCGCGCCGACGGCCAGGCCCGTGAGGTCCTCGCCGAAGCAGGCCCAATCATTGTCGTCATCGTCGTCGCACAGGCCGGACGCGAACTTCAACCCGATGGCGCTGCCGGCGAGGCCGCCGCCGATCTGGCCGGCTGCCCCGGAGAGCATCGCCAGAGCCCAGTTGCCGCCGCGCCAGTCCCGGTCCGGCGGGGGGACCGGCGCGAGGAAGTCGTCCGACGGGTCGAGGGCCAGGGGCGCCAGGGTCGGGTCGGCCGCCGGTGCGGGGACGGGGACCGGCGGGGGTGGGGGCGCGTCCGGCGGCAGCAGCGCCTCCTGGGCCAGGGCCGGGGAGATCCCGACGAGGCCGCCCCAGAGGACCCCGAGCAGGACGACCGTGGTCGTCGGGGAGCGGTGAAGTGACCGGCGGTACGGGCAGCGAGCGTGGATCATCGTGAACCCCTCGTCAGCAGCTCTGCCGTCCCCAGTGATTCAGGATCCGTGCCAGGAGGGCGCGATGGCTCGTGGTGGCCGTGAGCGTCGGGTCCCGGGCCGCCGGGGCCTCCGGGCGGAGCACCCCTACCGCGCGCGGTGGAGCCCCCGGGCTCCGCTCCCCACTGCGCCGTTCGTGGCTGGATCCCGGGGCTGCTCGTCGGGGCCGGCGGACGTCGGCGCCGGCCCGTGGCGGCCTCAGCGCGTCGCGGGGGCGATTCGGAGGTGGGCCGTGACGATGTCGTCGTTGGCCTCCTCGAGGGTGGCGGCGATCGCTCAGCCGCCGGTCTTCAGCCGCTGCTGGGCCAGCAGGGCCCCGGCGAGGATGGCCTCGTAGCCCGTGCAGCGGCAGAAGTGCTTGGCCAGGGCGTCGACGACCTCCTCGGAAGGGGCGTCGAGGTTCTTGTCGTACAGGGCGTGCAGCTCCATGGCGATGCCGGGGATGCAGTAGCCGCACTGCACCGCGCCCGCGTCGATCAGGGACTGCTGGATCGGATGCAGCCGCTCGCCCTGGGCCAGGGCCTCGATGGTGACCACCGACTTGCCCTCGACCTTGGCCGGAGAGAGCGCGCAGCTCTTCTTGGCCTCGCCGTCGACGATGACGGTGCACGCGCCGCAGGTCGCGTCGTCGCAGCCTCGCTTGGTGCCGGTCAGCTCGAGCCGGTCCCGCAGCACGTCGAGGAGCTTCTCCCAGCCCGCGACCGTCACCGTGCGCTGGACGCCGTTGACCGTGAAGGTGATCCGCTTCTCCTCGCTCATCACGCCCTCCCCTGCGCCGCCAGGGCCGCCCGGATCTTCTCGGGGGTCACCGGGAGCTCGTACAGCTCGATCCCGAGCGCGTCGTGGATCGCGTTGAGGATCGCCGGCGCGACGCCGATGACCGGGTGCTCGCCGATGCCGCGGCACCCATAGGGGCCAATGGCATCGGGGGTTTCCACGAACTCGATGGTCTGGCGGGTCGGCGCGTCCTTGATGGAGGGGAAGCGGTACTTGCGGTAGTGGGGGTTGGTCTGGCGCCCCAGCTCGTCGTAGCGGAGCTCCTCGTGCAAGGTGGCTCCCAGGGCCATCATGACACCGCCCGCGACCTGCCCCCGCGCCTGCAGCGGGTTGATGGCCCGCCCGAGGTCGAGGCTGGTGGCGAAGTGATCGACCGTGACCTGCAGGGTCTGCTTGTCGATGCGGATCTCGCACCCCTGCGCGCCGAAGGTGTAGGTCACGCCCATGCTGCCCTGGCCGTTGGCGTCGAAGCCCGAGTACCGCGGCAGGTGCGAGTCCGCGGTCGCGGCCACGACCTCGCCGATGGTGATGCCGTTGTCGGGGTAGAGGTACCCCTGGGCCAGCCGGGTCACGGGGACGCCCTGGGTGGGGTCGGACAGCAGGAAGACCCGCTCCCCGTCGTAGCCGAGGAAGTCGACGTCGGTACGCAGGACCTGGGCCGCGGTCTCCTTGAGCTTCTGGATCGCCCGCAGACAGGCCCGCCACACCGCACGGCCGCCCTGCATGGTGAACATGGAGCCGATGGTCTGCCACTCGTAGGGCGAGAACTGGGTGTCGATCTCGGTGTAGACCCGGATCCGCTCGGGCGCGATCTGCAGGGTCTCGGCCGCGATCTGCCGGACGACGTTGCGCAGCCCCTGGCCGACCTCGGCGCCGCCCGCGTTGATGCTGACGCTGCCGTCGACGTTGAACTTGAGGTGCACGCCCTTGGACGAGAAGGGAGCGCCCTTGGGAGACTTCATCAGGGCCGCGAAGCCCCGACCGTACCAGTAGCGATCGTCCTCGGCCGGCAGCTCGTGGCCGAAGATCTTCTCCCGGACGATGGCGACGCAGGGCTCGATCTGGCCGGTGGTGAGGTGCAGGGTCTCGCCCAGGGACGTCTGCTTCCCGGGGCCGAGGTAGTTCTTCGCCCGCAGCACGAAGGGATCCATCTCCAGCTTGCGGGCGAGCTGGTCCAGCAGCCGCTCGGTGGCGAACTGGGACTCCTGGTGGCCGTAGCCGCGGTAGGCCCCCACCGGGGTGGTGTTGGTGTAGACGGTGTAGCCGTCGAGCAGGCAGTGCGGGTACTCGTAGGCCCCCGTGCAGTTGTGGGTCGAGGCGATGGTGACGTGGACCGCGGTGTCCGCGTACGCCCCGCCGGAGTGGAAGATCTCGCTGCGCAGGGCGGTCAGGGTGCCGTCCTTCTTGGCGCCGATCTTCATCCGGGTGCGGATCCCGTGGCCCGTGAGGGTCGAGGTGAAGTCCTCCTGGCGCGTGGCCACCCACTTCACCGGGCGGCCCGGCACGAAGCTGGCGATCCAGGCGATGGTCTGCTCCACGGTGATGTCGGACTTGTAGCCGAAGCAGCCGCCGAGCTCCGGGATGTGCACGCGCACGTCGGACACGGGCTTGCCGTAGACCCGGGCCACCTCCTCCCGGATGATGAACGGGCAGATGGACGACGACCAGATCTCGATGGTCCCCTCCTCGTGGAACCAGGAGATGCAGCCGTGGGGCTCGATGGCCGCGCAGGAGCCGAAGGGATAGACGAACTCGCCCTCGACGACGACGTCGGCCTCGGCGAAGCCCTGCTCGACGTCGCCTTTGCGCAGGCGGTAGTGGTTGCCGATGTTGGTCCCGGGCTGCGGCCCGAGACCCGGCAGGTGCCAGATGTCCGCGGCCTCGGGGTGGATGAGCTCGGCGCCGGGCGCGAGCGCGTCCAGGGCGTCGGTGTACACCGGCAAGGGTTCGTAGACGACCTCGATCCCCCGCAGCGCTTGGCGCGCGTGGTGCACGCTGTCGGCGACCACCGCGGCCACGGGCTCCCCGGCGTAGCGCACCCGGTCGACCGCCATGGGCACCAGGTCGCGGATGTTGTCGCCGTAGCGGAACGTGCAGCCCTGGCCGGTGACGACCTTGACCACCCCGGGCATCCCCTCGGCCGCGGTGGTGTCGATGGAGACGATCCGGGCGTGGCCCCGCTCGGGCCGCAGGATCGCCGCGTACAGCATCCCCGGCAGCTTCAGGTCGTCGAGGTACTGCGCCTTGCCCGTGGCCTTGCGGACCGCATCGGGACGAATGATCGGTTTTCCGACGTATTTCAGGTCCAAGGGTTCACCTCCGGGGTGAGATCCAGGCCATTCGTACCAGCTACTGCCGCCCGGCTCAGCTCTTGTGCAGGGTGACCTCGGTCCGGGTCTCGGCGACGAGCTTGCCGTGGCTGACGACGTAGCGGGGCGCGGCCTGGCCGCGCAAGGCCTCGAGCACGGAGGGCACGCCGAGCACCACGAGGTGCGCGGGGTTGCCCTCGGCCAGCCCGAAGGGGCGGACGTTCATCGCGTCCGCGGCCCGCGTCGTGATCATGTCATAGAGGGTCTCCATCTCGGCCGCGCCCGTCATCCAGAGCAGGTGCGAGGCGAGGAAGGCGACCTCGAGCATGTTGTTGCGGCCGTAGGGGTAGTACGCGTCGGAGATGTCGTCCTGGCCGAGGCAGACGTTGGCGCCGGCCGCGAGCAGCTCCTGGACCCGGGCGTGCAGGGGGCCGGTCTGCGGGTCGGTGACGACGCCGAGCTGGGCCTTCTTCAGCAGGGCGACGAGCTTGGTGAAGTAGGGCATGGGGTACAGGCACATGGCCCGGGCGTGCTGCGCGAGGCAGCGGCCGACCATGCCCTGCCGGATGGCCTCCACCGCGAGCATCTCCAGGGTCTTGAGGGTCGGGTCGCCCGCGTCGTCCACGAGCATGGAGACGTCCCGGTCGAACTCCCGGGCGAGCGCGACCATCTTCTGCACGTGGGCCCGGGCGTCCTCGTCCGTGTACTCGATCCAGGGGATGCCGCCCACGACGTCCGCGCCCAGCTCCACGGCCTGGCGCACCAGCTCCTCCGCACCCGGCTCCCGGAGCAGGCCATCCTGGGGGAACGCGACCACCTGCACCGTCACCCGGCCCCGGTACTCCTCCCGGGCCTTCAGCAAGGCCTGGACCCCGATGAGCTTGGCCTTGCTGTCGACGTCCGCGAAGGCGCGGATGTGCAGGTTGCCGTGCTGCGCGGCGAGGTCCAGGGCCCGGCGCACGTTCTCGAGGATCCAGCCCTCGTCGTAGGAGGCCTTGACCCGGGCGGCCAGCTCGATGGCCGTCATGGCCTTGCCCATGTCCGCACCCTGGTAGTCCTTGAGCGCGGCCTCGTCCATCCGCTGCAGGGTCCAGACCTTGCAGAGGTGCAGGTGCGCGTTGCAGAAGGACTCGGTGACCAGCCCCCCGGCCGCGTCGAGGACCCGGTCCGGCGCGGAAGCCAGCGCGACCTCGGCGGTCACGGGCAGGATGCTGGCGATCTTGCCGTCGGCGATCGCGATGTTGAACAGACCCTCTCGACGACGCAGCCGGGCGTTGGTGATCAAGATGTCCATGGTCCACTCCTCGAGCAGCTCGCCCCCACGGGGAGTGGGGAATCTAACAAGGGGAGCGGGCGAGAGTCAAACGGGTGCCGCCGGCGTGGGCTTCCGGAGATGCCCCGGCCCTGGTATCCTGGACACCTGGTGGGATTGCTCCGGAGGTAATGCCGACTCCCGGGAGGAGGGGGCTCATGGAAGGCCGAACGCGATCCTGGTGCTGGCCACCGCTGCTCTGGCTGCTCGCAGCCTCGCCGCTGACCGCCTGCCAAGGCAACTCCGCTGAACCTCTGGTGTTTCTGGACGGCGGCCCGGCCACGGACCTGGACGACGGGGGTCCGGCCACGGACCTGGACGACGGGGGTCCGGCCTCGGACCTGGACGACGGCGGCCCGGCCACGGACCTGGACGACGGCGGCCCGGCCACGGACCTGGACGACGGGGGTCCCGCGTCCGACCTCGAGGACGGTGGCCCGGCCTCGGACCTGGACGACGGCGGCCCGGCCACGGACCTGGACGACGGCGGCCCGGCCACGGACCTGGACGACGGGGGTCCCGCGTCCGACCTCGAGGACGGCGGCCCGGCCTCGGACCTGGACGACGGCGGCCCGGCCTCGGACCTGGACGACGGCGGCCCGGCCACGGACGCCGGACCGGTGCCGCCGCTCTTCGATCTCCCGGCGATCCGCGACCCCGCGACGGCCTCCTGCGAGCTTACCCAGCAGCGCGTGGCCTTCGCGGATGGGGCAATCCTCACGGCCTGGAACGTCAGCTTCCGCTCCTGGGAGTCCATCGGCGGCGAGCTGCGGCCGATCCGCATCCGGGGCTTCCTCGCGCGGCCCGCGGATGCGGCCGGCGGGCTGCCCGGGATCGTCGTCGCGCACGGGCTGGGCGGGTACGCGGAGGAGGACGACGCCACTGCGGTCGCGGCGCGCACCGGCGCGATGGTCCTGGCCTACACCGGTCCGGGCGGCGGCTCGGTCCCCGACAACACCTCGGAGGGGCTGCCGGCGATGGACCGGGATGGCTACCGGCTCTTCGAGACGCTCCCCGACCCCCGCGGGAGCTGGTTCTGGGGCCACACGGTCGCGGCCCTGCGTGCGCTGACCTGTCTGCAGGCCCACCCCGAGGTCGACCCGGCCCGCCTCGGCATGACCGGCTTCTCCGCTGGCGGCGTGGCCACCCTGCTCGCCGCGGCGGTGGACGACCGGATCCGCGCCGCGGTCCCGGTCTCGGCGTCCCTGGCCTGGGACGTCGCGGTGAGCTCGCCGGATGCCTGGCAGGTCCCCTTGCTGCAGCACGCGGGGCTGACCACCGCGAGCCCCGAGTGGCTGCGCCTGCTCGACAGCCTGATCGCGGCCGACAGCCTGCTGCCCGGGACCCGGGCCGCGGTGCTCATGGTCAACGGCACCACCGACGAGTTCTTCCCGATCCCCGCGCACGTCGCGACCTTCGCGGCCATCCCGGGCGCGACCAAGCGCACCTCGTTCGTCGGGAACTTCGATCACGGCTGCTTCTCCCTCTCCGGCGTCGAGTCGGAGGAGGTCATCGACGAGCGGGCGGAGCTGCGCCGCAACGGCGGGCAGCGTTTCTGGTTCCGGCATCACCTCGCCGCGGATCCGGCCTTCCCGCGCGTGCCCGTGCCCCCGCTCGTCACCCTGCAGCCTGCGGGGGGCGGCCTGCTGGCCACCGCGCTGGTCGACATGGGCGACGCCGCCCTGGCCGTCACCGCGGTGCGGCTCTGGATGAGCAACGACAACGGCTTCATCTGGTTCCACCAGAGCCTCGACGAGCAGGGGAGCGGGCTGTACGCCGCGGTGGTCGCCGCGGCCCTGGTCCCGGAGAGCCTCTACTACGTCGACGTCGAGTACCGCTCGAGCGACCTGCTCTTCCCGACCCGCTTCTCCATCAGCACCTTGCCGACCGTGCCGGACGGCTTCGTGCCTCACCTCCGGGAGCAGGAGACCTGCCTGTAGCGCGTCGCCGCGGGGGGAAGGTGGCGGAGGCGCCGTCGGCAGGGCGACCGGTGCCGGAGGTGGGGGCGCCAGGATCCGCCGGCTGGCGTCGCCGGGGCCGGGGTATCGCGCGCGGTCGTTCCGTGCTATCTGGCAGGCGACTGGCAGCGGACGGCTCCTCGGCCCGCGCGCCGCAGCAGCGACAGGAGGGGCGAAGATCTATGTTTTTCCTGGGGTTTGGCGGTATTGACCGTGGCCGGCGGGAGGAGGGATCCTGTCGCGTCCCAACGGGGCGTGCCCGGGTCGCGCGGATCTCGCCGCGCACCGTCCCTTCCTGGCGATGACGCCCTGGCTGCTCGATCCGGCGAACCGTCCGCTGCTCGAGCGGCTGGCCTGGTCGAACCTCCTCGTGGCCCTCGACCTGGACGGCACGTTGATCCCCCTCCTGGACGGCCCGCCCGCCTCAGTGCTGGCGGAGCCGACCCGTCGGCTGCTGGTGGAGGTGGCCTGTCGGTATCCCTGCGTGGTGATCTCCGGTCGGGCGCAGGTGGAGGTGGCCCAGGTCGTGGAGGGCATCCCGCTGGCGGCCTGCGTGGGGAGCCACGGTGCGGAGCTGGCGCCGCTGACCGCCGCCCAGCGGGAGACCCTGGCCCGGCTGCGGCGGGTGATCGAGGAGCGGCTGGCGGGCCTCCCTGGCGTGGTGGTGGAGGACAAGGGTGCGTCCCTCGTGGTCCATCATGGGCGCGCCCACCGGAAGAAGCCGGTGCGCAGCACCGTCGACGAGGTCGTCGACGGGTTCCCGGAGGTGCGGGCGGTCGGCGGCAAGCAGGCGATCAACCTGCTCCCGGTGGGAGGACCCCACAAGGGCACCGCGCTCGGGCTCTTGCGCGCCCGGCTGGGCTGCGACACCGCCCTGTACCTCGGTGACGACGACACCGACGAGGACGTCTTCTTGCTCGACGAGCCGGGCCGGCTGTTCGGGGTGCGGGTCGAGGAGCGGACCGACTCGGCCGCGCACCTGTTCTTGCGCAGCCGGACCGAGGTCGACGAGGTCCTGCGGCTGCTCGTCGCGGCCCGGCGAGATCCTGCCGATCACCGGCAGGAGGTCGAGCCATCTCCTCCACCCCCGGTGCCGGTGCCGGCCCGTCGCGGCCCCTTCGTTCCCGCGCTGGGCGAGACCGGCGAGTTCTTGCGGCTGCTCTGGAGCATCGACCACGGGCTCGAGGTCGCCTCGCGCGCCATGGGCCGGAGCTGTGGGCTGACCGGCCCGCAGCGGCTCGTCCTGCGCTTCGTCGGCCGCTTCCCCGGGATCTCCGCGGGGACCCTCTCCTCCCTGCTGCACCTCGACCCCAGCACCCTGACCCCGACCCTCAAGCGGCTCGAGGAGCGTGGCCTGCTGGGGCGCTGGCCCGACCGACGGGACGCCCGGCAGATCCTGCTCGGTCTGACGCCGGCCGGCCAGGCCCTCGACGTCCCGGCGCCCCATACCATCGAGCAGGCGGTCGCCAGCGCGCTGGCCACCGCCTCGGCCGCGCAGGTCCAGGCCGCGCGGGAGCTCATGACCACCCTCGGGCGGGCGCTGCTGGCCGCGGCCCAGGGGTGCGACCGCGGCCCGGCGGCCCAGGTCCCCGCCGCTGCCGCTGCCGACCAGCCGCTGGACCCGACGACGCACCAGGCTCCCTAGGAGCGTGTCGCGTAAAGCGTTCTGCTGCGGCGGCCGATGCATCGGCGCATGGTGCGTCAGTCCCGGCCGATCCGTCCTCGACGTACCTCGAGTACGCCTGCGGCGTCTCGGCTCGGTGCTTCCTTCCCTGCGCCGCGCCTCGACCGCCTCGCGACGGACTTTTCCGCAACACGCTCCTAGTCGAGTGAATCAGTAGCCCGAACAGCTAGTTCGGTGGCGACCGGCCTCCGCGCCGGTCGTCCGGCCTGGCCTGTCGCTGCGGGCCAGGGTCCTGGAGCTGGTCATCTGTGAATATATTTTGATCTCAAACAAAAATGCACTATATTGAAGGAGGTGACTCGCTGCAGACGGTTGTCCGCAGCGAGGGTGGGAGGTGCGTGACCGCGGGCTCCCGGAGGCCCGCCGGAGAGGGACATGGGGGAGATGAGTCAGGCCGAGGTTCTGCGACTCCTGGAGACGAGGTACGACTACTACTCGGCGCGGGCCTGCCTGCGGGCGGCCACCGAGCGGCTGGGGCTCGCGGAGCACGAGCCGCTCGGCCCCGAGCAGGCGCGACGGCTGGGGGAGGCCCTCGGCCAGCTCGGCCATCGGACCGAACCGGCCTGCCGCGCCCTCGCCCTGGTGGCCGCCTCGGTTGCGGGCGCGCCGAGCAGGCCGCGACCGGTCTCGACGACGCGGGGCGCGCGGCGTCCCTCCCGGAAGAAGCCTTCGGCCCGCGCGCCCAGGCCCGGCGCCGTGGCGGGCGCGGTCGTCGGCCTGGTCGGGCTGTCCCTGCTGCTCGGTGCCTGCGGCTCCACCCTCATCCACGGCCAGGTGGTCGACGCCCGGAAGAAGCCCTTGCGCGCGGTCACCATCGAGACCGAGCCGCCCACGGACTACGTGGTCACCAATCTGCAAGGGGGGTTCCTGATCGAGCGGACGCTCGACGCGCAGAGCACCCCCCAGCCGCTCGACGGCGGCAAGTACACGCTGATCGTCCGCAAGCTGGGGTACATCGACCAGCGCATCCCCATCGTCCTGGAGCCGGGGGACGAGCTCTCGGTGGGGAGCATCGTGCTGGCCCGCAAGCGGCTCGAGCTCGGGGACATGGAGGACGTGGAGGCGAACAAGGGGAGTGGTGCGCTCGGCATGGAGCTGGCGCCGCCGATCCGCGGCGAGTGAGCCGGGACGGATGCGGGCGTCCAGACGGCGGCCCGCGAGGAGGGAGGAGGACGCTGATGACCTGGCCGACGCGGATCGCCCGGCTGCTGCCGGCCCTGCTGCTGCTCGTCGGGATCCCCGACCTCGGCGCACGGCAGGCTCAGGCCGCCACGGGGGCCCGCCTGACCATCGATCACCTGGACGTCGCCCAGGCCCCCGAGTACCGCATCTATGCCGACTACCTCGACGCGGCGGGGCGTCCGCAACCTGCCCTCGATCTGCGCCAGCTCCGGATCCTGCTGGACGGGGAGCCCTTCGACGGCGAGGTCGTGATCCAGCCTTTCCACGAGACCCCGGAGCCGCTCGCCTTCGTCCTGCTGGTCAACAACTACCGGGGCTACGAGAGCGTGTTCGCGGCGCAGCGACGGGCGCTGACCGAGTTCGTCCGGCGGATGCGGCCCCAGGACCTCGCCGCGGTGGTCTGGTACGCGGACGAGGTGCGCTCCACGGGCTACTTCTCGAGCGACGAGGAGGAGCTGCTCGCCCAGCTCGCGGCCGTGCCGCCCCCCGAGAAGCCGCGCGAGGTCTTCCTCGATGCGCTCCTCGTAGCCCTCGACCTTTTCCCGCGCAACGACCCGGCCTTCCCCCGCCGTCGCGCGCTGGTGCTGGTCTCCGACGCCCTGGACCAGGGGCTCGCGGACCCGCGGTCCCTGGCGCGGCGCGTGCAGAAGGAGATCGCCCCGCGCGCTCGGGCCCTGGACGTCGAGTTCCATGGCCTCGGGCTCAGCCTGGAGTCCAAGGAGGGCCTGCGGCTGATGGCGGCCCTCGCCCGGCACAGCGGGGGGAGCTACCGGGAGGTCGCGGCCACCGAGGTGAGCCGGCTGGACCAGCACTTCCGGCGGTTGCAGCAGCAGATCGCCGGCCAGTACGTGATCGGCTTCGCGGACGATGACCTCGATCCGGAGGTCCCCCACACGCTCCAGCTCGCGGTCAACGATCGCGGCGCGCTGGTGGAGTCGACGCCCCGGGAGTTCTACACCCGGCCGGTGGCCGGGACGCCGTGGTGGGCGGTCCTGCTGGTCGGTGCGGGCGCGCTCGGTCTCGCGGGGCTGCTCGGGCTCTTCGTCCTGGTCATAGTCCGCCGACGAAGGCAGGCTGCCGAGGACGAGGAGCCCGTCCCCGGTCGTGCTTGCCCGGTCTGCGGCGAGGAGCTGGGGTTCGCGGACCGGGTCTGCCAGTCCTGCCTGGAGACCCCCCACGTGGCCGAGCTGGTCCAGGTGGGAGGAGCGGACGACGGGTTCGTCTACGTGCTCCAGGATGACGTCAACGTCATCGGCTCCAGCGAGGGGGACATCGTGATCCCCGACCCCACCGTCTCGCGCCGACACGCCCGGATCGAGGTCGCCTCCTGGCGCTTCGAGCTAGCCGATTTCGATTCTACCAACGGAACTTACGTCAATGGGCAGCGGATCCGGCGGCAGTTCCTCCGGGACGGCGACCAAGTCAAGTTCGGCAACGTCGACCTCACCTTCCGGCTCGCCTGAGACTGGCGGCTCATCTGGGATTTTTGTTTGATCCCAAATAAAAAATGATTAAGTTGGAGTGGAGGCCAGATCACCGCGTCCCGCGGTGACGGGTGCCTCCGGGAGGTTCAGGAGGCGCTGCCTACTGCCGCGGAAGGTGCGCCGGATCGGGAGGAGACGGGGATGGCGGAGCGGTCGAAGAGGAGGCGGGCGGAACTGGACGCGACCGTGGCGCTGCGCCCTGGCCTGCTGGAAGAGACGAGCGTGGGGGCGCATTCCGTGGCCGCGACGCCGGCCCGGTCCCCGTCGCCACGGCTGGATGAGACCGTCAGCCTCGACTTCGACGACATCGCGGGGCACCGGCCGAGCCAAGGGCCGGGGAGGCGCCGCTCCATCGACCTGGCGCGCCCGACCGACGAGGCCCCGTCACGGTCTCCCGGGCGACGAGGCGAGCCACGACCGGCCCCTGCCGCGGTCTGGAACCAGGCCACCACCTTCCTCGTCCTCCCCGACGCCCGCCGGGCCGATCCCCCGGTCGAGGAGCCGACGCGGCCCCCTGCTCCACCCCTCGGAGTGCGGATCGTCAAGGTGGGCAAGGCTGCCGCCGTCGATGCCGTTCCCCGCCCGCCGATCCCGGCCCGCGAGCCAGCGGCGACGCCAGCTCCCGTCGCGGCTGCGGCCCCGGTCGCCCGGCCGCGCCGCGAGGCCCCGGCCAGGAAGGGCACGGAGCTCGACGGCCTCGCCTACGGGGTGTGGATCGCGGGCCAGGGCCGGAGCGGACGGCGGGGGTCACGCCCGCGGCGGTCGCCGCGCTGGATTCTCCTGCTCCTGCTCCTCCTCGCGGTGCCGGCGGTCGGACTCCTCGTCCACCAGCTCCGGGGGGCGGTCTCGGCCGCGGGTGTCGGCCAGATCGAGGTGATCAGCACCCCACCCGGCGCCTCGATCGTCCTCGACGGCCAGCCCACGGGCCGCGTGACCCCGGCCACCCTCGTCGACGTCGATGCGTCCACGGCGCACGAGCTCTCCCTCGAGCTGCCGAGCTACCGGACCGCTCAGCTCCCGGACGTCTTCGTCAGCCCCGACGAGGTCGAGACGCTCGAGGTGCGCCTGCAGCCCCTCCCCGGAACCCTCGAGATCGTCTCCGAGCCCGCGGGAGCCGATGTGCTGATCGCTGGCCGATACCGCGGGAAGTCGCCGATCGTGCTGAAGGATCTCGATCGCAGCCGGCCGATCCCCATCACCCTGCAGCTCGACCGCCACGAGGACTACGACCAGGTCTGGACCTGGCGGGACAAGCGCCGGCACGAGAAGCTGCAGGTCTCCTTGGACGAGGAGCGCCGGACCCGCAAGCGACGCTAGGTCGGGCTGGGGGTCAGTGCGGCTGTTCCGCCGTGCCCTCCACGGCGGCCGGCGCAGGCGGGGGCACGGGGGCCGGCTGGGTCGGCTCGAGCAGGCGATTCTGCTGGACCTTCACGAAGGCCGAGGTCAGGTGCCAGACGTTGTCCATCCAGAGGGTGCCGTCGATGAGGTCGCGCTTGAACCCGCCCGTCACCCGCTTCTTGTTCGCGACGTGGTAGGTGTTCGCGGGGACGTACTGCAACCGCAGGAGGAACGCCACGGTGTGGCGGATGATCGTGGTGTAGGTCGCAAACCGCTCCTGGTCGCCGTCCTTCTTCGCCACCACCGCGGCGTCGACCAGGGACTCCAGGCAGGCCGCGGTGATCGAGTTGTTGCCGTAGGAGAAGGGCTTGGGTAGCAGGGCGCCGTCGTAGTCGTAGTAGATCTGGTCGTCGACGTTGAGGCGGTACAGCTTCGCGACGCGGTCGTTGATCGCGTAGACGAAGTCCCGGTAGCGCGGCTCTCCGGTGAGCAGGAACATCTTGGCCGTCGGCTGCGTGTACCAGGCCGGCGCGTAGGGGGTGTAGCGCTCGATGCCGAGGTGCATCATGTCGTAGGACTGCCGCTCGTACGCCCCGTAGACCTTCTCGAAGAACCGCCGATACTTCTCGTCCCGGGTGTGCTCAAAGGCGTAAGTCACGGCAAGCAAGAGCTGACCGGGATCGAAGTACTGGTTCTCGGCGATGCGGGTCCACAGGACGCCGTCGTCACCGGCGTAGCTCATCGCCCAGTCCATGAGCAGCCCGACCTCCCGCTGCCGGCGCTCCCAGTCGTCCCGCTCGAGGATCGCGGCGGCGATGAAGCTACCCGCGGTGTAGCGGTTGGGGACGATGTCCCCGGAGGGCAGCTTGATGTCCGTCGGGAGGATCTTGCCCGCGGCCAGGGAGCGCTCGATCTGGAAGTAGCTCTGCAGGTAGTGCTGGATCACCTCGTCGCCGAGCCGCAGGAGCTCCGCGTCCCCGAGGAAGGTGCCGAGCCGGTTGAGGATCCAGGTCGCCATCGTGGAGCGGACCATGGTCCGCTTCTGGTTCTGGACGCGGTTGCGGGTCACCGAGAACTCGTACGTCACCTCGCCGTCCTCGACGTTGTGGCGGTACCAGTCGCCGATCAGCCGCAGCCGCTCCTGGAGCAGCTCGTGGCTGACCTGCTCGGGCCGCAGCACGATCCCGCCACGGTGGAAGTCCGCGAAGCCATGATCGGGGTACCGCTCACCGAAGTGGATGGTCCGGTAGATCTCGAAGCGCAGGCCGTGCTCGGTGCCGACCCGTCGGGCGTCGAGCCCGACCTGCTCGGCGAGGAACTTGCGGCTCCCCTCCGGGCCGAGGTTGCGCATGCGCGCCTCGACCGGGTCGAGCTCGGCGCGCTGGCCCTTGTACTCCCAGATCAGCCCGGTGACCTGCGGCTCGTAGGCCTTGTTGTCGTACAGCCCCTTGATGCCGAAGTTGGCGAGGCGGGTCGAGAAGGACACGACGAGCAGGTGCAGGTAACCCTTGGGGTTCTTGGCGCAGAGCTCGGGCACCACGCGGCCGACCTTGGCGGCCACGGGCAGGGCGGGATCGTCGAGCCGGCGCTTTCCCAGGCGGCGGCCGTCGTCATCGAAGAGCATCGCGATGAGCGGGGCCTTCACCTCGGCGAGCTCGGCCGGCAGCAGCAGCCGGCTCGCCTCCTCCCGCTGGCCGTTGCAGGTCAGGCGGGCGAAGCGCAGCAGCCCCTGGCGGGCGGGGTCGCTGAGGACCAGGTCCTGGCGGGGGATGGCGCCCGGGCGGACCTGGAGCGGAGTGGCGATCTGCGCGGCCGCTGGTGCGGTCTGGCTGGCCTCGTAGCTGGGAGCGACCACCGCGAGCTCGTCGCCACCGCGACAGCCGAGGAGGGAGATCGCCAGGGAGAGGATCGGCAGGGCCAGGGAGCAGGGCAGGGGCTGGCGGTCCACCGGGCGGCTCAGGGCGTGACGGCCGGGGCCGGGGCCGGCGTGAAGGTCGGGGTCGGCACCGGCGTGAAGGCCGGGGTCGGCTCCGGCACCACGGCCGGCGCGGCAGCCGGGGCGGCCGGGGCGGTGGCGGGGTCGGGCGCGGCAGCCGGGGCGGGGGCGGGCGCGGCCACCGGTGCGGGCGCGGCCACCGGTGCGGGCGCGGCCACCGGTGCGGGCGCGGCCACCGCCGGCGTGCCCCCCACCAGCTCGATGTCCAGGGTGATGGGCTCACCGGCGAAGGTCACCCGCTTCTCCGCGAAGGCGCCGTCCCGCTCGGCGCGGATCAGCCCCTCCTTGTAGACCCGCTTGATCTCCATCTGGGCGTTGCCCGGCAGGGCCGCGGCCGTCTCGGTGACCTCCAGGTCGAACTCGAAGTCGATGGGCGAGGTGCCGAGTTCCATCGGCACCTCCTGGATCGCCTCGCTGTTCACGGCCTGGATCGGGCCCACGCCTCCCTGGGTCTGGCGCTCGCCGAAGCGAGTGAGGGTGACCTTCGCACCAGTGGGCTGGGTGCGGATCGTGAGCTTCTGGGTGGGGGTGCAGCCCGCCACCCCGAGGCCGATGAGAGTGAATGCCAGGGCTGGAACGAGGAGCTGCTTCATGGTTCGTGAACCCTCCGCGTCTGGGACTTTCGTCCGGTTCGGGCCCGGTCGGCCTGCAGGGATCGTCTCGGGTATGCTACCCGAAAGGGTCGTCTTCTGCCAGGGGAAGCTGGCCTCCGGGGACGAGCCTCCGGGGGGCAGCAAGTGGGCTGGCTTCTGGTGCGTGGCTGTGGCACAGTGGCCAGGCTGTCCTGGCATCCGCCCCTCTCCACGGGGCTTTCCGCAGGAGGATCGTCATGCGTAGCCCGCTGCTTCTCACCGTCGCGTTCGTGGCCTCCCTGAGCTTGCTCGGCTGCCCGGCCGGAGCTCCGCCGGCGCCCCCTGCCGAGGGGAGCGCGGCCACCGCCCCGGCCGCTCCGGCCGCCCCCGCTGCGGAGGCGCCGCCGGCGGCCCCCGCGGAAGCGCCCGCCGCGGCCCCCGCGGAAGCGCCCGCCGCGGCCCCCGCGGATGCCCCCGCGGCCGCGCCCGAGGGGAGCGCTCCGTCCGGTGCGATCCAGGTTCAGGCCGGGGAAGGTGGCGTGAAGCTGACCGTCGGCGGCGGCGTCCAGGTGCAGACCGGCGAGGCCGGCGCCACCGTCCAGGCGCCCGGGGTCAACGTCAAGACCGACGAGAAGACCGGCGAGGTCAAGATCAACCTCGGCGCCGGTGGGCTCAAGGTCGAGGTCCAGGGCGAGGGGACGAAGTAGCTTCCCTCCTCCCACCCACGTTTCCCCCCTTTCCGTTTCAGCCCAGCTCTCCGAACGCCCGCAAGGCCTCCTGGAAGGCCGCGAGGGGCGCGCGCAGCAGGCCGGCGCCCACCTGGCCGATCCCCGCCTGCTTGTGCGCGATCCCGGTGTTGATGAACGGCGGCGAGCTGCGCTCCACCACCTTGCGGATATCCACGCCGACGGGCGTGCCGCTGAAGTCGAACGCGGGGATCTGGTAGTCCCGGTGCCGGGCGTAGCTGATCTCGTACATCTCGCGGGTGATCGCCGTGGCCTGGGAGGCCTGGCCGCCCGTGAACTTGACGATCGCCGGCGCACAGGCCATGGCGGCGCCGCCGAAGCCAGCCGTCTCGCAGATCGTGCTGTCGCCGAGGTCGCGGTTGGCGTCGGCGGCAGAGTAGCCCCCGAAGTACAGGCCCTGGGGCTGCCCCGCGGGCGCGGTGAACCAGCGCTCGCCGAGCCCGGCCACGCGGATGCCCAGCTCGACGCCGTTGCGGGCCATCGCGGCCATCAGGGTGCAGTCGGGCAGCCCGAGGATGGTGTCCGCGGCCAGCTTGCCCGTGGGCATGGACAAGTTCAGGAAGAAGTGGTTGTTGGACGAGATGAAGTCGACGACCTCGCGCACTTGCTGCTTGGACAGGTCGCTGTCGAGCAGGCTGGGGAAGATCGTCCGCAAGAACAGGGAGGTGCCGGCGACGTTGCGGTTGTGCAGCTCGTCGCCCATCTGCAGCGCCTGGGCGATGAGGGCCTTGACGTTGATCCCGCCGGCGAGGCGGATCGCCTTGGCCAGGGCGGGGGCGAGGAAGGTCTCCAGCCAGCGTAGCCGGGCGATCACCTCGTCGTCGTAGGCGCCGAAGCGCAGCACCTTGCCCAGCCCCTCGTTGAGTGTGCAGTAGGCGGTGTTGCCGTGGGTCGGGTTGTGCAGCACGAAGACCGGCATCGACGGTGAGACGACGCCCGCCATCGGCCCCACCATCCGGTGGTGGTGGCAGGAGTCGAAGTGGATCCGTCCCGACGCGGCCAGGTCGAAGGCCTCCGCGGGGGTGCGGGCCTGGCCCTCGTAGATCAGGGCGCCGGCGATGGCCCCCTGCATCGGGCCGCACATCCGCTCCCAGGCGATGGGGGGGCCGGCGTGGAGGATGGTGGTCTCGGTCAAGCCGGGCACCACCTCCCGCGCGGGGCGGATGTCCTGCAGGAGCGACTGGGCGGTGACCAGGCGGGTGATCGCCTCCTCGTTGGCCGCCTCGATGCGGCGCTGGCGCTCGCCGAGCTCGCCGCCTGGGCGGTGCAGCCGGTCGAGGAGCGCGAGCAAGGTGGGGTCGCCGCCGGCCGCCGGCTGCCACTCGATGTGCAGGGAGCTGCCGCCCTGGGCGGCGAGGGAGTCGGCGAACGAGGGGAGGCCGAGGTTCACGGCGACGATGCCCGGACCGGCTCCCGGGAAGGGCTTGGGCTCGCTCATGGCTGGTTCCTCCGCTGGAGCTCGACGAGGATCGCGGCGGCCATCCGGGCGGCCTCGACGTTGGTGTCGAGGACCTGGAAGCCGGCCGCCGTGAGGCGCCGGACCTGGTCCGGACGCGGCTGCGGGTCGTTCTCGGTGCCGACGACGCAGGCCAGCAGCACGGGACCGCCCGGCTGCAGCCGCCCGGCGACGGCAGTGGCCAGCTCGCCGGCCGGGTCGGGGTGGGCGCCGTATCCGAGCACCACGTCGAGCAGCAGCACCGCGCAGCTCGGATCGGCCAGCTCCTGCTGCAGTCGCTGACAGCGCAGGCCGAAGTCGATCATCGGGTGGGGGCGGCCGCGGGTGTAGCGGTCGTCGCCCAGGTCGAGGATCAGGTGGTCCGTCGGCCGGTCGTCGCCGACGAGGGCCCGGGGCCCCTCCTCCTCCAGGTTGGTGCGGTAGGTCGGCAAGCTCTCCCGGAGGACGAGCAGGGCCTCCTTGCCCAGGGTGCCGCCCGAGAAGAGCCCTCGTACGAAGCGCCGCCCCGCCCCGAGGTCAGCGGCGAGGGTCGTGGCCTGGGCCTGCCGGGCCGGGGGGAGAGGGGCGTCCGCCACCGTCAGGGGATCCTCGCCGGCGAGCACCGCGCGGGTCATGGCCGCGGCGAGGTCGAGGCGCCTGGCGAAGGGCAGGTTCCGCTGCGCGGCCTGCCCGGGATCGCCGCCGAGGAAGCAGATCACGCAGGGCTTGGCGCACGCGGCGGCCCGGTCCAGCACGGCCTGCGCGACCTCCGGGTGGGGAGGCTTGGAGACGAGGACGATCACGAGGCAGGCCGGGTCGGCCTCGAGGATCGCCAGGGCCTGGAGCATCGAGGAGCCGCCCACCGCGGCCGACAGATCCCGGCCGCCGACGCCGATGGCCTGGTGGATGCCGATCCCCTGGCGGTGGAGCAGGCAGCTCAGCTCCTGGATGCCCGTGCCCGAGGCGCCGATGATCCCCACGGGCCCCCGGGCGACGCGGTTCGCAAACCCGAGGGCCAGGCCGTTGAGGATCGCGGTGCCGCAGTCCGGGCCCATGACGAGCAGCCCGCGCTCCCGGCCGAGGGCCTTCAGCGCGACCTCGTCGGCCAGGGGCACGTTGTCCGAGAAGATGAAGGGGTGCAGCCCCAGCTCCAGGGCCCGGCGGGCCTCCCGGGCCACGTAGCCGCCCGGCAGGGAGATCACCGCCACGGAGGCGTCGGGGCGCTGTCGCAGGGCCTCCTCCAGGGTGCGCGGTGGCGTCGCCGCGTCGCCGGCCCCGCCCCCCGAGCCCGCGTCGGTGCGCGTGAGCTCGGCGAGCATGGCCTCGAGGGCTGCCTGGGCCGCGGGGAGCTGCGTCGGCTCGGCGAGCTGCAGCGAGACGATCACGTCCCCTGGCGCCGCCGCGGTGGCCGTCTCGTCGAGCAGCCCCGTCTCCGCGAGCAGGGCCCGGTTGGCCTCGGTCCCCATCACCGCGGAGGCGTCCGCCACGCCGGCCAGCCCGCGCAGGCGGGCGGCCAGCCCCATCAGGAGCACCGAGTCGAGGTAGCGGTCGGGGACGATCAGGGTCCGCAGGAACATCGTCAGCCTCCTCGGCCTCCAGGAGGTCGTCTCCTGGACGGCTCCTCTTGTGGCACAGGCGGCCGTCGAGGGGAAGGCTGGTCTGCTAACGCCTCGAGATCACATGCTTATTGAGCGCTCTCCAGCCGCAGCCACTGGAAGCTCGTCCCGAGGTCCAGGTGGACGTAGACGCCGAAGGTCCGGATGTGGGAGCCGAGCCGTCCTCCGGGATGCTCCGTCGCCCAGACGTCCTCGCCGGTGAAGACGTCCACCAGCCGGTAGCGGAGGCTCGGCTCCAGGCAGATCGCCCCGGCGATCTCCGGGGTGATGGCATAGGTCGTCGCGACGTCGTCGGCCCAGAGGCGGTGGAAGGTGAACAAGGTGTTGGTGCAGTCCTCCTGGTAGCGGATCATGCCCAGCAACTGGTCCTTCACCTCGCCCTTGTCGGTGCGCAGGAAGAGGCTGCGGCCGGTGCGTAGGGCCCGGTTCTCCGGGGCGAGGCGCGCCCGGTGGATCCCCCGGTACAGGGCCGTCAGCTCGGCGCCCTGGGGGTTCCAGTTGGCCTCGGCGGGGAAGCGCCCACGCAGGTAGTCGGAGCGGCGGAAGCCGAGGTCCCAGGGCTCCCCCCACTCCTGGCCGGTGAGCAGCATCAGGGCGCCCCGGGAGGACGCGGCGAGGGCATAGAAGGTGACCCCCCGCCAGATGTCGAAGCCCGTGGTCGATTTCAGCAGCCGTCCCTCGTCGTGGTTCTCGAGGTTCAGCAGCACGTAGCTCTCCTTGCCCAGGTAGTCCTCGCGGTTGCGGAAGAGCGAGTACTCGAGGTCGAGCGCGTGCCGGCGGCCGTGGGTGATGTCGTGGTGGTAGCCCTCGGTGAGCACGTCGAAGACCCGGTTGAGCTCGAGGATGTCGTGGAAGCTCTCCGAGAGGAAGATGGGGTCGGGGAGGTTGCGCTTCGCCTGGTAGAACCGGGCCTTGCGGAACACGTAGCGCCACTCCTGCTCGGTGAGGCCGTTGGCGTGGTCCAGGCGGAACGCGTCCACTCCGAGGGAGAGGTAGTAGTTGATCACGCGGAAGGCGAGCTCCCGGGTGCGCGCGAACTGCCCGGCGCCCGCGGGGTCGATCTCGTTGTTGTAGAGGAACTTCACGTCGTTCCAGTTGTTGGTGTAGTTGTCGCCGACCCCCTGGGAGGGGCTCCAGCCGTTCGCCCCGAGGTAGAACCCGGGGACCTGCGTCTCGAGCGAGTCCGGCCGGCTGCAGTCCATGGCGGCCCGCTCGTGGTCGAAGGCCTCCCGCCACATCAGGTAGCGTCGCACCCGCTCCTGCCCATCGAGGGCGGTCGCGCGCTCCTGGCAGAGCTCGGCGAGCACGGTCGTGGCCTCGCCGGGCAGCTCCTCCGGGGTGTCGAGGATCTCCGGGTACAGCAGGGCCTCCTCGTACGTCGCCGTGAAGTCCCACAGATCCGCCCGGCGCTCGAGCAGGCTGCGAACGGGGGTCGCCGTGGCGTAGTCGTAGTACTGGTACTCATGTCCCAGATGGTTGAAGGCCAGATCGAGCATGACCTTCAGCCCACGCGCATGGGCCGCCTGGATCACCTTGCGCAGCTCGGCGTCGCCCCAGCAGGGCCGCTCGCTCCACTCGTCCCGGCCGAGGCGGGCGCAGCGGTCCGCGAGGGAACCCCGCACGTGGTAGTAGTCGCGGACCGCGTACGGCGAGCCCAGGTCGTCGCAGGCGTCGGGCAGGCTGTAGTGGAAGTTGTGCGGGAACAGCGGCATGAGCCAGATCGCGTTCGCCCCGACGACCTCGTCGACGTACTGCAGGGTGATCCCCAGGGTCCGGTCCGGGGCCGTGGTCGTCGGCAGCAGGTCGTCGAGGGTGCTCTTCTTGACCTCCTGCAGGTCGTCGAGGACCCCGCAGCCCGTCCCGTGATAGGGGAAATCGGGGGCGCGCTTGGCCGCGCAGGCCGCACCGCCGGTGGCCGGGAGGCAGGCGTTGGCCGAGCGCACCTGGAGCTCGTAGAGGATGAGGTCCGCGGCCGCCGGGTTCTTGGGCTCGGCCTGGAGGCCGTCGTCTCCGGAGTCCTCCTTGCCGCCGCCGCCCTCTCCCTCACCCTCCGCCCCGTCCGGCTCGGGGGCCGCGTCGGTCGCGCAGCCGCCCAGCAGCAGCCAGGTCAGGGAGAGCAGGAGCGGCAAGCCAGTGCGTCGATCGGTCAACTCGTTCTCCTCGCTTGCTGGTGAGCTGAACCGGAACCTAGCGGGCCGGGCCGAGCCGGTCAAGGGATGCCTGGCGAGCCGGCCAGGAGGCTCGTGCGCGCGGGCCGCGGCGACTCCGGCTGGCGGGCGGCCGGGCGACCCGCTAGGATGCTGCAGCCAGGCGGGTCCTGGACGAGGTGCCGCGATGGGTGGATGTCGGGCGGTCGGGCTACCGAGCAGCAGTGAGAGGCTCGAGCCGCAGCTCAGGGCGAAGGATGGGGGGCGCGACGGGCTCCTCGGCCTGCTGATCCTGCTGCTGCTCCCCACGGCCGCCCTGGCCGATCCCGACTCCGATCCGCTGCGGCTGCCCCGGCCCGCGGCCGCTGCCGATGCCTCCCCGCCGGGCGAGCTGCGCTTGCCCCTGGTGGACCGGCAGGGGCTGTCCCACGTGGTGGTGCGGCGGCTGACCCGCCCCGACCGGGTGAGCGAGGCCCTGGAGCTGCTGTCCCGGTCCGTCGGCCCCGCCGAGCACGCGGCCGGGCTGCGGAGCCTCTTCCCGGCCGGCGCGCGGCTCCTCCAGGTCACCCAGCAGCAGGGGCACGTCGGCCTGCTCTTCGACGAGGGCTTCCTCGTGGGGCTCGACGACGCCGCGACCGCCGACGACCGCACGACCCTGCTGCTCGGTGTGCTCAGCCAGCTCGTGCAGCCGTTGCGGGGGCTCGCGGTGCAGGTGCGGCGGCCCTCGGGGGAGGTGGCGCCCCTCTCTGCGTTCCTGGGAGGGGAGGAGCCGTCTCCCTTCCCCCCGCCGCTGCGGATCTCGCCCGCGCTGGACTGGAGCCCGGCCGATCGCTTGCCCTGGGGTGGGCCCCTGGCCGGGCGGACCATCGTGGTCTCCCCGGGCCACGGCTACCGCTGGGACAGCGCGCTCGACGGCTACAAGCTCCAGCGTCCCAGCTTCAAGTTCACGGACTGCGGGAGCTGCCAGGGCATCATCGAGGATATCTCCAACGCCGAGATCGTCCAGTACCACCTCCTGCCGATGCTCGAGGCGGCCGGGGCCCGGGTGATCTCGGTCCGGGAGCGGGACTTCTCCTCCGCGGAGGAGATCGTCGACGACCAGGACCCGGCGTACCAGGAGGAGGGCGAGGGCTGGACCGCCGGCAACTCGGGCGGTGGCCACGGGGACACCTACCGGGTGCTCGCCCCGGGCTCCCCGGGGCGCGCGGTCTGGCGCCTGCCGCCCCTCACCGGCGCCCGGCAGCTCTCCCTGCGCTGGCGCGCCGGCCCCAACCGGACGGGGGATGCGCTGCTGCGGGTCCACTGCCAGGAGCCCGTCGTCGAGTACCACCTGGATCAGCGCGAGCGGGACGATCGGTGGGTGTACCTGGGAGCCCACACCTGCGCGGCGGAGGGCGGCTTCGTCGAGCTGCTGCACGGGCCTCGCTCGGATGGCTACCTCGTCGCGGACGCGGTGCGGCTGGGCGGTGGGGTGGACGCCAGCGCGGGTCAGCCCCGCTGGCAGATGGGCGCGGCGAGCTACGTGCCCTTCGTCGGCGCGACCTCCCTCGCCGGCGTCGAGGACGTCACCATCCGGCCGCGCTACGCCAACTGGGAGGGGGCCGACCTCTACCTGGCCGTGCACTCCAACGCCTGGGCCGGGGGGAGCCGCGGCACCTCCACCTACCGCTTCAACTGCCTGAGCTACCCCGACCACTCGGCTGCGGCCGGCGCGGCGGACTGCGATCAGCCCCCGGGCTCGGCCCGCCTCGCCGAGCTCGCGCACACCGCGGTCGTGGCCGAGCTCCGCCGCTCCTGGGACCCCAACTGGCGGGACATCGGCGTCCTCGTCGCCAACTTCGGCGAGCTCCGCCCCCTCGAGGGGATCCCCGGCACCCTCGTCGAGCTGGCCTTCCACGACAACCTCACGCCCATCGCGGACGCCCGCACCTCGGACAACCAGGCCCTGCACGATCCCCGCTTCCGGCGCGCCGCGGCCCGGGGCCTGACGACGGGCGTCATCCGGTTCCTCGCCGGCGAGGACGCCCCCTTGCCGCCGGCGGCCCCCGAGCAGCTCGTCGTGCTCCCCGACGAGACCACGGGCTCCCTCGTGGCCAACTGGCAGGCGGTGCCGCGCGCCCGCGGCTATCGGGTCCGGCTGGCCCAGGGCGGGCGGATCTTCGACGGCGGGCGGGTGGTGGAGGAGCCTCGGTTCACCTTGCCGGACGCCGGGGCCGGCGTGACCTGGTACTTTCGTATTACCGCCCTCGGTGACGGCGGCGAGAGCCTCCCCTCGGAGACCGGTGGCGCCCGGCTCGCCGCCCAGGAGCCCCTCGTCTACCTGCCGGTGCTGATCGTCTCCGGCTTCGACCGGGAGGACGCCTGGATCACCGAGCTGGAGAACGACCACGCGTACGTCGTGGAGCACGGCGAGGCCCTCGCGGGGGCCGGTCCCTTCTCCTTCGGGTCGGCGGCCAACGAGGCCCTCGGCGGCGAGGCGCTGGCGGGCTTCCGCCCGGGGGCCATCGACTGGATCCTCGGCGTCGAGTCCACGGAGCACGAGACCTTCTCCAGCACGGAGCAGGAGTGGCTGCGGGCCTACCTCGCCGGCGGGGGGAGCGTCGTCGCCTCCGGCGCGGAGATCGCCTGGGACCTCGACTTCCGCGGCTCGCTGGCGGACCGGGCCTTCCTCGGCGAGGTGTTCGGAGCCGCCATGGCCCGGGACGACGCGGGGAGCTACCAGGTCGTCACCACCGCGGCCGGGCCCCTCGCCGAGCTGGCCGGGCAGCCGCCGATGTCCTTCGACGACGGGACCCACGGCACTTACGACGTCATGTTCCCCGACGTCTTCGCACCGGTGGCGGACGCCGCGGTGGCGGCCGTCTACCCCGAGGGAGGCGCGGCCGGGGTCGCGTTCTCGGGCGCGGGCGGGCGTGCCATGCTCTTCGGCTTCCCGCTGGAGACGGTCCATCCCCTGCCGGCGCGTGCCGCCCTGCTCGGTGCGGTGGCCCGCTGGCTGCTGCCCGCGCCGACGGTGCGCCCCGTGGAGGAGGACGTGGGGGTCCGGGAGGACGCCACGGTCCCGGACGCCGGGGACCTCGCGGATGGCGGCCTCCCGGCCGACGTGGACCCCGTGGACGGCGGCCCGGGCGACGACGGTGGGCTGCATCCGGACGCCGGCGACGGCGGCCCCGCGGACCTCGCCAGCCCCGACGCCGGTCCCCGCGACGGCGGCCCGGACCTCGGGGCGACGGTCGACGGCGGGAGCGATCTCGCGGTGACCGATCTGGGCGTGCGACGTGACTCCGGTGGCCCCGCGGATCAGGGTGGGGAGCCGGAGGGCGACCTCACCCCGGCCCGGCCCGACTCCGGGCTCTGGGAGGAGCCCTACGTCGGCTGCGAGTGCGCCACGACCGCCTCCCAGTCCTCTCCCCGGCGCGGCGGCCTCGCGCTGATGGGCTCGATCTTCCTGGGGATCTTGCTGCTGCGCCGTCGCGGCTGAGAAGGGGCGGCGCGGGGGCGCGGGGGCCTCAGCGGCCCGGGCGAGTCGGTCGCGCCGGGCGCTGCTCCTGCTCCGTGAGGGCCGTCCGGACGAGCTCCTCGAGGGCCGAGCCGATCTGCGGCGCCAGGGTGGCCGCCTCCTCCTCCACGGTCCGCGACACCCGGCCGATCACCTCGCCGAGCGCAACGTCCACGAGCTCCAGATCGAGGGTGAGCGAGATCCCGACCTTGGTGACCTTGCTCCGCAGCTCCAGGCTCGAGTCGACGCGTCCGCCGACCCGCACCGTGCCACGGCCTCCTTCCCGGGGCTTGGGCCTCGACGCCGCAAGAGGTGGGGACGGTCGCGGCCGCGTCGCCCGGGCCACGCTCCCCGCTCCGCCGCGCCCGCCGCCGGCCCCCCCACCGAGGGCTGCGGCCGCGACCTCCGGCTCCACCGGGGCCTCGCAGGCGAGGTCCAGGCCCGGCACGCGATTCCCCGCCTGGCAGAGCCCGCGGCCGAGGTCCTGCAGCTCTCCGGGGGTGAGGCCCGCGCCGGTCACGGGGAGGAGCTGGACCTGCAGCGGCTGCTCGGCCCTCCCGTCCGTGGGCTCCTCGTTGGGGGAGGCGGCCGCCTCCGGCTCCCGCTGCGCTCGTTCGGCTGGCCCGGATGGGGGGGCGGGGCTCGCGAGCGGGGCCGCGAGCGGCGCGGGAGCTGCCAGGGCCGGCTCCGTCAGCCCGGGCTCGTCCGGGAGCGGGCGTGGGACGCTGGCCGGCCGGCGGTGGGGCGCGCCGCCCTCTCGGGGGGGGGCGCCCGGAGCCTCGTCGGCCCAGGCCACGGGCACCGCCAGGGTCAGGGCCAGGAGGAGGGAGGCGGTCCAGGAGCTGCTCGCACGCATGGTCATCCTTGTCGGATAGAGTATTACCTGACCCTACATCAAGAGGGCGCGGCGGGACAAGAAAGCCACGGTGCCGGGCCGCTCAGCTCCGGGTGATGCGGCCGAACCGGGCGAGGTTGTCCACCCAGGGGAAGACGTGCCGGTCCTTGGGCTCCTGGTAGACCGCTCGCTCCCGGTCCCGCTCCGTGGTGACCAGCTCGACCTCCGCGGTGAGGGGGGACCAGTGGTGGGTGGCCTGGGTGCGGCTGGGGATCTCCTGGCGGGCGAAGGCTTCGGTTCCGGGGTTGGTGACCCGGGTGGCGTGGCCCACCCCCTCGACCACGGTGATCTGGCTGTCGTTGTCGGAGCCCGGGGTCAGCTCCCGGAGCACGTAGTACAGGTACTCCAGGGACTCGGGGAGTCGCTCCGGGGTGACGATGCCCCGGGTCGTCACGGTGGGTGCCCAGGGGGCGAACTGTCCGTCCCGGTGCAGCCAGCGGGCCCGGGCGAGACCGAGGGAGAAGGTGCCGCCGAGGGTCTTGAGGAACAGGTCGGAGTCGAGGGCCGCCTTCATCCCCCGGAACGCGAGGTCGACCGCCTCCCGGGTGAAGCTGGCCTGGTAGTGCTTGAGGAAGCGCTCTCCCTCGATGAGCGCCCGGACGAACTTGCGGGCACCCGAGGTCCCGTGGGCCGAGCCGTTAGCGGCCGAGAAGAGGAGCTGTCGGCCGACCAGCCCGGCGAGCCGCTGCTGCTGAGCCGGCGTGCCGCCCCGCAGGATGCTCTCGGCGAGCAGCCCGTTGGCGCAGCCCTGGCTGTAGCCGATGTAGCCCCAGGGCGTCTCGGTCTGCTCGATGGCCGCGAGGATCTGCTCGGCGTTGTACTCGAGAGAGCGCCACAGGCCCGTCCCGGCGCGGATCAGCCGGACCCCACGACGCTCGTGGAGCCGGCGGAAGGCGTCCTCGAGCTCCCGGCCGGCGATCCCGTCCGTGATGACCCCCATGCAGGTGATCACGGTGAAGCGGTAGTGCGCCTCGGGCGGGTCGAGCAGCAGCCGGACGAGGGGATCGGCGAGCAGCTCCTGCCGGTCGCGCTCCTCGGGGTAGAGGACGCGGACCACGGTGGCGAGCAGCTCCTGCTCGTCCGCCGGTCCGGGGGCGAGCCCGAGGCGGCTGGCCGCGACCTCCAGCCAGTGCCGCACGTCGTCCACGTCCTGCTGGTGGTTGCGCACGACCGAGAGGACCCGCAGGGCCTCCTCGCTGCGGCCCCAGAAGTCTCGCAGCCAGGGCAGCTCGTAGGCGCGCGGCTCCTGGGCCAGCAGCAGTCGACAGGCCGCGAAGGCCTGCTCGTAGGCCGCGGCCACCTGCTCCGACGCCGTCGTGGGCCCCGCGGGGCCCGCGTCCGTTCGCGCCAGCCACTGCCGGCCGAGCTCGTCCGCACGCTCGATCTGCAGGGCGGCCTCCGCCGCGAGGCGTCCGGTCGGCTCCTCCCGACCTAGCTCGACCGCGGGCGGGACCGGCTGGCGCACCTCCCGCAGGTAGGCCCGCCGGGCCAGATAGGGCCCCGCGCGGTCGAAGACCGCCTCGGCGAGCGCGGTCAGGGCGGCGTAGTAGCTGTCCCGTGCTCGCCGGCCGCCCGCCAGGTACTCTTCCTGGCGGGGGACCGGGAGCCCGAGCTTCTCCTCGACCAGGCGGTGGAGGTTCACCGGCTCCTTCATCCGGTCCTGGTCCTGGTTGAAGAAGGAGAAGAGCACGCCCGCGAGGGCCCGGTGGGAGTGGCAGCCCAGCTCGACCAGGACCGCGGCGAGGAAGCTGCCCGGGCGGGAGCGGACGAGCTCGATGAGCAGGCGGTTGTGGATCTGGGCCTGCAGCCCCTGGCGCCCTGCCGCGAGGCCCGCCTGGAGCAGCACGCCGACCTCCTCCGGCCCGAGCGTGCAGGGGGGCGGCCAGGACTCGGGGTCCTGATCGACCGCGGTGCCGTCCAGCCCGGGGAGCGGGCCGAGGGCCTCACCGAGGAAGGAGGCGAGCGCGAGGTCCTGGGGGGTGTAGGCCAGGCCGCCGTAGCCCTCCGCGATCTGGGCCACGCGCCGCTTCACCTCGCCGACGTAGCTCAGGCGGCAGACGACCTCCGGCGGCCAGGCCGGCTGCGCCTGGCTCAGCAGGTAGTCGACCTGGGCCAGGGAGAGCTCGGGGGCCAGATCCATGATCTTATTAAGGAAATCTGGGTCGTGCCGGGGTCGGGCCAGGTGCCGGTAGATCTCCTCGGCCGCAGGCAGGCCCTCGCAGGCGGCCGCGTAGCGCGGGTCCTCCGCCAAGGGGAGCTGGGCCTCCGCCTCCGGGGGTGGGACCGGCTCGCTGGGGCGGACGACGAGGTCGAACCAGCGCAGCAGCCCGTCGAGCTCGTAGTCGATCTGGAAGCCGGCGAGGGGCTCCCGCAAGAGCTTCTTGGCTGCGGCGACGTCGAGCCCCCGGCCCTCGGTGATCCCCTGGATCAAGGGCTGGATCCCGGGGGCGAGCCGGTCGGTGCCCACCAGCAGCAGGGAGATCAGTCGGGCCATCCGGGCCCGGGGGATGACGTCCGCAGGCTTGCGGATACCTTCCCGGGTGAGGATCGTACGGGTGGCCAGGGCGAGCTCCCGGAAGGAGGAGAGCGTCTCGGCCAGCTCCGGGTTGAACACCTCGAGGGCCGCGACGACGTGGCCCAGGGCGCTGTCGTCGCCGAGCAACTGGAGCAGGTGCCCCGGGTCCGAGGCCGGCTTGAGCAGCGAGTTGAAGAAGCGGACGCCGTACAGCCCCTCGCGCTCTCCCGAGAAGAAGACGCGCCCTCCCGGGCTGACGTGGAGGGTCAGCTCGCCCTCGCGCAGGGAGCGAGTCAGCAGGGAGGCCGTGCGGTCCCGGCCGTGGAGCAGGCACGGCTTGCCGTGCATGGTCCAGGTGACGTCCAGCGCGAAGTCGCCGTTGCCCGTGGGGGCCAGCTCGGCCTGGCGCACGGTCCCGACGAGCAGGGCGGGCGGGAACTCCAGGCGGCGGCCGTCCAGCTCCGCGGTGAGCTGCTGCAAGGTGACCCGCAGCCGGCCGCCCGGGATGACCGTGATCTCGGGGAGCAGCGGGCCCACGAAGCGCACCAGCGCGGCGCCGTTCACGTCGAGGCCGCACTGCAGGCGGGTGCGCAGGGTCGAGTCCTCGATCTTCAGCTCGGCGATGGGCGTCACCTGGCTCGACGTCCCGAAGCGCAGGGTGGTCTGGCCGCGCAGGGTCGCTCGCCAGGTGTGCTCCCCCGCAGGTTCGAGGGCTCCGGCGAAGCTCCCGCCCTCGAGCGAGCCGACCGCGAGGGTCTCTGGGCGGCGCTGCCAGGGCTGCTCGGGGACGCTGAGGTTGCAGGACCAGGACAGGCCGCGCCGTGCCGGCAGCAGCACCAGCGCGTCCTCCCAGGCGAGGTCCAGCCCGCCCTCCAGCCGGACCCCGGAGAGCTGGGCCCGCACGGTGGTCTCTCCCAGGGCGAGGGGGTGGTCGGAACGGAGCTGGACCCCGAGGGACGGGAGCTGGGAGCCGCCGCGCAGATCGATCTCGAGCGCGGCCCGGAGGCGTCGGGCCCAGGGCCGCTCGCTCGGCTCGAGGTCCAGGGTGGCGCTCCCCCGGGCGTCGACCTCGAGCTGGTGATCCGGGAACTCGCCGAAGCCGAGGCTCAGCTCGGGCATGGACCAGCGGAGCCGGCGGAGGCTCGCGCCGCGATCACCCTCGGCGGGCCCGGCCGGGGACGAGGGCTGGGGCTCTGATACGAAGGTACCATGAAGCTGCAGGGCCCCGGGCAGGGTCGCGGTCACCTCGATCCCCGTCCGATCGACGGTCATCCCGCCGATCTCGAGGGGCGGCACGTCGCACTCCAGGCTGAAGCGCCCCTCGGCCTGGCGCAGGCTGTCCAGCAGGCCGCGCAGGAAATGGAGCCCGGTGAAGCGCTGGGCCTGGAAGCCCCCCGAGGCGAGGGGCGAGCTCGACAGGAGTCGATCCAGGGAGGCGTGGGGGACCGGGAGGACCATCGCCGGCAAGGCGATGTCGGAGAAGGGGGTGGTGACCCGGTCGAGCCAGCGGATGTGGCCCGAGAAGAGGAGCTCCAGCTCCGGCTGTCGGCGCTGCGGGTTCTCCCGGAGGCGGCCGAGGACCCGGGAGAGCAGGACCACGCCGGGCTGGGCGGCGGCGAGCCGCTCCCGGCCCTGCGCCAGCTTCTCGCCCAGGACGCCGAGACCGGCCTGCAGCTTGCTCGTGAGCTCCGTACCGAGCTGTCGCGTGAGCTGGTCGCGCAACCCGCCGGCCGCGTGGCCGCCGAGGGTCCGGGCAACGAACCCGAGGCTGCGGGCTGTTTCCAGCCCCGGAACCGTGGCCCAGCGCTGGAGCAGCCCCGCGAAGCGCCGGTCGTCGAACAGGTGCTGGACCTCGCGCAGGGTGCCGAGGACGTGCGGCAGCTCGAGGGGGGGCTCGAAGAGCACCTCGACCCCGCGCACGACCGTCTCGCTGCTCGCCCCGCGGGTGGTCGCGGTCGCGGCGCCCGTGGCCGCCAGCGGTCCGAGCTCGAGCTGGCCGGTGGCCCGGGTCTGCTCGGCGATCTCCACGACGAACGGCTCCCCGTTCGTGAGCGGGAGGCGGTGGGAGCCCGGGACGAGCTGGAGCTGGAACTGCACCAGGGCCTTGTGCAGCAGCCGGCTGTCACAGTCCTGGAGCACGATCCGGCTGCGCTCGGGCAGCCGGAGCGGCGCGAACGCCGGGCCACGACGGGGGTAGCGGAGCCGCTGCAGAAAGACACGGATCTTCGGCTGGCCGCCGAGGGTGACCCGCTGCACCCGGACGTCGAGGGGGAGGCCGCGCCCCGCTGGACGTTCCGGGGCGGGCGGCTGCGCGTCGCGCTGGCTGGGACGGGTCATCGGGCGCCGCTCCTCTGCTGCGGGTCCCGGTCGTCGACCGGCGGGACCGCGCGGGGGGGATCGAGCAGCTCCGCCAGGGAGGCGAGGAGCTCGTCACGCTGGAAGGGTTTCTGGAGGATCTTCACGCCGGTACCGGCGAACTGGCTGGCCAGCTCCCGCGCGGCGTGCCCGCTGATCAGCAGCACCGGCACGGCTGGGTGGAGCTTCCGGATCTCGGCGAGCGCTTCCCGCCCGCTCAGCTTCGGCATCGTCGCATCGAGCAGCAGGGCGTCGAGGGAGGCGGCGTGCTGGGCGAAGAGCCGTGTGCCCTCCTCCCCGTCGCCAGCGGTCAGGACCTCGTAGCCGGCCGATTCGAGGTGCGCCCGCGTGACCTCGCGGACCGCGCGCTCGTCGTCCACCAGCAGCAGCCGCCTCCGGCCGACGCCCTCCGGACTCCCGGGGCTCGTGGCCGGAGGCGTCCACCCGGCCCCGGCCGCGTCCGAACGACCGCTGGGGAAGAGGACGGTGAAGGTGGAGCCCTCGCCGGGCGAGCTCGCGATGGCGATCGCCGCGCCGTGCTGGCGGACGATCCCCAGGACCGCGGCCAGCCCCAGCCCGCGGCCGGTGAACTTGGTGGTGAAGAACGGCTCGAAGATCTTGGCCGTGGTCGCCTGGTCCATGCCGGCGCCGGTGTCGGCCACGGTCAGGGCGACGTACTCGCCCGCCGGGAGCCCTTCGCCGAGGATCGCCCGGGCGAGCAGCGTGCGGTCGGCGAGCTGTCGCCGGGTCGACAGGCGCACCGTGCCCGGGCAGTCGCCCAGGGCTTCGGCGGCGTTGGTGACCAGGTTCAGGATCACCTGGCGGACCTGGGCGGCGTCGCCATGGATGCAGGGGAGATCGTCCGCCAGGGTGACGAGGAGCTCGGCCTTCTTGGGGAGGGCGGCGTGCAGCAGCGGGTCCAGCTCCCGGATCTCCGTCGCGAGGTCGAGGGGGCCGAAGACGAAGCTGCCCTGGCCGGCGTAGGTCAGCATCTGCCCGGTGAGCTGGGCGGCCCGCTGCGTGGCGACCCGGATGGAGTCCACGAAGGAGGCGAGCCGCGCCCCCTCGGGGAGCCCCTCGAGCCGCGGCCGGACGAGCTCGGCGTTGCCCTGGATCACGGTGAGCAAATTATTGAAATCGTGTGCGATTCCTCCGGCCATCACGCCCAGCGATTCCAGCCGCTGCGCGTGTTGCAGCCGGTCCTGGAGCTGCTGCCGCTCGAGCTCGGCACGCCGTCGCTCGGAGATGTCCCGCAGCACGGCCAGCATCCGTGAGGCGCCGCCGATGATGACCCGGTGCACGTGCACCTCCAGGGAGCGCGCGCGGCGACCCGGGGGGCTGGCGAGCCACTCGAAGCGCTGGGGCTCTCCCAGGGCGGCGAGGTCGAGGCGGCGGAGCAGCTCCTCCGGGGTGTGGGGCGGACGGGGGGGGAGCGACTCCTCGACCCGCGCCCCGAGCAGCTCCTCCCGGGGGACGCCGAGGAGACTGCTGGCGCCCTCGTTGACGTCGAGGATCTGCCGGGTCTGGAGATCGTGGACGAGCAGGCCGTCCGCGGTCCCCTCGAAGATCGCCCGGTAGGTCTGCTCGGATTCCCGGAGCTGGGCTTCCATCCGCTGGCGTCGGAGGATCTGCCACATTCCGTCCATCACCAGCTCGAGCTGGCGGACGTCTCCGGGATCGTAGGGTGCCTGCTTGTCGCCGACGCCGACGACTCCCACGAGGTCCGGTCCGTCGAAGAACGGCACGCCCAGGTGGCGGTGGAGCGCGACGTGCCCTGCCGGGAGGCCCTTCTTCAGGGGGCTCGGCTGCTGGTACTCGTTGACGATGACCGGACGTCGCTGGCGCACCGGCTCCCCCCAGAGGCCGGTCTGGTCGATGGGGTACAGGGCGGGCGGGTCCGGGATCCGGCAGCGGGCGCGTGCCTCCCGGGACCAGGCGTACATGGCCAAGAGCGACTCGGCGTGCGCCACGAAGGCGACGTAGCCGATCTCCGAGGACGTGAGCCGCACCGCCTCCTCCAGCGCGAACTCGATGAGGGTCCGCTCCGAGGTGCCGGCGAGCTGGGTCAGGGTGAGCAACCCCTCCAGGCGGGAGCGCTCCAGCCGGAGCTCCTTCTCGATCTTCCGCCGCCGGAGGTTCCCGATCAGCAGGGCCGAGGCGATCCCGCCGAGCACCAGCAGCCCGACGAGCGCGCTCACCGCCCAGACGAGGGGCGGCAGCCAGTCGCCGAGGGGCACGATGTCGGCTCGCGGAAGCATCTGCCCGGTCCTCGCTGCTCTCGGCCGGCCTCGCCGCGCTCCCGGTGGTGGCAGCCAGCCAGGAGACGCTGGTACCTGAGCACCAGCAGTCCGGTCGTTGTCAGGTCCCCAGGAGGTCTTCTGCTCCTCGCTATGGGGCTTTGGTCCCTCGGCGGCGGGCGTTCCGCGAGGGAGCTCGCCCAGGGCCGCGGCGGCATCCCGGCATCCGGCTCCCGGCTCGGTCGCGGCTGCCGGCGGCCCGCCTGGCAAAGCGCCACTCGGCCAACCTAGCCCTTCGCCACGGGGCTGTCTACTGGCCGCGCGGCAGGGCGCGGTGGTCGGTGACGCGGATCGCGAGCCGCTTTGCTTGCCAGCCACGCGCCGATCTGTCGTATGATGGGCCGTCTCTGGCGCAGGAGCGATGATGCCCTCACCGAAGATCTTGATCATCGAGAGCGATCCCGCCGCGGTTCAGGAGTTGATCGGCCAGTTGTCGGCCTTCGACGTCGAGGTCGTCACTTGCAGCGACCCCCAGCAGGCCGTGGAGAGCGTCGCGGCCAGCCAGCCGCAGCTCGTCCTGCTGCGCATCGAGCTGCCGCGCATCAGCGGCTACTCGATCTGCAACCGGCTCAAGAAAGACGCGGCGCTGCGCCAGATCCCCCTCGTCGTCGTCTCGTCCAACGCCTCTCCGGAGACCTTCGAGCAGCACAAGCGGCTGAAGACCCGGGCCGAGGCTTACCTGCAGAAGCCCTTCTCGGTCGAGGAGCTCATCACCCTGATCGGGCCGCTGGTCGACCTCCGTCCGCTGGTGACCGCCACGCCGGGTGGGGAGGGCGAGCTCGACGTCGACCTCGACGGGGTCGAGCTCCGGCTCGACTCCGAGCAGTTCGAGGCCTTCCCCATCGCGGAGGAGGACCAGGGCCATGTCGCCGGCGAGGACCTGGACATCGCCGGCCTGCTCGCCGAGGATCCCAACCTGCTCCCGGCCTTCTCGGAGGACGACGAGCTCGACCTGGCCCTCGACCGGGCGCTGCTCGGCGAGGCGCCGGTCGCCCCCCTGGCCCAGCCCGAGCCCGGCTACGACGAGGACGCCCCGACCCAGGTCCGCTCCCGGTCGCAGTTCGAGTCGCTGCGACGTGCCGACGCCCTCGGCCTCGTCGTCGAGGACCTCGATATCCCCGAAGGGGGCTTCCAGCTCGAGGACGAGGTGGACCTCGGCGAGGTGCTGCCGCCCGAAGCCTTGCCCCTGGGAGAGGAGGACCTCTCGGCGGGGGAGGATTCCGACCCCTTGGCCGGCCTCGATTTCGGTCAGCTCGGCCAGGATGGGCTGCCCGAGGAGGAGCTGGTCGCGGCCGATTTCGCGGCCGAGGCGTTCGGCGAGGAGGCCGCCGACGCCGAGGCCTACTACGCGACGGGTGAGGGGGACGAAGCGGCCGAAGAGGAGTCGGCGGTCCTCGACGAGCTGATCGTCGAGGAGATCGCCGCCGAGGAGGCCGAGCTGGAGGTGGATGAGCTCGACGATCTCGGCGAAGGGTTCATCGACGAGGACGCCGCGGCCCTCGACCGGCTGCGGGGCGGCGGGATGGCCCCTCCGCCCCCCCCTGCGGCCTCGGGTGCCCGCCTGGCCGCGTCCCTCGCCCCGCCGCCGTTGCCCCCGTCCTCGCTCTATGCCCTCCGGGGAGGGAGCGCCGAGGGGGCCCGCGGCGGTACGGGGGCGCACCGCCCCGAGATCCCCCCCCTGCCGGCCGTCGACGATCTCACCCCGCCCCTGTCCTTGCTCCCCTGGATGGAGACCGTCCGCCAGCGGCTGGAGGACGCCGAGGGGGAGCGGGACCTCTTGCAGATCGAGCTCAACACGCTCACCGGCCGGGCGCAGGACCTGGAGCGGGATCGGGGCGGGCTCGCCCAGCGGCTGTCCGAGGTCGCCCGCCATGCCGACCTGCTCCGCCAGGAGAGCGAGAAGGCCGAGGCGCAGCGGCTAGAGCTGGAGACCGAGCTCGTGGCCTTGCAGGCGGAGTACGCCCAGCTCGAGCAGCGGCTGGGGACGACCGAGCAAGAAGCCCAGGCCTCGGCCGAGGAGGTCGGCGAGCAGCTCCGGGAGCTGAAGCGGCGGCTGGAGGCCAAGGAGGCCGAGGTCGTCGGGCTCACCGACGTCGCGGCGAGCGGGCAGGCCGACGCCGAGGCCGCCGCCGCCGCCCTCCAGGAAGAGCTCGCCGTGGTCCAGGCCTCGCTCCAGGAGCGTGAGCAGGCCCTGGCCGAGATCCAGCAGCAGCGGCAGGAGGAGAGCGAGGAGGTCGCGCAGCTCCGCGCCCAGCTCGAGGGAGCCCTCGGCACCCTGGCGTCGCTCCAGGAAGAGTCCGCCGGGCTGCAGCAAGAGCTCGCGAGCGCGCAGGAGGCCCTGCTCGCCACCCAGGTCGAGCAAGGGGCGCTCCTCGCCGCGGCCCAGGAGGAGTGCGCGACCCTGAAGCAGCAGGTCGCGCAGCAGTCGTCCCTGGCCGCGACCAGCCAGGAGGCCGCGGCCGAGCAGCAGCTCCGGCTGGTCCAGGAGCAAGAGGAGGAGCGGGCGGCCTGGGAGCTCGAGCGCCACGACCTCGAGGAGCGCCTCGCGGCTGCCCAGGCCGAGTTCGAGGCCGGGGAGGCCGCGCAGGCCAGCCTGGCCGCCGAGCTGGTGGGGCTGCAGGAGCAGCTCACCCAGGCCTACCAGCAGACCGAGCTCCTCCAGCAGCAGCTCGCCGCGGCGCAGCAGGAGCACCAGGAGCTGACCGCGCAGCGGGACGACCTCCTCGGCCGGGAGCAGGGCCTGCAGGCCGAGCGGGACGAGCTCTTCGTGCTGCAGGAGAGCCTGGCGGCGCAGCTCGCCGAGCTCCAGGAGCAGCAGGGCCTCGGAGAGGCGCAGCTCCAGGAGCAGGCGGCCGCGCTGCAGGCTGCGGCGGAGGAGCGGGCCGGCCTGGTCGCCCAGCTCGACGAGAGCCACCAGGGCCACAGCGGGGCGCTCGAGGAGGTGACCCGGCTGCTGGGCGTGGTGGCGGTCCTCGAGGCGGCGCGCGACGAGGGGACCTCCCAGCTCCAGCAGGCGCTGTCGACCTTCGAGCTGGAGAAGGCCGCGCTCGAGGAGCAGGTCGGCGACCTCACCGGCCAGCTCGGCGAGGCCCAGGCGGAGCTGGCCCAGCAGCGAGCAGACCTGGCCCAGCGCCAGGAGGAGCTCGCCCAGCGTCAGGAGGAGCTCGGCGCGGCGCAGGCCGCCTCGACCGCGGCCCGAGACGAAGCCCAGGCCACGGCCGAGCAGCTCGCCGCCGCGCAGCAGCAGCTCGCCGGCGCCGAGGAGGAGCGGCAGCGTCAGGAGGCCCGCCTCGCGGACCAGGACGGCCTCCTGCAGCAGGCGCTCGCCGAGCGGGACGCCCTGACCGTGGAGCTGGAGCGGCTCACGGACGAGAACCTCCGCTGGGCCGAGGCCTACCAGACCCTCGAGCAGGAGCTCGCGACCCAGCAGGAGGCGCACCAGGAGCAGCTCGTCGCCCTGACCCAGCAGCAAGGCGAGCTCGAAGCCCGCAGCGCCAAGAACGAGGAGCGCGTCCTGCGGGCCTACCAGAAGCTCAAGAGCGACGAGAAGGTGCGGGACAAGGTCGTCAAGGCCCTGCGCATCGCGCTGTCGCTGCTCGCCGAGCAGCAGCAGCCGACCGCCAAGGCCGCGGGCACCGTGGAGCGAACCATGAGCGAGGAGCTGCAGGCCGCCCTGCCGCCGCCCATCGTCCCGGAGCCGGAAGACGCCGGGGAGCTGCCGCCCCCCGAGGAGGAGGTCGAGGCCTGAGCCTGGTCCTTCAGTCCTCCCCGGTCCGCTCGCCCCGCTCCTTCTTCTCCTGCAGTTGCGACTTCAGCATGTTGCGCGCCGTGGACGCGACCACCTCCGGGATGTTCCGGTTCTGCGACAAGGACTTCAGGTCGGAACGGCGCAGGAACTTGAGGAAGGCGAGGGCCGGCCCGGTGGGCGTCTTCGGGTTCTGCACGAGGCTGAGCTTGATCCGGTAGCTCTTGGTCCACTCACGACGGTTGGCGATGTACCGGATCACGTCGACGTGGACCGCGGCGTTGGTCGCGTAGTGCTCGACCTCCTGGGAGTTCACCTTGGGGCTCTTGATGGCCGCCAGGGCGATGATCCGCTGCGGGTCCCGCACGAGGATCGCCCGGTCCATCGCCGAGCCCAGCAACGCGAGGCGGATCTTCTGGGAGGCCCGCATGTGGTAGATCTGCGTGGCCCGCGCCGAGGCGCTCTCGGACTTCTGGGCGCGCTCGGCCTCTTCCTTGGGGGAGTAGCCTTCCAGCCCCTCGATGCCCAGGTCGTAGTCCAGGCCGAGGCCCTCCTCCTGCTCCGCGACCTCGGTCGACTCGCCCAGCACCCGGGAGAAGTAGTCGTCCTCCTCCCGGGGGGTCGCACCGAGGGCCGGCGTGTAGCCCGGGAGCGGGACCACGGGCTCGGCGACGTGCGCAGAGACCGCGGTCGCGGCGGGCCCGTCGTCGAGGTGGGTGTACCCCAGCGCGGCCGCGGCCTCCCGGAAGACCGGGATGCCCGAGAGGTCGAGGCGGCTGCGGACCGCGAAGTCGATCACCCGGTCCACGGTGGACTGGGGGGTCCGGGAGTTGAAGTACAGCGCCTCGATGATCCCCGGGGCGCGCAGCAGCCGCTCCTGGTTGTTGGCGATGATCTCGAGGAGCGCGGCGTCGACCTGCTGGGCGAGCCAGGCGATGGTCTCGTCGGGCACCGCCTTGTTGAGCACGAGGATCTCGAGGTACTCGGCCGAGCCCGCGAGGGCCCGCGCCAGGTAGTCGAGGACCGCGGCCGGCAGGTTCTCGCCGAGGGCGGGGCGCAGCACCACGTCGGGGATCTGGGCCAGGGACTCCTGGGCGGCCTGGGCGACCTGCCCATCCTGGTCGTAGCAGAGCAGGAAGAGCGCGGTGACCAGATGCCCGGGCCCGAGGGGGACCAGGGAGCGGGCCGCCATCATCCGCAGCCGGGGCGGCGAGGCCGGATCCACGAAGCGGCGGATCTCTTGGGGGATCTGTTCCAGGGGGATGGGGAGGCCGCTGGCGGCTGCATCGCTCATGGGCGCGCACTCCTCGGGGGCAGGTGACCCGGTCCGCCGCGCGAGCCGGCTATTCGGTCTTGGCCACCTGCGCCTTCTCGATGATCTTGGCGGCGATCTGGGAGGGCACCTCGGAGTAGCGGATCATCTCCATGGTGAACTCCCCGCGGCCCGAGGTCATCGCGGTCAGGTCGGTGGCGTAGGAGAGCACCTCGGCGTAGGGGGCCTCGGCCTTGACCACCGTGAACTTGCCCCGGCTCTCGGAGCCGAGCACCCGGCCCCGGCGGGAGGAGATGTCGCCGTAGACGTCGCCCATGTTCTCGGAGGGGACGGTGATCTCGAGGCTCATGATGGGCTCGAGCAGCACCGGATCGGCCTTCTCCATCGCGGCGCGGAAGCCGTTCATCCCGGCGAGCTTGAACGCCATCTCGGAGCTGTCCACGTCGTGGTACTTGCCGTCGAGGCAGCGGATCTTGACGTCCACCACCGGGGAGCCCGCGAGGGGTCCCTTGAGCATGGCCTCCTGGCAGCCCTTGTCCACCGCGGGGATGAACTGCCGGGGGATGGCCCCGCCGAAGACGTCGTTGACGAACTCGTAGCCCGCGCTCCGCTCCTGGGGCGAGATCTCGAGGATGCAGACGCCGAACTGGCCCCGGCCACCGGTCTGCTTCTTGTGCTTCCCCTCGGCCTCGGCCTTCTTCTTGACCGTCTCCCGGTAGGGGACGGTGGGCAGGCCGAGCTCGACCTCGGTGCCGAACTTGCGCTTGAGCCGCTCGCGCACCACCTCGATGTGGACCTGGCCCATGCCCGACAGCAGGATGTCGCCGGTGCTCTCGTCGGGCCGCAGGACCAGGGTCGGGTCCTCCTCGATCAGCCGGTTCAGGCCGGTGATGACCTTGTCCTCCTCGCCCTTGACCTTGGCGCGTAGTGCGAAGGTCACGGAAGGTCGCAGGGGCGGCAGGGCCGAGTAGCGGATCGGGGCCTTGGGATCGCACAGGGTGTCGCCCGTGCGGGTGTCCTTGAGCTTGGCGACCGCGACGATGTCCCCGGCGTACGCGACCTCCAGCGGCTCCTGCTTCTTGCCCTGGATCGAGAGGACCGCACCGAAGCGCTCCTTCACGTCCAGCGTGCTGTTGAGGAAGGTGGAGTCGGGGGTCAGGGAGCCACTGAGGATGCGGAACACGGTCAGCTTGCCCGAGAAGGGGTCGGCCACGGTCTTGAAGACGAGGGCCGAGAAGGGCTCCTCCGCCGAGAAGGGGCGGGAGACCTCCTCCTTGGACTCGGGGTCGATCCCGACGGTGTCACCCCGGAAGCCGGGGGCCGGGACGGCCTCGACGATGAAGTCGAGCAGGGGCTGCACGGCCATGTTCTTGGTGGCCACGCCGCAGAAGACCGGCAGCACGCTGCAGCTCGCGAAGGCCTTGGGCAGGGCCGCCTTGATGTCCTCGAGGGAGAGGTCCTCCTCGGCGAAGTACTTCTCCATCAGCTCTTCGTTGGTCTCGGCGATCCCCTCGATCAGCTCCCGCCGCGCCTCGGCCACCTGGTCGGCGAGCTCCGCGGGCACGTCGGCGACGGTCACCTTGCCGCTGCCGTCGGTGGGGTAGAGCAGGGCCTTCTGGGCGATCAGATCGACCACGCCCTTGAACCCCGCCTCGTGGCCGATGGGGAGCTGCATCAGGAGCGGACGGACCCCGAAGCACTCGTGGATGTCCTTGACCGCGTTCGTGAAGCTGGAGCGCTCCCGGTCCATCCGGTTGACGTAGATGGCGCGCGGGACCTTCAGCTCCTCGAGCAGCCCCCAGAGCTTCTCGGTGACCACCTGGACCCCGTCGAGCGCGTTGACGACGAGGATCGCCGCGTCGATGGCCTGCAGGGCGTTGCGGGTGTCGGCGATGAAGTTGCCGTCGCCCGGCGTATCGAGGATGTTGATCTTGCGCTTGTGGTACTCTGCCGAGGCGAACGAGACGGAAACCGAGCTCTTGCGCCGGATCTCCTCGGGCTCCCAGTCGAAGTTGGACGACTCCTGGTCGACGCTGCCCAGCCGATTGGTGGCCCCGGCGTTGAACAGGAGCGCCTCGCCGAGGGAGGTCTTGCCGCATTGACCATGGCCGATCAGCCCAACATTCCGGAGATCCTTCGTCTCGAATTTCTTCATCGCGTTTTCCTCGGTGCTCGGTTCTCGGGCCTCACCGGCCTCATGACCGGTGTGGTGCCGCTCGTGCGGTGGTCGGACCAGTCCACCCAGGCAGAGCCGGGGGAACGTAGCGCAGACCCGGCCGATCCGTCAAGGCGCCAGGCAGGGATCCCGCGAGGCGGGGGCTTCCCCTGCTTGCCCCCGGGATCGACAAGGCACGCCGGGCAGGCTAGGCTCTGGGTACTCCTTGCTGCCGGAGGCGATCATGAGCGCCAGGCCCCCGCGTGTCCCGATCTTCGTCCCGATCCCCTTGGTGCTGCTGGCGTTCGGTCTGGCGGGAGGCTGTGACCGTGAAGACGGCGCGCCCGGTGCCCCGTCGAGCTCCCTGCTGACCGGCGAGCTCCTGGCGCCGCCGGCCGAGCCGACCCTGACGCTCGGGGACGACGCCCACGCCGGGCCGCGCACTCCCTTGCGGGTCGTCGCGGCCCGTCCCACGGGCCTCGTGAAGCACCCTGAGCACCCGACGGTCACCTTCTCGAAGCCCGTGATCGCGCTCGCCACCCTGGACCGCCACCACGAGCTGCCGGCGCCCGCCCGGTTGACCCCCGACGTCCCCGGTGAGTGGCGCTGGGTCGGCTCCGCCACCCTCGAGTTCGTCCCGACCGCGGCCTGGCCCCTGAGCACGGAGTTCCAGGTGGAGGTGCCCGCCGGTCTCACCGCGCTCGACGGCTCCCGGCTGGCCGAGCCGTTCTCGCTCCGGTTCGCCACGCCGGGGCCGCAGGTGCTCGGGGCCACTCCCCGCGAAGGTGATCGCTGGGTGGAGCGGGAGCCGCGCTTCGTCCTCCACCTCAACCAGCCGGTGGCCGATCTGCTGGCGCACACCCGGCTCCTCGTGGACGGGCAGGTGGTCCCCCTGGCTCTGGTCCGCGAGGTCGACGTCGCCGAGGAGCAGCGCCAGCAGCGCCTCGCCGAGGCCGGGGCGCGGCCCGGGGCCCTCCCCGAGCCGGCGGTCGCCCCGCCCGACCTCGGGTTCGCGCAGCACGAGGTGCGCTACGAGCTCGCGCCCGTCGCCCCGCTGCCGCCGGACGCGTCCCTCACGTGGACCGTCGCGGCGTCGTTGCCCGCCCGTGGGAAAGCGGCGACCCTCGGGAGCCCGTTGACCCGGCAGGTCCGGACGTACGGGCCGCTCACCCTGGACCGCCTGCAGGGCTGCCTCGGCTCGCACAACCTCGCGGCGTGCTCCTCCGGCCCGCTGTACCTGTCGACCAGCAACGTCGTCGCGCTGACCTCCCTCCAGGGCCGCTTGAAGATCGAGCCCGAGGTGACCATCGACTGGGAGAACGCCACTTCGGAGGGACCTTCGCTCTATAGTCCCCAGCGTACCCCCTGGGTGAAGCTGCCGGGTCCGTTCCGTGCCGGGACCGAGTACCGGGTCGAGATCTCCCCCGGCGTGACCGACGTCTTCGGTCAGGTCACGACGGCGTCTGCGTCGTTCTCCTTCCGGTACGGCGACCTCGCGCCGCGCTTCGCGCTCGGCCCGTCCTTTGCCCTGCTGGAGGCGGCGGGCGAGGCCGCGCTCCCGGTGGAGTCGGTCAACCTGACCCGGGGCCGGGCCGAGGTCTGGACCCTCGAGCCCGCGGAGCTGGCCCGCCTCCTCGCCTGGGAAGAGGGGCCGCGCGGCCGCTCCCCCCGTCCGCTCCCCCTGCGCCCGCCCGCCGTGCTGGCGCTGGAGCTGGGCGCGACCCGCAACCGCGTCCAGGTGACGCCGCTGGCCTTGCGGCGCGTCTTGCCGGACGCGGCGCGCCACGGCCTCTTCTTCGTCCGGGCGACCGCACCGGAGCTGAAGAACGAGCGCGGGCGGGAGCCCGTCGAGGAGGTCGCGGCCCAGGTGACCGATCTGGCGGTGCACGCCAAGCTCGGGCCGGTGAGCGGGCTGGTGTGGGTGACGAGCCTCGCCACGGGCAAGCCCGTGAGCGGGGCCGAGCTGCAGCTCTACGACCGGCAGGGCGAGGTCCGCTGGCAGGGGCGGAGCACCGGCGATGGGGTGGCCCGGCTGCCGGGCCTCGAAGACCTCGTCGAGGCCGAGGGTGGCACCTGGGACACCCCCTTCGCCCTGGTCGCCGCGCGCCAGGGGCCGGACGTCGGGGTCACCGTCTCGACGTGGAGCGAGGGGCTCTGGCCCGGATCCTTCGACGTGCGCGCCGGCTGGGACGGCAAGCGGCCGGAGAGCCTGGGCTTGCTGTTCGCGGAGCGGGGGATCTACCGGCCGGGGGATCGCGTCTGGCTGAAGGGGATCTCCCGCTACCTGCAGCTCGGCGAGCTGCGGACGCCGCCCGCCGGCCTGCCGGTGCAGCTCACGGTCCATGACCCGGAGGGCCGGAAGCTGGTCGAGCACACGCTGAAGTTCAGTGATTTCGGGACGTTCTCTACACAGATCGACCTGCCGGCCGAGGCGGCGCTGGGGGGGTGGTCCGTCCAGGCGACGGCCACGCTGGACGAGGAGGACCTCTCCCTCTTCGGCAGCTTCCGGGTCGCCGAGTACCGGGCGCCGAGCTTCCGGGTCGACGTCGACACCTCCCGCACCGCGCTGGTGGCGGGGGACCCGGTGGGGGGCACCGTCGACGCGCGCTACCTCTACGGTGCGCCCCTGGCCGGCGCGCGGGTGACCTGGTCCCTGTCCCGCACCACCACCGAGTTCGCGCCGCCCGGCCAGGACGGCTTCTCCTTCGGGCAGCAGCTCGGCTGGTGGGACGACGAGGAGCCCGGCACCCTCTCCGGCGTGTGCGGCGGTGGCGCGGGCGAGATCGACCCGCAAGGGCTCTTCCCGGTGGTCGGCGGCCTCGCGGAGACCCCGGGCACCCGCAGCTACGAGTACACCCTCGAGGCCGAGGTGACCGACGTCAGCCGGCAGCGGGTCGCGGCCCGGTCCTCCTTCACCGTACACCCCTCCTCCCTGCACGGTGGCGTGAAGCTGGCCGAGGACGGCTTCGCCCGGGCGGGGCAGCCCCTCGCGGTGCAGCTCGTCGCGGCGCACGCGGACGGTACGCGCCAGGCCGGGGTCGCCCTGACCCTCGACCTGCTCCGTCGGGAGTGGACGTCCATCCGGGAGCAGGAGGCCAGCGGCGAGTGGGTCACCCGCAGCGAGCCCGTCGAGACGAAGGTCACCTCCTGCACCCAGCAGAGCGCGCTGGAGCCGGTGACGTGCTCCTTCGTCCCCGCGCAGCCGGGGCTGTACGTCCTGCAGCTCTCCCTGGCCGACGCGCAGGGCCGCGCCACCCGCACCCGCACCAGCCTGTACGTCGTTGGCGAGGGCTGGGTCGCCTGGCAGCGTCAGGACGCGGGGCGGCTCGAGCTGGTGGCCGACCGGGAGCGCTACCCGGCCCGCGGCGTCGCCCGGATCCTCGTGAAGAGCCCATACCCCGAGGCCGAGGCCCTCCTCACCGTGGAGCGGGAAGGGGTCCGCCTGGCGCGGCGCGTGCACCTCGTCGGCTCCGCCACGACCCTCGAGGTCCCCCTCGATGAGTCCCTGGTCCCCAACGCGTTCGTCGGCGTGCTGCTGGTGCGGGGCCGGGTGACCACCCCCGAGCCGGCGGACGCGGCCGGCGATCCCGGGCGGCCCACGGTCCATGCCGGCTACACCGAGCTCACCGTGGAGCCGACCGGTCGCCGGCTCCAGGTCGAGCTGCGGCCCGATGGGCAGGAGAAGGGCCCCCGCGACCGGGTCGTCGTGAAGGTGCGGGTGGCCGATGCGGCGGGCCGACCCCAGCGGGCCGAGGTGACCCTCTGGGCGGTCGACGAGGCCGTGCTGCGCCTCACCGGCTACACCCACCCCGACCCCCTGACGGCCTTCTATCCTCCCCGCGGGCTCTCCGTCCGCATCGGCGAGCCCCTGCTGCACCTCGTGCTGGCGCAGCGCTTCGTGGAGAAGGGGGAGACGCCGGGGGGCTCGGGGGGGCAGGATCCCACGGGCGCGGGGATCCGCTCCCGCTTCTTGACCACGGTCCTGTGGCGGGAGCTGGTCACCGGGGCGGACGGGGAGGGCGAGGTCGCCTTCGAGCTGCCCGACAACCTGACCACCTACCGCCTGATGGCCGTCGCCACCACCGCCGCGGCGCACTTCGGCGAGGCCGTGAGCCGGGTGACCGTCTCCAAGCCGCTGCTGCTGCTCCCGGCCCTGCCCCGCTTCGCCCGCGTCGGGGACCGCTTCGAGGCGGGAGTGGTGGTCCACGGCCGGGACGTCCCGTCGGCCCCGCTGCAGGTGACCCTCCAGGCCACGGGGCTGCAGGTCGAGGGCCCGGCGACGCAGGAGGTCTCCCTCGTCGCGGGCCAGCCCCGGGAGGTGCGCTTCCCCTGCCAGGTCCTCGCCCCGGGAAGCGCCAAGCTGACCTTCGCGGTCGAGGGCGGCGGCCTGCGGGATGCGCTCGCGGCCACCTTGCCGCTGCACCTGCCCCTCAGCCCGGAGGCCGTGGCCGCGTATGGCGACACGACCAGCGAGCGCCAGGAGGGGCTGGTCCCGCCGGCCGCGGTGCGCCCCGACTGGGGCGGGCTGGAGGTGACCCTCTCCTCTTCGGTGCTCGGGAGCTTCGACGAGACCCTGCGGCAGCTCGCGGACTATCCCTACGGCTGCCTGGAGCAGCTCTCCTCCCGGCTGATCCCCTTCGTCATCCTCGAGGAGCTGCGCCAGCGGACGGGGCGTGATGGCTCCCTCGACGCGGCCTCGGCCCGGGAGCTGCAGGCCGCGGCCGATCGGCTCGCCCGGGCCGCGGGGGAGGCGGGCGTGGTCCCGGCGTCCGCGACCGCGGCGGACGTGGTCCGCCTGACGGCGGCCGCGATCCTCCGGCTGCAGAACGAGGACGGCGGCTTCCGCTTCTGGGCCGAGCCCGGCTGCTCCACGCACTCCGCGTCCGCCCATGCGGTGCTCGCGCTCGGGCTGGTCCGGGACGCCGGCTATGAGCTGCCGGCGGAGCCGCTCCAGCGCGGCCTGGCCTTTCTGGCCGATCACGTGGCGGCCGGCCGCAGCGTGGACTGCGGCTGGGGAGAGACGCGGCCCGACGACGCCACCCGGATCCTCGCCCTGCACGCCTTGGCCCGCGGCGGCAGCCCCCGGGCCTCCTATTACGCCGAGCTGTTCGCCCGGCGCGCCGGGCTGCCCTTGTACGCCCAGGCCCTGCTCGCCGAGCTGCTCGGCGGGGAGGGCGGGGAGCGGTCCCTCGCGCAGCAGCTCCTGGGAGAGCTGCTCAACAGCGCCCGCGAGTCTGCGGGCGAGGTGCACTTCGAGGAGACCCCGGCCGCCCGGACCGGCCTCGGCTGGTCCTCGGACCTGCGCACCTCGGCGATCGTGCTCGGCACGCTGGCGAAGCTGGCCCCCGACCACCCCTTCGTCGGCGGGATCGCCCGCTACCTCGGCCGCGCCCGCGGGCGGGACGGGCGCTTTCGGACGACCCAGGAGGCTGCCTACGCCCTGCTCGCCCTGCGGGACGTCATCCGCACCAAGGAGGCCGAGCTGCCCGACTACACCGCGCGGCTGCTGCTGGGCGACAAGGAGCTGGCGGCCGTCCCCTTCGTCGGCAACGGCCTGGCCATGCCGCGGGTGGAGCTGCCGACCGCCGAACTCCTCGGCCTCGGGGCCCGGCCGCGGCCCCTGGTCTTCCGGCGGGACGGGCGGGCGGGGGTGCTCTACTACACTGCCCTGCTGCGCTACGCGCCCGCGGCGCTGCCCACGCAGCCCGTGGAGCGCGGCCTGACGGTCCAGCGCTGGTTCGAGCCCCTGGGGGGCGGCGGCCAGACCCGGCGCTTCCCGGCCGGCGAGCTGGTGCTCGTGCGGGTGCGGGTCGCCACCAGCCGGGAGCGGCAGTACGTCGTCACCGAGGTCCCCTTGCCGGCCGGGCTCGAGGCGGTGGACACCCAGCTCGCGACCACGGCTCGCTGGCTCGGGGGCGGCGGCTCGCCCGACGAGGCCGCCGGCTACGAGGACGAGCGCTGGGCGGACGAAGAGGAGGCGGGGCCGTACGCCTACTCCTTCTTCGACCCCTTCGGGCACAAGGAGCTCCGGGACGACCGGGTCCTGCTCTTCGCGGACGTGCTGCCGCCCGGGCTGCACCTGGCGACCTTCCCGGCCCGGGCGACGACCCTCGGCAGCTTCGTCCTGCCCCCGGCCCAGGCCGCCGAGATGTACGCGCCCGAGACCTTCGGCCGCTCCGACGGCGGGACCTTCCTGGTGGTCGAGGGGAAGCAGCTCGCGGTCCAGGGGCCGTGACCGGGGAGCGCGCCCGGCGGCAGTCGGGGCGACCGTCCCGGGCGTGTGGCTCTTTACTCCTGATCTCCGGGATGATTCTGGTACTTTTCGTCTTGATCTTTCCCGGAGCGGGGGCGGTCTTCGTCCTTTGGCCCTTGGACGACTCCCTGCTCGCCCAACCCGGGACCGTCTCCCTGCGCCTCCTGGATCGTCGGGGTGGGCTGCTGCGCGAGCTCTCCTCCCGGGACGCCCGGTCCAGCCGGCCGCTCCCGCCCGGGCCGCTCCCGGCCCATCTCCGGGCGGCCTTCCTCGTCGCGGAGGACCGTCGCTTCGGCCAGCACCCCGGCGTCGACCCGCGCGGCCTCGGCCGGGCGCTGCTCGCCAATCTGCGCGCGGGCCGGGTCACCAGCGGCGGCTCCACCCTGGCGATGCAGCTCGCCCGGCTGCTCGCCCCCCACCCGCGCACGCTCGGCGGCAAGGTCGGGGAGATCCTCTGGGCCTTGCGGCTGTCCTGGCACCTCTCGGCCGAGGAGCTGCTGCGGGCCTACCTCGACCGGGTCCCCCTGGGCCGGGCGACGCGCGGCGTCACCGCGGCGGCGGAGCTGTACTTCGGCCGGCCGGCCGCGTCCCTCTCCCTCGGCCAGGCCGCCCTGCTCGCGGGGATGGCTCCCGCGCCGGCGCGGCGGGACCCCTACGCCCACCTGCCGGAGAGCCGGCGCGGCCAGCAGCAGGTGCTCGGCTTGCTGGTGGCCGCCGGCTACGCCACCCCCGAGCAGGCCCGGCTCGCCGCGGCCGCGCCTCTCGATCTGGTCCCCGCGGCTCGTCGCTTCCGGGCGCCCCACCTCGTCGAGGCGCTGCTGCCGCGGCTCGCGACCCTCGGGCTGGAGGGGGCGGCCGAGCTCGAGCTGACCCTCGATCCCGAGCTCCAGGGAGCCGCGGAGCGGCTCGTCCGGGAAGAGGTGGCCGCGCTCGCGGACCGCGGGGTGACCCAGGCCGCGGCCCTCGTGGTCGACAACGCGCACGGCGAGGTGCGGGCCTACGTCGGTGCGGTGGATTTCCTCGACGCGGCCGCCGGGGGGCAGAACGACGGCGTCCGGGCCCGACGGCAGCCCGGGAGCACCCTCAAGCCCTTCGCGTACGGCCTGGCCCTCGCCGGGGGCTGGACGCCCGCGTCCCTGCTCGCCGACCTCGAGACCCCGCTGGCGACGCCGGCGGGGCGGTTCGTCCCCCGCAACTACGACCGGCGGCTGCACGGCCCGGTCCGGCTGCGCGCCGCGCTCGCCAATAGCTACAACGTGCCCGCGGTCCGCCTGGTCGAGGACCTCGGGGTGGCGCGGGTCCTCTCCCTGCTGCAGGCCGCGGGCTTCACCTCCCTGGTGGAGGACGCGAGCCACTACGGCGTCGGCCTCGTGCTCGGCAACGGCGACGTCAGCTTGCTGGAGCTGGTCACCGCCTACCGCGGGCTGGCGCGCGGCGGCCGCGCGGGCCCCCTCCAGTGGATCCGTGAGGCCCGGGATACGGGCGGGCGCCCGCTGGCCTTGCCCGCACCAGGTCGTCCGCGACGGTTTCTGCCCGAGGACGCGGTCGCCCTGCTCACGGACATCCTCGCGGACGAGGCCGCGCGGGCGCCCGCGTTCGGCCTCGACAACGCCCTGCGGCTGCCCTTCCCCGTGGCGGCCAAGACCGGCACCAGCCGGGCGTGGATCGACAACTGGACCGTCGGCTTCACCCGGGAGGTCACCGTCGGGGTCTGGGTGGGCAACTTCGACGGCCGCCCCATGCGCGACGTCTCGGGCATCAGCGGGGCCGCGCCGCTCTTCCGGCGGCTCATGATCCGGGCGATGGCCGGCGTCGTGCCGGCCCCCCTCGTGGACCCTGCCCGCTTCGTCGAGCGCTCCATCTGTCCCCTGTCGGGAGCCCTGCGCCGTCCGGCCTGCCCCGCGGGCCTGCGCGAGCGGTTCTTGCCGGGCACGGAGCCGGTGAGCCCTTGCTCCATGCACCTGCTCCCGGAGTCCCCCCCCACGGCCGGGGCAGACGACGAGCCCGCCGTCCGGCTGCCGCGGCTCGACGTCGGCCCCCAGTTCTACGCCTGGGCCTCGGGGGAGGGCCTCCAGGCAGGGCCCTGGCCCGCGGCGTCGAGGCCGCGGGACGAGCCGGAGAGGGAGCGCGAGGTCACCGCCGCTGCCGCGGGCATTCCCCGGGCCCGCTTCCTCGTGCCGGTCCCTGGCCGCGAGTACGCGCTCGAGCCTGGTCTGCCGGCCAGCGCGCAGACCATCCCGGTCCACGTCCTGCCGCCACCCGGCGAGGCGCCCCTCGAGCTGCGGGACGGGCAGGGGGGAGTCTGGCCGCTCGCCCCGCCGTATCGGACCCGGGTACCGGCCACGCCGGGGGCTCACGTCCTCCGGCTGCACGCCGCCGGTCGGCCCGCGGCGCTGGCCACGGTGAGCTACCGGGTCCGGGGGGCGGCCGGGGCCGTGACCGCTCCCCCCCGGGGCGGTGAAGCCTCTCCCTGAGCCCCCGCCCCGCCTCGCGCGGGCGAATCAGAAATGGGTGCAGATCATCCCGGTGAGCAAGCAGCGAGGCCTTGGCACAACTCCCCGCACGAAAAGAATTTTCTCGCAGAGCCGCAGAGCCGCAGAGGGCTCAGCCGGAGTGAGCACTTTTCTCTGCGAACTCTGCGGCTCTACGAGAGATTTGGCAGCTCGAGCCGGGTACGGGAGGAGATTGGCAAGGAAGCCGCCCACTCGGACCGGCTGCGCCCATCAGAAATCCGCGATCCCTGCTCGGGAAATGCGACGCCCATCCCCCGCCCGACCCGGGGCATCCCGGGCCCTCGCCGGGAGGGCGATCCCTGGCGCAACCGCTCGGGGAGCCTCCCCGCAAGCGATCCACGGAACACCTGCGCGAGTTGGCCTCGTCCTTGCTAAGGCCTCTGTCGAGTCGCCGGACGGGGCGCGGGCGTCCCCCGGCGAGCAGGAGACCAGGAGGCCGAGATGCGCAACCCGAGCAGATGGATGCAGGATTTCGTTGGGGGCGGGTTCTTCCGGGGGCTGCTCTTCGGGCTGTTGCTCGGGCTGCTGCCGCTGGCCGTCAGCGGCTGCCTCGAGGAGATCCCGGGGCAGGGCCAGGAGGGCGAGGGCGAGGGTGAGGGCGCGGAAGGAGAAGGGGAGGGCGAAGGTCACGAAGGAGAGGGCGAAGGTCGGGAAGGAGAGGGCGAAGGCTGGGAGGGCGAGGGCGAGGGGCGCGAGGGCGAGGGTGAGGGTGGGGAGGGCGAAGGCGAATCCTGCGCGCTGCTCGTCAGCCCGGCTCGCTGCGAGGCCCAGGCCGGCTGCCACTGGGAGACCCAGCGCTGCGACGAGTGCGACATGCCCTCCTCGGGATCCGGGGAGCAGGGCGCGCCCGCGTTCCCCTGCGAGTGCGGCGGCGTCTGCGTCGCGGATGCCCTCCGGCCCTGCGCTCAGCTCGACGAGCCGGACTGCCGCGCCCGGGACGACTGCGAGTACGTGGTTTTGCCTTGCGCCTGCCCTGCCGACTCCGGCTCGGAGGAGGGCTCCGGCAGCGGGGCGGCCCCGCCCCGGTGCTGGTGCGACGAGGACAACTTCCAGGTGAGCGGCGTCTGTCAGCCCCGGGTCCCGCGCGACTGCAGCCAGCGCACCCCGGAGCAGTGCGTCGGCGACGGGCTGTGCGAGCTCGTGGATCTCCCCTGCCCCTCCAGCGCTGCCGACTCGTCCGCCGGCGCCAAGCGGGCCGACGCGGAGGAGCTCCCGGACCCGTACTACTGTGAGCCAGTCTGCGTCCCCGTGGAGCCCCTGCCCGCACGCTGCGACCTCCGGACCTCGGCCCAGTGCGGGCTCGACGGCCGCTGCCGGCTCGAGGTCCAGGAGCTCTGCGCCGCCTCGGCCGCCCGCGAGGATTCCGGGGCCGAGGAGCCCTACCCGCTGCCGCCCTGCGAGTACATCGAGACCTGCGTGCCGGTGGAGGAGCTGCCCGCCTCCTGCGCCGCACGTCCTGCCGAGCGCTGCGCCGAGGACGGGCTGTGTGTCCTGGAGCGGATCGAGTACTGCGCCTCCGGCGAAGACGACTCCGGCAGCGGGCCTGGCTTCGCTCCCGAGCCCTGCTTCGTCGAGGAGACCTGCGTGCCCGTGGTCGTGCCCGCCCCGAGCTGCCTCGAGCGCTCGACCGAGCAGTGCGGCCTCGATGGTCAGTGCGTGCTGCAATGGAGCGAGTACTGCTGGTTCGTGTCCGAAGGCGGGGCGGACTCCGACGAGGCCTGGTGCGAGGAGGTGCTCCTCTGCCTGCCGGCGAACGCCCCGGGAGACCCTTGCCAGGGGCTCGACCTCCAGGCCTGCCAGGCCGATCCCCGCTGCCGCCCGGTCTGGACGCCGCAGCCCTGCGCAGACTGCGACCCCGAGTCCGGTAGCGGCTGCCAGTGCGCCGACGAGGTGGACTACGCCGGCTGCGAGCTCGCCGTGGCCTGTCAGGCCGACGCCGACTGCGGCGTGGGGGGGACCTGCTGGGACGGGATGTGCGTCTTCGATCCGTCCCCCGGGCCGCTCCCGTGCGACGAGGAGGGGGCCTGTCCGGTGGGGCTGGTCTGCGACGCCTGTCCCGTCGATCCGGCCACGGGGGCCTGCGGTCAGCCGGTCTGCGTCGTGGCCCCCGCGGACGACTGCGCGGCGGTCCAGTGCCCCGCGGGGCAGACCTGCGAGGCGGGGCGGTGCGTGGCCGCGGTCGGCGAGGTCGTCTTCCTCGCCTACGAGCTGACCCAGTGCGCGGACCCCTGGGCCGAGTGGGTCTGCCCGATGATCTACACCCCCGAGGGCTGCATCGAGCTGTACCTCGAGCGAACGGTCGGCGTCACGATCTTCAGCGTCCAGATCCTCCGGGAGCAGGGGGCGCGGGAGGACTGCGAGGCTTGTAGCTGCCGCTCGGGCGACCTCCTGCTGGTCGGCAGCGATCCGGCCGGCGCCCGCGTGCTCGTGGAGCGCTACGGGTTCGCCGTCGTGCAGTAGGACTTCCCCTCCCTCCCGTCCCGTGCCATCTTCCGACCATGGGCTGGCGATACCGTGCCTTGCGTCTGCTGACCCGGGAGCTCCACCGTCGTTTCTCCGCCGCGTTCGTCGATCCGGCCGCCGCGCAGGCCGCGCAGCTCGGGCGGATCCTCGCCGCCAACGCGGGGACGCGCTTCGGTGCGCAGCACGGCTTCGCCGGGATCGGCTCGCCCGCGGAGTACCAGCAACGGGTGCCGGTGCAGACCTGGGAGGACGTCGAGCCCTGGGTCGAGCGGGTGAAGGCGGGCGAGGACGACGTCCTCACGGCCGAGAGGGTGGGCCTCTTCCTCCGGACCTCCGGCTCCACCGGGCCCGCGAAGTTCATCCCCTGCACCGCCGGGCTCGAGCAGGAGACGGGGGACGCGCGGGCCTGGTGGGTCGCGCGCCTCGTGGAGGAGGACGATCGGGCCGCGGCCGGCGAGCACCTCACGGTCTACAGCCCCGAGGTCGAGGGCTACACCGCAGCCGGGATCCCCTACGGCAGCAACACGGGGCGGATCCGCAACCGGCAGCCCGCGCTGGTCCGGCTCGGGGATCCGGTCCCGCCCGCGGTCTTCGGGGTCCCGGAGGCCGCCACCCGCTACGGGCTGATCCTGCGGTTCGCGTTGCAAGCAGCCGATCTGGCAACGTTTTCTACCGCCAATCCGTCCACCGTGCTGCTGCTCGTCCAGGTGCTCCAGGAGCAGGCCGAACCGCTGCTGGCCGAGCTCGCGCAGGGGACCCTCGCCGCACGCCCCGGGCTCGCCGAGTCGCTGCGGCAGGCCTTGCTGCCCTTGCTCCGCCCCCGGCCCCGGCGTGCCCGGCAGCTCCTGGAGCTGCTGCGACGTGAGGGCCGCCTGGCCCCGCCGCAGGTCTGGCCCCGGCTGGCCAGCCTGAACTGCTGGCGCTGCGGCGGTGCGGATTTCTACGAGCCGGCCCTGCGCGGCTGGTTCGGGGAGGTGCCGATCCGGGATCCCGGCTTCTCGGCGTCCGAGGGGTTCGTGGCCATCCCCTGGACCCACCGGCACCCGGCCGGAGTGCTCAACGTGCCGGGCCACTTCTTCGAGTTCCTCCCGGCCGAGGCCCCCGTGGGGGAGAGGTGCCGGCGTCCCCTGCTGGCGCACGAGCTGGCCCCCGGCATGGTGGTGCGTCCCCTGCTGACCACCTCGGGCGGGCTGTACCGCTATGATCTCGGGGACGTCGCCCGGGTCGAAGAGCCCTACTTGGCCACGCCCAGCCTGCGCTTCTTGCACCGCGCCGGGCGGGTGCTGAGCATCACGGGCGAGAAGGTCACCGAGGCCCAGGCCGTCACGGCGGCGAGCCTGGCCTGCGCCCGCACCGGCCTCGCCCTCGTCGACTTCACGGTCGGGCTGGAGCTGGTCACGCCCCCGCGGTACTGCCTGGCGGCAGAGCTGGCCGCGACCACGGACGCCGCGCCCCCGGCCGGCGATGACCCGGCGAGGGACGCGACCGCCGGGTGGTCGACTCTGGCCGGGGCCTTCGACGAGGAGCTCGGGCGCGCCAACGTCGAGTACCGGGCCAAGCGCGCCAGCCTGCGGCTCGGGGCGGCCGTCGTGCGCGTGCTGCCCGCCGGGGCCTTCGGCCGCTGGCGAGCCGAGCTGCTGAGCCAGGGCGCCCCCGACGGTCAGGTCAAGGTGCCGCACCTGGTGCTCGACTTCGGCGAGATCGTCCGGCTCGGCCGGCCGTGAGCGCGCCGGCGCAGGGCGGCGCGGCCGAGGCGGGAGGGGCACCCGCTGGGCACAGCGATGGCGTCACGACTCGTGGTGGTAGGAAAGTCCCGATCGATCTCAGGTTGCTGAGCTGGAAGGACTAGATGGCGGGGCTGCCGCGGCCGGCTCACCCTCGGGGCCCGGGGGTGGGGGAGTCTTGCGCCGGGTGCTCTTCGCCGCGGGCTCGCGAGCCGGCTCGGCCTCTGCTCCGGCCCTGGGCGAGCCGGCCGGCGGCTCGGGGCCGGCTGGCCGACGCTGCACGAGGCGCAGGGTCGCGAACGCCTCGTCGTACTCGAGCTCGCCCGGCGCGCCGAGCAGCGCCAGCCAGAGCTGGGCCGTGGCCGGGTCGCGGATCCGCTCCTCGCAGATCCGCTCGCGGTGCTCGCCCTCGCCGGAGAAGAGCTCGAAGGTGGCGCGGCCGTTGTCGTCCGCGGTGACCTCGAAGCTGTCGACACGGGCCATGGCTCACTCCTCTGGCAGCGGCTCCAGTATTCCTCTCCGGGTCCGGCGGGGCAAGTTTCCGCGCCCGGCGTTCGCCCAGGCTCGTCGCGCGGTTGCGGAGCAGCGGCAGAGGTGCTAGTAGGGCCCCGCTTTTCCGGAGAGGAGGGGTAGATGGCCGAACCGACCAAAGTGATCTTCGCCGAAACCGTGCGAGACAGTCTCACGGGGCTCGAGCAGCGTCTCGATGCCCTGTGGAGGCATCTTTGACCTCGCTCGCAAGGAAGCCCGACTCCGAGAACTAGACGCCCGCTCCGCCGCGCCGGAGCTCTGGTCCAAGCCCGAGCTCGCCCAGGAAATGCTCAAGGAGCGGGCCACGCTCCAGAAGGCGCTCGACGGCTGGTACGGCTGCCAGCGCCAGCACGGCGATCTGGTCGCCCTGCTCGAGCTCGCCACCGAGGAGGACGACGAGGCGACCCTCCACGAGACGGCCCGGGAGGGCGGGCTCCTCGATGAGCGGATCCGGCAGATCGAGTTTCTGCACATGATGTCGGGGGAGGCGGACGCCAACTCCTGCTTCGTGCAGATCAACTCGGGGGAGGGCGGTACCGACGCCAAGGACTGGGCCGAGATGCTGCTGCGCATGTACGCCCGGTACGCGGAGCGGCACGGCTACGAGGCCGACGTGGTGGACTACCTGCCGGGTGAGGAGGCGGGGATCTCCTCGGCCACCATCCACGTGATCGGCGAGTACGCCTTCGGCCACCTCAAGGCTGAAAACGGCGTCCATCGCCTGGTCCGGATCTCGCCCTTCGACGGCAACGCCCGGCGCCAGACCTCCTTCGCCTCGGTCTACGTCTGGCCCGAGGTGGACGACACCATCGTCGTGGACCTCAAGGAGGAGGACATCCGCGTCGACACCTTCCGGGCCTCGGGCGCCGGCGGCCAGCACGTCAACAAGACCGACTCGGCCATCCGGATGACCCACTACCCGACGGGCATCGTCGTGCAGTGCCAGAACGAGCGGAGCCAGCACAAGAATCGCTCCACCGCCCTGAAGATGCTGCGCGCCAAGCTGTACGAGCTGGAGCTGAAGCGCCGACAGGAGGAGGCGGACGCGGTCCATGCCGCGAAGCAGACCATCGGCTTCGGCAGCCAGATCCGTTCGTACGTCATCCATCCCTACCGCCTGGTCAAGGACCTGCGGACGGGGGTGGAGGTCGGCGACACGGACTCGGTGCTGGACGGCAAGCTCGATCCGTTCATCGAGGCCTACCTGCTGGCCCAGGCCGGCGTGGCCAGCGGGCCGGCGGCGCCGGCGGGGCAGTAGGGCGGCCGCCGCGAGGCCGTCGCGCGTGGGCGGACCACGATCCGCCGATCCCGCCGCGCGGAGTCGGATTCACCCGCAGGAGGATCCCCAGGGTTATCCCCAGGTCCGGCCGCGCCGGCCGCGGCGTCGCCACGAGGGGCCACGGCCCTGCGCCGGCGAGCCGCTCCAGGAGCCGCTGGGAGCTCGCTTTTTCGGGAATGGACCACGCTCGGCAGCGTTCCTCTGGGCATCGGGGTCCTGTGGACAACCTGGGGATGCCGCGTCGATGACGATGGCTAGCCGCTCGATTCTCGGCCGGATCACCGGCGCCCGAACACGGCCCGGACGCTCCCCGGAGCAGGTTCCCGGCCTTGACGCCGCCTCGTTGGCGTGCAAAAGTGCTTCGCCCTCGAGGTCTGGAGGTCGCCCGGATGGTCGATAGTCCCGTCTTGCCCGTCGCTGCGGCCGAATCGGCCGAGCAGGAGCTCGATCGCCTGGTCGCTCCCCGACGTCAGAAGCTCGCCGAGCTGCGCGCGGCCGGCGTCGCGTTCCCCAACGACTTCCCGGTGACCACCACCGCGTCCGAGCTGCAGGCTCGCTATGGCCACCTCGACCAGGCCGGGGTCGAGGAGGCGGCCGCGGAGTACACCCTCGCCGGCCGCATGATGAGCCAGCGCCTGATGGGCAAGCTCGCGTTCGCGCACCTGCAGGACCGCACGGGCCAGCTCCAGATCCTCGTGCGCCCCGCGGACGTCGGTCCCGAGGCCTTCGAGCAGTTCCGGCGCTTCGACCTCGGCGACATCCTCGGGGTGCGCGGTAAGCCCACCCGGACCAAGGCCGGCGAGCTGACCCTGCACGTCCAGGAGGTCCGGCTGCTCACCAAGTCCCTGCGCCCCCTGCCCGAGAAGTGGCACGGGTTGACCGACCGGGAGAGCCGCTACCGGCAGCGCTACGTCGACCTGATCGTCAACCCCGAGACCCGGGCGGTCTTCCAGAAGCGCAGCCGGATCATCAGCGATATCCGCAAGTTCCTCGAGGCACGCAGCTTCGTCGAGGTGGAGACGCCCATCCTCCAGCCCCAGTACGGCGGCGCCGCGGCCCGACCCTTCACCACCCACCACAACGCGCTGGACACCCAGTTGTTCATGCGCATCGCCCCCGAGCTGTACCTGAAGCGGCTCGTCGTCGGCGGCTTCGACCGGGTCTACGAGATCAACAAGAACTTCCGCAACGAGGGGATCTCGGTGCAGCACAGCCCCGAGTTCACGATGCTGGAGTTCTACTGGGGCTACGCCACCTACCGCGACCTGATGGACCTCACCGAGGAGCTGGTCGCCGGGCTCGCGCGTGAGGTCTGTGGGACCACCCGCATCCAGTACCAGGGGCAAGAGATCGACCTCACGCCACCCTGGCGGCGGATCTCCGTCGCGGACGCCGCGGTCGAGCTCGGCGGGTTGCCCCGGGAGATCCTCGGAGACCGGGAGGCCCTGGCGCAGCGGGCCACCGCGCTCGGTCTGACCGTGACGCCCCACATGGGGCCCGGGAAGCTGGTCATGGAGCTCATCGATCTGCTCGTCGAGTCCCAGCTCCAGCAGCCGACCTTCCTCACGGACTTCCCGCTGGAGGTCTCGCCCCTGTCCCGCCGGCAGGAGGCCGACCCGACCCTCGTCGATCGCTTCGAGCTGTACGTCGCCGGCCGGGAGCTCGCCAACGGCTTCTCGGAGCTCAACGACCCGGAGGACCAGCGGAGCCGGTTCGAGGCCCAGGTCGAGGCCCGCCGGCTCGGGGACGACGAGGCCCCCGGCATGGACGAGGACTACGTGCGCGCCCTGGAGTACGGTATGCCGCCCACCGCCGGGGAGGGCATCGGCATCGACCGGCTGGTCATGCTGCTGACGGACCAGCCCTCGATCCGGGACGTCGTGCTCTTCCCCCTCCTCCGCCCCCGGGAAGACCTCTGAGGCCATGGTCTACGAGACCATCATCGCCCTGCGCTACCTCGGTTCACGCAAGAAGAACCACTTCATCTCCGTGATCACCGTGATCTCCTGCGCCGGCGTCTCCATCGGCGTCTGGGCGCTGATCGTCGTCATCGCGGTCATGGCCGGGTTCGAGGGCGATCTGCGCAGCAAGATCCTCGAGACCTACGCGCACCTGCTCGTGGATCGGCCCCGGGGCAACTTCTCGGGGTACGCCGAGCTCGTCCCGCAGCTCGAGCAGCTCGAGCACGTCCAGGGGGCGAGCCCCTTTTTACGCACCGAGGTCATGATCTCCTCGTCGATCAACCTCGCGGGCGTGGCGCTGAAGGGGATCGACGGCCGGCACGCGGGGGTCGTCAACCGGCTCGACAGCGCCCTCGTCGAGGGTCGCCTCGAGCACCTCGCAGCCCCCGAGAAGATCCCCCGGCCGAGCTTCTCCTCCTCCGGGCTGTCGCGGGGCGGGAGCGGGGAGCCAGAGCCGGTGGGCACCCCCCTGGGCGCCGTCGCGGTGGTCCAGCCGGGAGAGCTGGCACGCCAGGCCCCGGCCCCGGACGCGGCCGAGGACGGCGCGGGCCTGATGCCGCCGTTGACCTTCGACACCGCAGGTCCCGACCGGGTGCTGCCCGGGCTGCTGATCGGGGCGGAGCTCAAGAAGAGCCTGCTCGTGCTCGTCGGCGACGAGGTCAGCATCGTCTCCCCCCTCGGGGACCTGGGGCCGTCGGGCCCGATCCCCCGCACCCGCACCTTCCGGGTCGCCGGCGTCTTCTTCACGGGGATGTACGAGTACGACTCCAAGATGGTCTACGCCACGCTCGGGGAAACCCAGCGCTTCCTCGGCATCGGGGACGAGGTCTCCGGGATCGAGCTGCGCCTCGACGAGCCCGAGCGGACCGACGTCGTCGCCCCCCGGGTGAGCGCCCTCCTCACCAGGGCGCGGCAGAACCTCCCCGAACTGCGGCTGCGGGACTGGAAGGCCCTCAACAGCTCGCTCTTCTCCGCCCTGCTGCTCGAGAAGATCGCGATGTTCGTCATCCTCACCCTGGTCACCATCGTCGCCTCCTTCAACATCGTCGCCAGCCTGATCATGGTCGTCCTCGAGAAGAAGAAGGAGGTCGCCATCCTCAAGGCCCTCGGCACCACCGATCGGGGCATCGCCCGCATCTTCATGACCGAGGGGATGCTCATCGGTCTCGTCGGGATGGTCCTCGGTGTCCTCGGCGGCGTGGCGACCTGTCTGCTCATCTCGCGCTTCGGCATCCCCCTCGATCAGGACGTCTACTACATCGACCGCCTGCCCGTGGAGCTCAGGGCCCTCGACATCGGGCTGATCGCCCTGTCGGCCCTGCTGATCAGCTTCCTCGCCACCCTGTACCCGTCACGTCTCGCCGCGCGGCTGCTGCCCGCCGAGGGGCTGCGCCATGAGTGACCCCGCTGCCAAGCCCGCCGTCAGCCCCCCCCTGCTCGAGGTGCGGGGCCTGTGGAAGACCTTCGAGATGGGGCCGAAGCGGATCGAGGTGCTGCGCGACCTGAGCTGGTCCCTGGCGCGTGGCTCCCTCGCCAGCGTCGTCGGCGCCTCGGGCGTCGGCAAGTCGACCCTGCTGCAAGTCCTCGGCACCCTGGATGCACCGTCCCGGGGGGCCATCCTGTTCGACGGGGTGGAGGTCACCCGGATGACCTCCAGTGAGCTGGCCTCGTTCCGTAACTCCATGATCGGATTCGTTTTTCAGTTTCACCACCTCCTCCCCGAGTTCTCGGCCGAGGAGAACGTCGCGATGCCGGCGCTGATCCGTCGCCTGGACCGGCAAGAAGCCTTGCGTCGCGCCCGGGAGGTGTTGCGACGGGTCGGTCTGGCCGACCGGCTGGAGCATCGGCCCGGGCAGCTCTCCGGCGGCGAGCTGCAGCGCGTCGCCTTGGCCCGGGCCCTGGTGATGAACCCGCCCCTGCTCCTCGCGGACGAGCCGACCGGCAACCTCGATCCCGACACCGGCCGGGCGATCCACGAGCTCCTCCTCCAGCTCAACGCCGAGCTGGGGATCGCGGTGGTGATGGTGACGCATGACCAGCGGCTCGCCCGGCGGATGCCCCTCCGCTTCCTCCTCGAGGGCGGACAGCTACGTCGGATGACCGGGGAGGAGCGGGCGTTCGCCGCGGAGGTGACCGGTGATTGAGGTCTGTGGAAGGTCGCCGGGGCGCAGGGGCCTGCGGCAGGGGGGCGTGGTCGCGGCCATCCTGGTCGCCGGGATCGCGGGGCTGCTGGGTGGTCTGCGTCCGGCCCGGGCTCAGGAGCCGGACGAGGCGCTCGAGCGGCGGTCGGTGGTCACCGAGGTGAGCGTGGAGGGCAACCGGCGGGCCGAGGCCGAGGCCGTGCGCGGCGTGCTGCGCAGCCGCGCCGGGGCCCCCCTCGACGAGCGGACGGTCTCCGAGGACCTGCGCCGGGTCTACTCCCTGGGCTACTTCGACGACATCCGGGTCGAGCTGCGGACGGTCGCGGACGGTCACCGGCTCGTCTTCGTGGTGCAAGAGAAGCCGGCGATCCGGGAGATCCGCTACGAGGGGCTGGACGAGCTCTCGGAGGACGACCTGAAGGAGGTCGTCAACCTGCGTCAGTTCTCGGTGCTGGACGTCGCGGAGGTTACCCGGAACCAGCAGAAGATCAAGGACTTGTACACCGAGAAGGGCTACTTTCTGGCCGAGGTGGGGTACCGGCTCCAGCGCTTCTCGGCCCACGAGGTCGACGTGGTGTTCCTGGTCAACGAGCACGCCAAGGTCCGGGTGCAGAAGATCTCCTTCCTCGGCAACAAGGCGATCAAGGACGACGAGATCAAGGAGAACATCGCGACCCGGGAGCAGTCGTTCCACTCCTTCCTCTCGCAGGCCGGGAACTTCAAGCAGGAGCTGTTCGACCAGGACCTGCTGCGGATCCAGGCCTTCTACATGAACCGCGGCTACGTCAACGTGAAGGTCGCCGAGCCCGTCGTGACGCTCAGCCCCGACAAGGAGCACATCTACATCACCATCAGCATCCAGGAGGGCGAGCAGTACAAGATCGGCGGAATCGAGCTGTCGGGCGATCTCATGGACAACGAGGCCGACCTGCGGAAGATGCTGACCTTCGAATCGGGTGAGATCTTCGATCGGGGCAAGCTGTTCGAGAACATGGAGCGTCTCGCCAACTGGTACAAGGACAAGGGGTATGCCCACGCCAACGTGAACCCCCTCACCAAGACCAACGACGAGACGCGCATCATCGACCTCAACCTGCAGGTCCAGAAGGGGAGCCTCGTCCACTTCGGGCGGATCCGGATGGTCGGCAACGACAAGACCCGGGACAAGGTGCTGCGGCGGGAGCTGCGCATCTACGAGGGGGATCTGTACAGCGAATCGGCGATCCAGCTCAGCAAGCGCAACGTCACCCGGCTCGGCTTCTTCGAGACGGTGGAGATCACCACCCAGCGCGGCGCGAGCGACGACCTCATGGACGTCCAGGTCGAGATCAAGGAGCGCCAGACCGGCACGTTCCAGGTCGGCGCCGGCCTCTCCTCCATGGAGAGCATCATCGGGACGGCCCAGATCTCCCAGACCAACCTCCTCGGGCGTGGCCAGTCCCTGTCGTTGCAGGCCACCCTGAGCAGCATCCGCCAGTACTTCAACCTCCACTTCGGCGAGCCCCGCTTCCTCGACACCAACTGGTTGTTCTCCTTCGACATCTTCCACTACGAGTATGACTACGGCGACATCGTCCAGGGGTCGACCGGCGGCAGCCTCACCCTCGGGTACCAGCTCACCGACGACCTGCAGGTCTCCTTCACCTACGAGAACGCCTTGATGAACTTCGAGCGCAGCGGCCGACCCTGGGAGTCGGAGTCGGGCCGGACCTCCAGCATCAAGGGGATGATCAGCTACGACACCCGCAACGATCGCTGGCTGCCGTCTTCCGGGATCTGGACCTATGCCACCCAGGAGATCGCCGACGACTGGCTGCTCTCCGAGAACGAGTTCTCCCGCTCGGTCTTCAGCGTGCGCTACTACCAGCGGCTCCTCTGGAAGCTGGTCGCGATGGCCCGGGCCGAGTACGGCCTCGTGCGCCCCCTGGGGACACGGGCCATCCCGGAGTTCGAGCGCTTCTGTCCGGGCGGGATCCAGTCGGTGCGTGGCTTCCAGCTCCGCTCCCTGTGCGACTACCAGTGGCGCTCGGGCAGCAACGCCGACGATCCCCTCGTCGCCGTGAAGGTCGGCGGGACCGAGCAGGTCACCTTGAACTTCGAGCTGACGTTCCCGATCTTCCAGCAGGTCGGTATCCAGGGTGTGATCTTCACGGATGCTGGGTGGGGTTATCAGACCGATACGACCATTCTTGCTGATCCCGAGCGACTCTGGAATGGTCTGAAGGCAAGCTGGGGATTCGGATTTCGTTGGTTTTCGCCCATCGGTCCACTGCGGTTCGAGTGGGGCTTCCCTTACAATCCCGAGCCCGGTGTGACTTACTCTCCATTCGAGTTCACGATCGGCAATTTCTGATCGAGGGGAGATACTCCATGACGTTCAAAACAGCTACCGGAATCCTGGCCGCGTCTCTGCTCTTCATCATGGGCATGGACGGTGTCGCTCAAGCTCAGACCAAGATCAAGATCGGCTACGTCGATCTCGAGCGGGCCATCTACGAGACGGAGGACGGCAAGAAGACCAAGCTCCAGCTCGAGGGCATCTTCAAGAAGAAGCAGGACGAGCTCAAGAAGAAGCAGGACGATCTGGAGCGGAGCAAGGCCGACTATGATGCCCGTCGGCTGCTGATGACCCCCGAGGCTCGTCAACAGACCGAGCAGGAGCTCCAGCGCAAGCTCGTCGACTTCCAGAGCGCCCTCATGGAGCACCAGAAGGACCTCGGCAAGAAGCAGGCCGAGGCGATGAAGAAGATCCTCGACAAGATGGAGCGGGTCCTCGCGGACATCGGTCGGACGCAGGAGTTCACCTTCATCCTCAACAAGGGCGAGAACGCGATCCTCTATGCCCTGCCCTCGCTGGACCTGACCAACGAGGTGATCCGGCGCTACAACGAGATGAAGTGAAGCAGCCGCCGGAGGCGGCTGTCGGAGGGTAGACCATGGCTCCCGCACTCGTCCGCCTCCTCTCGCCGGCCGGCTGCCGGTGGGGGCTCCCCCTCCTGGGGGTCGTGCTCGCCGGGCTCTCCGCCTGCGTCACCGTCGAGGGCGCGGACACCGAGCAGAACCCTTACCTGCAGGCGCTGGAAGGGCAGCGGGCCGACCTGCGGCAAGCCCGCCGGGCGCTGGGCGAGCGCCGGTTCGCCGAGGCCGAGGCCGCGGCGCGTCAGGTGATCGCCTCGGTTCCCGGGGCCGACCGCCTGCTCGACCCGGCCGTGCAGCTCCCGGCCGCCTCCCGCACGGCGTCCATGGCCTGGGTCTTCGTCGCGGCGGCGCTCTCGGGCCAGGACAAGGACGCGGACGCGGAGCAGGCCCTCGGCGCGGCCCTGCGCGCCGATCTGGGCAACGCCATCGCGCGCTTCAACCTCGGCAACCTCTACGCCCGCCAGCGCCGCCACGCCGAGGCCGCGACGCAGTACCGCGAGGTCGTGCGGCTCGATCCCCGCCACCGGCAGGCCTGGCTCAACCTGGCCATCGCCGAGTCTCACCGGGGGCGGAGCACCCAGGCCGAGGGGATCGTCCGCCGGTTGCTGGAGCGTGACCCAGGCCTCGCCGAGGCGCACAACCTCCAGGGCGTGCTGTACCTCGACCAGGGCATGGCCATCGAGGCGGTCGCCTCCTTCAAGCGGGCCGTCGGGCTCAAGCCCCTGCGGGCCGATCACCACTTCAACCTGGCCATGGCCCTCGAGCTCTCCGACCGGCGGGACGATGCGATCCAGGCCTACCGCCGCTTCCTCGAGCTCGCCTCCCTGGACGACCCCGGCCGGACCGCGGTGCAGCAGGCCTTGCGTCGGCTCGGCGCTGCCGAGGCCGGACGATGAGCGGCCGGCTGAGCTGGGACGAGTACTTCCTCGAGATCGCCTTCACCGCCGCGACCCGGGCGACCTGCGACCGCCGGCACGTCGGCGCCCTGCTCGTGCGGGACCGGACGATCCTCTCCACCGGCTACAACGGCTCGGTGCGCGGTCTGCCGCACTGCGACGAGGTCGGTCACCTGCTGGAGGGCGACCACTGCGTGCGGACGATCCACGCCGAGGCCAACGCCATCGTCCAGGCCGCCAAGAACGGTGTGGCCATCGACGGCGCCACCTGCTACTGCACGGCGTCCCCGTGCTGGAGCTGCTTCCGCCTGCTCGCCAACGCCGGGATCCGCCGGATCGTCTTCGCCGAGCCCTACGGCGATCCGCGCACCGCGGAGGCTGCGGCCCAGCTCGGCATCGAGCTGCTCCACCTCGTCCCCCGCTGGCGCGCGGCCCCGGGCGAGCCGGGCTGACTCGCCCCCGACGCGTCCGCGGCGGGCGCCCTCGCGGCTACGGCCCGGCCGAGGGCCGGGAGGCGTCCTGGCCCTCAGGATCCGGGGGCTCGATGCACGCCTCGCCGGTCGCGAGGAAGCTGGTGAGGTAACGGACGATCGTCCCGTGTGTGGCCCGTGTGAGCGTGACTTCGGTCCCACCCTCGTTGTAGACCACGTCGTGCCAGGCACCGGCGAGCTGGAGCCAGCCGCTGTCGGTCGTCCCGGGGGGCTGGGCGGGGAAGTCGGGCCGTGGGAAGACCGCCGGCTGCAGCAAGGGGAGCTGCAGGGTCCGGGCGGCCACCACCATGCTGAGGTGGGGCATGATCCGGTCGTGCTCCGCCTCGAGCAGCAGCATCTGCCGCGCACCACCGAGCCCCGGGACACTGGCCGGGCGGCTCTGCTCGGCGAGCAGCAAGGGCTCGGCCCCGGCGAGGAGCTGCCCGATGAGCAGCCGGAGCGCGTGCAGCTCTTCCAGCCGGAGCGCGTCCGCCCCCAGGTAGAGCTGCAGGAAGTCCCCGAGCCAGTGGAGCAGGCCCCCGCCGCCGACCGCCAGCACCGCCGCTCCCGGCTGGCCGTCGGCCAGGCCCAGGCCGAGCAGGGAGACCATCGCCCCGAGGGAGTTGCCCACGAGCACCATCGGCCCGGGGGTCAGGTCCGCGCTCCCGTCCCCCCCGGGGGGCAGCAGGTCGGCCCCCTCCTCGGCCCAGCGGCGCAAGAGCAGCCGGGCGGTGAGCACGTCGAGCGCGGCCTGGCGGAAGTTGTCACGGATCGCCAGCGGCTCCGCGGCCCGGATGAAGGCCGGCATCCCGCTGCCGTCCTCGCCGTGCTCGGGCAGGTCGAACGCGCAGGAGGCGATCCCCGCCGCGGCCAGGGGCCCGGCGAGGTCGAGGGCCTGCTCCCGGCTGGCGTTGATCCCGTGGACCAGCAAGGCCAGCGGGTAGGGCCCCCGGGCCGGCCGGGCCGGGAGGGCGAGCCAGAAGGCCACGGGCTCCCGGTGGTGGAGCACGGGCTTCCCGGTGGCGTCCGTGACGAAAGTACCTCCGGCCACCGTGGGGTCCCGGAGATCGCGTCGCCAGAAGTGGCCCCGCACCAGCCCGGACACCGCCGCGCCCGGCACGATGCGGGCGGGGAAGTCCGGATCGCCGGGCCGGGTCCAGGCGGGCCCGCCCCCGGCGGTGCCATCCAGGGCGACCTCCGGGAGCTCGGGGGGCAGCTCCTCCTGCAGCCAGCGCCCGGCGTGGAGCAGCGCCTCCCGGGGGCGCCCGACGGTGAAGTCGAAGGCCACGGCCAGGTCCCGGCGCGCCAGACCGGCGGCGGCCAGGGCGTCGAAGGCCGGTCGCAGGCGTTCCCGCTCTCCGCGCAGGAGCGCGGCGAGGGCCGGCTCCGCGGGCAGGGGGGCGCAGCCGGCGACGACGGCGAAGGCCTGATCGGGCCCCACGGCTCCACCGGCGGCGTTGCGCAGGAGGCGGCTCACCGTGACCAGGACCCGGGCCCCGTCGGGGAGCGGGGTGCCGGGGAGCAGGTCGAGGGTGGTGCGCCGCGCGCCCTCCCGGGTGGTCAGCGCGCGGACCGTCGCCTCCACCGCCAGGCGGGCGGTGATCCGCTCACCGTCCCAGAGGTGCAGGGCCACCGGCGAGCCGGGAGCGACGGAGTCGGCCAGGGTCAGGGTCCAGCCCACGGGGGGCGTCGCCCCCAGGAGCTCCATGGAGATCCAGGCGTACGCGCCGAAGCCGTCGAGGCGGGCGAGGCCCTCGCGATAGCCGGGGAAGGTGGCGAAGATCGGGGCGAGCAGGGCCGCCGAGCGCCACTCGTCGTCGAACAGCAGGCGGCCACCGGTCGGGCCGGCGGCGGGCTGCCGGTAGTAGTCGTAGGGGAAGGGCAGCCCGGCCGGGCGGGCCTGGGGCTCGTACCGCACCCGGGCGACGTCGGCGCCCGCCGGGAAGGGGAGGCAGCCCGCGGGCGGCCCGAGGTCCGCCTCCCCCCCGTCGGCCGCGTCGGCCGCGTCGGCTGCGGGCGAGAGGTCGGCGGCGTCGGCCGCGTCGCCGCCTCCCCGGGGACCATCTGCCGGGGAGGCGAGGTCCCCGTCGGGGGCCAGGTCCGAGGTGGCCGGGCCCAGTCCCTGGTCCGGTGGGTGGGTGTCGGGCTGGGCGGCCGCGAGGTCGCCCGCGTCGGCCGGCACGTCGGGCGCACAGCCCGCCCCGAGCAGCAAGAGCAGGGCCGCCGCAGCCGCTGGCCGAGAACCCATCCCGTCTCCTGCCGGCGTCCCGCCGTCCGTCACCGGCCGGCGAGGCGCGCTCTTCACCGTCGCCGGCGCAGGCCGAGCAAGAGCAGCCCCGTGAGGAGCAAGGAGGCTCCCTGACCCGCGGGCAGGCCCGTGGTCCGGCAACTGCAGTCGCTCCCGCCCCCGCCCACGAGGGCCCCCTCGTCGCCGCCGTTCAGGTCGCAGACGTCACCGACCCCGTCCTCGTCGAGGTCGCCCTGGTCGGTGTTGGCCTTGTCGGGGCAGTTGTCCTCGTCGTCGGGCACCCCGTCCTCGTCCCGGTCGGCGGGCGGCGCGTCGCAGAGGTCGCCGACGCCGTCCTCGTCCGCGTCGGCCTGGTCGGGGTTGGCGACGTCGGGGCAGTTGTCGTCCTCGTCGGCCACCCCGTCCTCGTCCCGGTCGTCGATGGTGATGTCGCAGAGGTCGCCGACGCCGTCCTGGTCCGCGTCGGCCTGGTCGGGGTTGGCGACGTCGGGGCAGTTGTCGTCCTCGTCGGCCACTCCGTCCTCGTCCCGGTCGTCGATGGTGATGTCGCAGAGGTTGCCGAGGCCGTCCTCGTCCTCGTCGGCCTGGTCGGGGTTGGCCACGACCGGGCAGTTGTCCTGCAGGTCCTCGACCCCGTCCCCGTCGTCGTCCGGGTCGCAGAGGTCGCCGAGGCCGTCCTCGTCGAGGTCGGCCTGATCGGCGTTGGCGAGGCGTGGGCAGTTGTCCTGCTCGTCGAGCACCCCATCACCGTCCAGATCGCCCTCGCAGAGATCGCCGAGGCCGTCCTCGTCGGTGTCCTCCTGCTCCGGGTTGACCACCAGCCGGCAGTTGTCCTCGCGATCCTCGACCCCGTCGTCGTCGGAGTCGGGGTCACGGTAGTCGGGCAGCCCGTCCAGGTCGGTGTCGATGGGCGGTGTGCCGAGGTCCTCGTCGCCCGCCTCCTCGAGGTCGAGGAGGCCGTCCCCGTCCGAGTCGTCGTCCAGCGCATCGATCACCCCGTCGTCGTCGCTGGCCAGGGGGGTGGTCGGGTCGGGACCGACCTCCTGGTCGTCGCGGATCGTGTCGTCGTCGCTGTCGGGATCGGCCGGCTCCGTGCCCAGCTCGAGCTCTTGCGCGTCGGTCAGCCCGTCGCCGTCCCGATCCTCGTCACAGAGGTCCCCGAGCCCGTCCTCGTCCAGGTCCTCCTGCTCGGGGTTGCCGACGGTGCGGCAGTTGTCGTCCCCATCGTCGACCCCGTCATCGTCCGCGTCCGGGTCACGGTAATCGGGCAGGCCGTCGTCGTCCGTGTCGACGGGCGGCGTCGCCAGGTCCTCGTCCCCGGCCTCGTCCCGGTCGCTCACGCCATCGTCGTCCGAGTCCAGGTCCAGCGCGTCGAGGTGCTCGTCGAGGTCGCCGTTGCGCGGGTGGTCGAGGTCCTCTCCCACCTCGTGGGCGTCTGTGATCAGGTCGCCGTCACTGTCGACGAGGGTCGGGTCGAGTCCGACCTCGTCCTCCCAGGTGTCGGGCAAGGTGTCCTCGTCCCCGTCGAGGAAGAGGACCACGACGGTGATCTCCCGGGTGGTCGTGTCGAAGCCGTCGGAGGCCGAGAGGATCACGGTGTAGGTCCCGGCGTCGCGCCAGGTCGGGGTCCAGCGGAACTCGCCCGTCGCCGGATCGAACGTCGCGCCGGTGAAGAGCGGCTCCACCCCGTAGACCAGCTCGGTGCCGGGGAGGTCGGTGGCGACCAGCCGGAACGCGAGCTGTTCGCCCTCGGTGACGGTGAGGGTGCCCTCGGGGGTCGGGTCGACGAAGACCGGGGGGGAGGCCGCGGGCCGCACGGTGAGGCTCACCGTCGCCGGTGCGGAGTCGAGCTGGCCGTCGTTGACCTGATAGGTGAAGGAGTCGGGACCAAGGTACCCATCAGCGGCCAGGTACAGCAGCTCGGCGCCCGTGCCCGAGAGCGCGCCGTGGGCCGGCTGGGTGAGCACGGTGTAGGTCAGCAGGTCGCCGTCCGGGTCCTCGCCACGCAGGCTGACCGGCAGGCTCTCCTCGGCATAGGCCACCAGGGAGAGGTCGCGGGCGACCGGCGGGTCGTTCACCGGCGTCACGGTAATGGAGATCGTGGCCTCGGGAGAGGTCAGCTCGCCGTCGCTGACCGTGAAGGCGAAGGAGTCGGGCCCGGCGTAGTTGGGAGCCGGCGTGTAGGTGAGTGCGGGCGGCGCGCCGCTGAGCTCGCCGTGGACCGGCCGCCCGACCAGGGCGTACTGCAGGGGGCGCCCCTCCTGGTCCTCGCCGACGAGCTGGATGCCGACGGCCGTGTCCTCGGGGGTGTTCACCGACTGCGGTCGGGCCACGGGCGCGTCGTTGATCGGGCGGACGACGAGGGAGACCATCGCCGGCAGGGAGGAGAGGGTCCCGTCGTCGACCAGGAAGGTGAAGGAATCCGCCCCCTCGTAGTTGGCGACCGGCACGTAGGTGAGGTCGGGCGGCGTGCCGCGGAGGGTGCCGTGGCTGGGCCCGGTGACGATCGCGTACGACAGGGGATCCCCGTCCACGTCCTCGCCGGCCAGGGTGATCGCCACGGGGAGGTCCTCGTCGGTCGTGACCTCCTGGGACAGGGCGCGGGGGCGGTCGTTGACGTTGGTCACCGTGATCGTCACCGTGGCGGGGGCCGAGAGGTCGGTCCCGTCGCTGGCCTGGAAGGTGAGGCTGTCGGTGCCGGAGAAGTCCGCGGCCGGGGTGTAGGTCAGCGCCGGCGGCTCACCCGTCAGGGTGCCGTTGGCCGGCCCGGTCGTGACCTGGAAGGTCAGCTCGTCTCCCTCCTGGTCGCTGCCGCCGAGGAGGATCGCCACGGGGGTCTCCTCCGGGGTCGTCACGCGCTGGTCGGTCGCGACGGGCGCGTCGTTGACTGGTACGATGGTCACGGTCACCGTGGCCGGCGGCGAGTCCAGCTCGCCGTCGGAGGCCTTGTAGGTGAACGTGTCGGTCCCCGAGTAGTTGAGCGCCGGCGTGTAGATCCACTCGGCCCCCTCGCCCGTCAGGCTGCCGTGCGCGGGCGCGCCGACCACGGCGAAGGAGAGCGGGGACCCCTCCACGTCTTGGCCGGTGAAGACCACCGCGACGAGGGTGTCCTCGTGCGTTTCCACCAGCAGGGGGTCTGCCCGCGGCGCGTCGTTGACCGGCGTCACCAGGAGCTTCACCTCGCCGCTGGCCGACTGGAGCTCGCCGTCGCTGACCAGGAAGGTCAGCCGGTCCCCGCCGGACCAGTCGGCCCGGGGGATATAGGTGAGCAGGGGCGGCTCCCCGTCGAGGGCACCGTTCTCCGGCCGCTCGAGCAAGGTGTAGGTCAGCGGGTCCCCGTCGACGTCCTTGGCCGGCAGCACGAAGCTGGCCTTGCCGTCCTCGTCCAGGACCACCTCGAGGAGACCGGCGACGGGCGCATCGTTGACGGGCTTGACGGTGAGCGTCACCGTGGCCGGCGCCGAGGTCAGCTCGCCGTCCGTGACCTCGAAGGTGAACGCGTCCGGGCCGGCGTAGTCGGCGGCCGGCACGTAGATCAGCGCCGGCGCGACACCCTCCAGCTTCCCGTGCTGGGGCGCGGCCACCACGCGGAAGGTCAGCGGGTCCTCGTCGACGTCGAGCGCGCCGAGCGGCACCTCCACCGGGGTGTCCTCGAGGGTCAGCACGGACGAGGCCAGGGCCACCGGCGCGTCGTTGACCGGGGTCACCTTGACGACGACCTTGCCCTCGCCGACGTCCTGCCCGTCGCTGGCCCGGAAGGTGAAGCTGTCCTCGCCGAAGAAGTCGGCCCGTGGCCGGTAGGTGATGTCCGGCGGCTCGCCGGTCAAGGTGCCGTTTGCTGGCAACTCACCGATCTCGAAGATGATTTCGTCTCCCTCGACGTCGCTCGCGCCGAGCACGAGGGGCAGGCCGGTGTCCTCGGGGGTCGTCACGACCTGATCGACCGGGACGGGCGGGTCGTTCACCGGGATGACCTCGATCGCGACGGTCGCGGGGCGGGACTCGAGCTCACCGTCGCTGACCAGGAAGGTGAAGCCATCGGCTCCGGCGTAGTTCGGTGTCGGGGTGTAGGTCCAGTTCGCACCCTCGCCCGCGAGGGTCCCGTTGAGGGGCTGCGAGACGATCTTGAAGGCCAGGGGCTGGCCCTCCGGGTCGGAGCCGGTGAGGACGATGTCCAGCGGCTGGTCCTCGTCGGTCTGCACCTCCTGGGAGTCGGCGCGGGGCGGGCGGTTGCCGTAGTTCACGAGGACCGTCACGACCGCCTCCGCGGTGAGCTTGCCGTCGGAGACCTGGAAGGTGAACGTGTCCTTGCCCGAGAAGCCCCGCCGGGGGCGGTAGGTCACCTCGGGCGGGAGGCCGAGGAGGCTGCCGTTGGTCGGGTCGACGGTGATCGCGAAGGTCAGCAGGTCGCCGTCGACGTCCGACCCGGTCAGCAGGATGGCGACCGGGGTGTCGAGCTCCGTCGCGACGGTCTGGGGGTCGGCCACCGGCGGGTCGTTGACCGGGGTGACGGTCACGGTGACGGTGGCGATGTTGGAGTCGAGCTCGCCGTCGTTGGTCTGGAACGTGAAGCGATCGATCCCGCTCCAGTTGGGGTTCGGCGTGTAGGTCAAGGCCGGCGCCACGCCGCTCAGCACGCCGTTGGCGGGCGGGCTCAGCACCTTGAAGGTGAAGGGCTGCCCCTCGGGGTCGCGGCCGCCGAGGGTGATCGCCCGGGGGGTGTCCTCGGGGGTCGTCACTTGCTGGGAGTAAGCCACGGGGCGGTCGTTGACCGGCGTCACGTTGATCGTGATCGTGGCGACGTTGGAGTCGTGCTGCCCGTCGCTGGCCTGGAAGGTGAACGTGTCCGTGCCCGACCAGTTCAGGTCGGGGCGGTAGGTGCGGCTGGCCCCGTTGCCCGAGAGCGTCCCGTGGGCCGGCTGGCGGACGATGGCGAAGCTCAGGTGCTCGCTGTCGGGGTCCTTGGCCTGCAAGGTGACCTGGACCGCCGTGTCCTCGGGGGTGGTGGCCGTCCCGTCGAGCGCGACGGGGGGATCGTTCACCGCCCGGACGGTGATCGTCACCGTCGCCGGCAGGGAGTCCACCTGGCCGTCGTTGGCGACGTAGGTGAAGTCGTCGCTGCCGCTCCAGTCGGCCCGCGGCACGTAGCGGAGCTGCGGCGGGTCCCCCTCGAGTAGGCCGTTTTGGGGCTTGGTGCGGAGGCTGAAGGTCAGCGGGTCGCCGTCCGGGTCCGCACCCGTGAGGGTGATGGGCACCGGGGTGTCCTCATCGGTGGTGACCAGGAGGTCCTTGGCCACGGGCGGGTCGTTGAGCGGGGTCACGGTGATCGTCACCGGGGCCTCGCCGGACAGCCCGCCCCGGTCGGTCACCCGGAACACGAAGCCGTCCCGGCCGTGGTAGTTGGCCGCGGGGGTGTAGGTGACGCTGGGCGGGGTGCCGGAGAGCTTCCCGTGCGTGGGGCCGCTCACGATGGCGAAGGCGAGCAGCCGGTCCTCGACGTCGGAGCCCGTCAGCAGGATCGCCAGGGGGGTGTCCTCGCGCGTCGTGACGCTCTGGGGGTCGGCCACGGGGGGATCGTTGACCGCCTTGACCTCGAGGGTCACGGTGGCCGGCGCGCTCTTCAGGAGGCCGTCGAACGCGACGAAGGTGAAGCTGTCGGTCCCCGACCAGTTGGTCGACGGGGTGTAGGTCACCGTGGGCGGGTCACCGGACAGCACGCCATGGCTCGGCGGGACGTCGATGACGAAGGTCAGGGGGTCTCCGTCCACGTCCGTGCTCTGCAGGGTCACGAGGACGGGCGTGTCCTCCAGGGTGCCGAGCTGCTGGGGGGTGGCGACCGGCGCGTCGTTCACCGGTGCGACCGCGATCGTGACGGTGGCCGGCTGGGAGTCGATCTTGCCGTCGTTGACGACGAAGGCGAACGAGTCCTCGCCGGACCAGTCGGCCCGGGGCGTGTAGGTCACGTCGGGCGGGGTGCCGGAGACCTCTCCGTTGGCCGGTGGGGTCGAGATCCGGTAGGTCAGCGGGTCGCTGTCGAGGTCCACGCCCTGCAAGGTGATGTCCAGGGGCGTGTCCTCCTTGGTCGCGACCTGCTGCGGGAAGGCGTTGGGCTGCTCGTTGGGCAGCTCGGTGATCAGCCGGGCGCCCAGGCGGATCGCCCCCTCCGGGGCCGGCTCCGCGAAGCGGATGTAGGTCAACAGGTGGTGCGCGAGGCCGTCCGAGGCGAGGGCCGGGAGGTGCTCCCCGATGGTCGGCTCGCCCTTGGTGAGGCCGAAGGTCGCCGGGCCGAGCACCGTCCCGTCCAGGCGCACCCGGGCCCCGGCGATCAGGCTCGTCGGTCCGGCCTCCTCCTCCCAGGCGACCAGGAAGTTGGCCCCGCCGAAGGAGACGGCCGGCTCCTTCTGGACGCCGGCCAGGGGGGCGATGGCCAGGGGGGTGCGCTCGACGATGTTCCCCGTGGCCGGGACGAGCCGCCGCCCGCGGATGTCGCCGGCGTCGCTGGATTCGTCCTCCCACACCACCAGGAAGTAGTCGACGTTGCTGAAGGAGGCGCGACCGTAGGCCACGGCCGGCGCGAGCTGCGCGTTGACCTCCTGCGCGATCATCCGGCCCTCGGGATCGAGCACCCCCGTGCCATCGACGCGGGCGCCGTAGATGTCGACCGCGGAGCCGTCGTTGCGCTGGTCCTCCCAGGCCAGCAGGTAGCTGGTGCTGCCCCAGGCGAGCGCGACGTTGGTCTGGGCACCGGCGGCGGCGGCGACCTTCAGCTCGGTGTTGCCGAGCGCGGTGACCTGCAAGGCGTAGATGTCGCTGTTGTCGGCGCCGTTGCGCTGGTCCTCCCAGGCCACCAGGCAGGAGGAGGTGCCGCAGGCGCCGGCCGGCCGGCCCTGGAAGCCCTGGGCGGTGCAGAGGGGGAGGCCGTTGGCCACGGTCGGGCGCCCCCGGTTGTCGAGGGGAGTGCCGTAGATGTCGGCGCCCGTCGCGGCGAGGTTGCGCGTGTCCTGCCAGGCCACGAACAAGGCGCCGAGCTGCGCGGCCCCGGCCGGGAGCGCACCGACGGTGGGCAGCCGCTGGTCGCCCGGCCCGGTGGCGATGGCCGTCGCGGACACGTCGAGGGGCTCGCCCTGGGCGTCGACGCGCGCCCCGTAGATCTCCCAGCTCCCGTTGCGGAAGTCCTCCCAGACGACCTCGTAGAAGGGGTTCTGGACACCCTTGTAGTAGGCGACCGCGGGCGAGGACTGCGTGTCCGCAGAGGTCGACAGCAGCACCCCCTCGGGCTCGAGGCGCGCGCCGAGCTCGACGTCGTAGCGTGCGCCATAGATGTCGTAGTCGGCTTCCCGGGGATCCATCCAGACGGTGAAGACGACGCTGCCGTTGGTGGCCATGGTCGCCGGCTCGGTCTGGTCCCCCGGGACGGTGCAGAGGGCCACCCCGGTCGGGTTCGTCACCGTGCCGCTCGCGTAGTCGAACCCGGCGCCGTAGATGTCCCAGTTCTGGTTCCGGTAGTCGATCCAGGAGAAGAAGTACCCAGAGGTTGGGCCATAGGTCACGGACGACATGGCCTGCTGGGATTCGAACCGCACGAGATCGAGGCCCGCGGGGTCCTTCAGGACGCCCTCGGAGGTCACCCGGGCACCGTAGATCTCGTAGTAGTTGTTCCGCTGATCCGTCCAGGTCGCGAGGTAGCCCAGCGCGCCCCCGACCAGGGACGGCTCGCTCTGGTCCCGCGGGGCGCCGGACAGCACGAAGACATTCCCCACCTTGCCGTCCTTCTGGACAGGCGCGGCGAGCAGATCGAGCCCGGTGCCCTCGCCGCGAACCTCCCATGCCACCAGATAGTCCTTGGCGGCGGTGGCCAAGGCCGGCGAGGTCTCCTTCAGGCCGGTGGCGGCGACCGGGAAGCCATCGGGGTCGAGCAGGCTCCCGTCCTCGGGGAGCAGGCGGGCCGCGTAGACGTCGACGTTGCCGTTGCGGCCGTCCTCCCAGGCCAGCAGGAAGCTCGCGCCACCGAAGGCGACCACCGGCTGGCGCTGGTCGCCGGGGGCCTGGCTCACCGGGATCGGCTCCTGGTCCAGCACGCGTCCGTCGCGCGCGACCCGGGCCGCGAAGACGTCGAAGTCGACGCCCGCGGCCTCCCAGGCGACGAGGAACAGGTCGTTGCCGAACGCGACCGTCGGGCCGGAAGTCATCCCTGGTGAGGCCGTGGCGATGCGCAGGCCGCTGGGGTCGAGGATGCGCAGTTGCCGGCCGAAGTCGAGCCGGGTGGCGTAGATGTCGACCAGGTAGGCGGAGCGCACGTCGGCCCAGGCGACCAGGGCCCGGGAGTCCGTGTCGGAGAACGCGAGCGCCGGGAAGTACTGGCCCCAGGCCGTGGCCCCGCTCACCGGGACGTCCAGGCCGAACTCGGGGCCGATCTCGGGGTCGATGGCCAGGGGGTAGGTGGCCGTGGCCAAAAGCTCCGCCGCGACGGCGATGCGCAGGGTCGTGCCCGCGACCTCCACGGCCAGGGGAGTGCGCACGCCCGCGGCGTCCACCAGCTCGACCTGGCCCAGCCGGACCCGGGCCACGCCCGCCTCGTCACCGAAGTGAAGGCCGGCCGGGCTCTGTCCGAGGTAGGTGAGCCCGTCGAAGCCGAGCTCGACGACGGCGTCCCCCGCGCCCGCCGGACGCCGGGGCCAGATCCAGCTCAGCTCGACCCCCGCGGCCCGGGTCTGGTAGTGCTCGACGAGCCCGCTGTCCGGGTCGAGCAAGCCTTGCACCGTGTTGCCCAGGGCCGACCAGGGCACCGTGGCGGCCTCTGCGCGGTAGAGCTCCTGCTCGCCGACGCGCACGCGCTGCGTGACGAGGGTGAACCGGGTGGCGGGATCGGGGAGCGCGCCCGCGGTGGCGGCCGGACGCGTCGGAGGGCCCGCGCGCGTCGGGGTTTCGGTCGCCGTGGCCGGCTCGCTGGTTGCCGGCTCGCCAGGGCGGTAGGGTGAGAAGCGCAGGCCGGATCCCGCGAACTCGGCCCGGTAGCCCTGGCCCTCGACGAAGAGGCCCTGGCCGTCGGCGGTCGGCTTCACGGCATGGCTCACGCGGTCGATGACGCTCGCCAGGTCGAGCCCGGCGGGCCGGGCCTCACGCTCCGGGCGGACGGCGGGCGCGGCCACCGGGGGAGGGGCGGGGACGGCGGCGCGCCAGAACTCTCCGCCGTACTCGAGGGCCCAGCGCGGCCGCTCCTCGACCTGCTGGAGGAGCTCGTAGGTCGCGACCGTGGCGGTCGCGGGCGCGGCCCCGGGGGGGGCCGGGGGCGGGTCCGCGGCGCAGCCGAGCTGCCCCCCGAGCGCCAGGACCAGGGCAAGCCAACCCCCCGAGAGAAGAAGGGAATTCCTGATGGGCATCGTCCCCTCCGACCGGCCGGCAGGAGCAGTCAAGGCGTACGAAACCCGCCGGCGACGCGCGCACTGTGATGGGACAAGGGTAGGGAGCGGCCAGGCCCAGCGCAAGGGGGGGGCTCACGGTCACGGCGCGCCCGGCTCGGCGGGCGCCCCGCGGCCCGGCCGTCACCAGGCGGTGTGGCCGATCTCGAAGTAGGCCTGGGGGTGGGCGCAGGCCGGGCAGGCCTTGGGCGCAGTGGTGCCGACGTGGCTGTAGCCGCAGTTCCGGCAGCGCCAGACCACCGGCTCGGACCGCTGGAAGACCTGGCCGGCCTCGAGGTTGGCGAGCAGGGCCAGGAAGCGCTCCTCGTGGTAGGTCTCGGCCTTGGCGATGCTCTCGAAGAGCACCGCCGCGGCGGTGAAGCCTTCCTGACGAGCGACCGCGGCGAACTCGGGGTACATGGCGCTGTGCTCGTGGTGCTCGCCGGCCGCGGCCTCCCGGAGGTTGTGCGCGGTGGTGCCGACGACGCCCGCGGGGAAGGCCGCCGCGATGGTCACCTCGCCGCCCGGCAGCAGGCCGAACAGGCGCTTGGCGTGCTCCTTCTCGTGGTTGGCCGTCTCCTCGAAGACTGCGGCGATGGCCTCGAGCCCTTCCTTGCGGGCCTGGCTCGCCGCGAAGGTGTAGCGGTTGCGGGCCTGGGACTCCCCGGCGAACGCGGTGAGCAGGTTCTTCTCGGTCTGGCTTCCCTTCAGCTCGGCCATGGGGCTCTCCTCCTCCGGCCGCCGGGGTCCTGGCTCCCGGTCGGCGCTGGGGCGAACGCCGGGGGGCGCGGGCGCACCCGGGCGGGTTGGCGGGCGAGGGTTATACCCAGGGGAGGCGGGGGCTGTCCAGCGGTCCCCGACGGTGGGGTGGCCCGGGTCAGGCGCGGATCCGCAGGCCGTTGAGGATCACCGTGATCGAGGACAGGACCATGGCGCCCTCGGCGACCGCCGGGTGCAGCAGGCCCAGCATCGCCAGGGGGATGGCCACGCCGTTATAGAGGAAGGCGAAGAAGAGGTTCTGGCGGATGGCCGTGAAGGTGCGGCGGCTGATCTGCAGCAGATCCACGAGCCGGGCGACCCCTCCCCGGACGATGACGACGTCCGCGCTGTCGATGGCGAGGTCGAGGCCGCTGCCCAGGGCCACGCCGATGTCGGCCCCCTTCAGGGCTGCGGCGTCGTTGATCCCGTCGCCGACCATCAGCACGCGGCGGCCGAGGGCCTGGTACGAGCGGACGAGGCTCAGCTTCGTCGCGGGCCGGACCCCGGCGTGCACCTCGGCGATGCCGAGGCGAGCGGCCACTCCCCAGGCGGCCTCCTCCTGATCGCCCGTGGCCATGACCGGGTGCAGGCCCAGGGCCGAGAGGGCTGTGAGGGCCGCAGGGGCCTCGGCGCGCAGCGGATCTTCTAGTATGAAGGTACCGACCTCTTGTCCTGCGCGGCGGACCACCACCCGGGTCTGACCCGGCAGGGCGCGGAGGCCGGTCCCGGGGCCCTCGTCCGGGCGCCCGACCTCGTAGTGCACTCCTCCGATCCGGCCCTGGATCCCCTGCCCCGCGACCTCGCGGACCTCCTCCGGCGCGGGCAGGGGCGGCGTGCCCGCGGGCAACCGCTCCTGCGCGTGGGCGACCACCGCCCGGGCCAGGGGATGGCTAGAGCGGGCCTCCAGGAGGAGGGCGGCCCGCAGGTCCGCGTCGTCGATCTCGGCCGTGACCACCCGGGGTGCGCCCTGGGTCAAGGTGCCCGTCTTGTCGAGGACCAGCACGGACACCTCGGAGGCCGTCTGGATCGCCTCGGCGTTGCGGACGATCAGCCCGCGCCGGGCGAGCAGCCCCGTGCCCCGGGCCAGGGCCAGGGGGGTCGCCAGGCCGAGCGCGCAGGGACAGGCGATGAGCAGGGTGGCCACTCCGGCGAAGAGCGCCACGGAGAGGGGGTCGTCGGCGGGCGGCGCCCAGGGTAGCCAGTTGGTGGCGAAGGCCAGCAGAGGGGCCAGGGTGTCGTGGAAGAACAGCCAGGCCAAACTGGAGCCGAGGGCCAGCAGGACGATGGTCGGCACGAAGACCGCGGTGACCCGGTCCGCGAGGGCCTGGATCGGCACCTTGCCGCCCTGGACCTCCTGGATCAGGCGGATCATCTCGCCGAGGAAGGACTCCTCGCCGACGCGGCCGACGCGCACCAGCAGGGGCCCCGTGAGGTTCAGGGCCCCGCCCGTGACCGGGTCGCCGGTCCCCCGGGTGACGGGCACCGACTCGCCGGTGAGCAAGGACTCGTCCACCGCGGAGCGGCCCTCCACGACCTCGCCATCCACGGGCAGGCGCTCCCCGACCCCGACCCGGACGAGCTGGCCCGGGGTCAGCGCCTCGAGGGGCACGAGCAGCTCCCCGCGGTCCGGGAGGACGAGCCGGGCCTCCCGGGCCTGCAAGGCGAGCAGGGCCCGTACCTCCTTGGCGGCCCGGTCGCGCAGGCGGGACTCCAGGTACCGGCCCGTGAGGTGCAGGGCGAGGATCATCGCGGCGATGGTCCCGTAGGAGGGGATCGACCAGGGCAGCAGGTCCAGGCTGGCCGGCCCCCGGCCGAGGACGTGGAGCAGGGCGGTGCTCAGGGAGGCGAGCGCGCCGAGGCTGACCAGGGTGTCCATGTTGGCGTGGCGGTGGGTCACCGCGATCCATGCCCCCCGCAGTGTGCCGCGGCCGGCCCCGGCGAGGAGGACCAGCCCGGCGAGCAGCTCCAGCCAGGGGAAGGAGGCGTGCCAGGTGCCCGCGGCGGCCTGGTGGTGGCCCGGGGACCCGAGCATCCCCAGCAGCATCCCCAGGGACAGGGGCAGGGTGACGGCCCAGGCCAGGAGCACGTCGAAGCGGGCGGCCCGGTACCGGCGCTCCTCGAGCTGCGGGTCGAAGCGCCGGTCCGCGGCGTAGCCGGCCTCCGCGACCTTGGCCTGCAGCTCGGCGAAGGCGATGGGCCGGTCGGCCGCGACGAAGGTGGCCCCCGTCGCCAGGTTCACGGAGGCGAAGCCGACGCCGGGGAGCTCGCCGAGGGCCTGCTCCGTGCGCTGGGCGCAGTTGATGCAGCTCAGCCCGGAGACGTGGAAGTGGTGCTTGTGCTGGTCCATCTCGTTCGCTCCGGCCACGGCCGCGTGGGTGGGGCCGCGGTCTCCCCGACAAGATGGGCACGCGTGGCGAACCTCGCCATGGTCGAACCGCACGGTCGCCCCCGTTCGCCCATCCACGCGGCTCTCCCGCCGGAGGTCGGCCGTCCACGCGGTGGCGCGGAGATTCGGGACAGAAGGCCGGGGAACCGGCTATGCTCCGCGGAGGGGATTTTCTCGTGCGGGAGGCCCGAGCCATGAGCGCGCCCAAGACCTTTGCTGGTATGAACATCACGATCTTGCTGTTGACTCTGGGACTTTTCTCCCTGGTCGGCTGCGGTCGGGATACGATCCTGGCCTATTCACCCGGCGAGGGCGAGGGCGAGGGCGAGGGCGAGGGCGAGGGCGAGGGCGGGGCAGGGGAGGGCGAGGGCGGGGAAGGGGAGGGCGAGGGCGGGG
>JAVEVO010000106.1:0-23015 GCA_034005005.1 Myxococcota bacterium
TCCGCGCCCTCGCCCTCCGCGCCCTCGCCCTCCGCGCCCTCGCCCTCCGCGCCCTCGCCCTCCGCGCCCTCGCCCTCCGCGCCCTCGCCCTCGCCCTCCCCCTCGCCCTCGCCACCGTCGGCGCAGCCGGGAGAGCCCAGGGCGAACGTCAGCACCAGGGACGTGGAGAGGACCAGGAACAGGGAGCAGCTTCGCAAGGTCATCGTCATCCCTCCGGCGCAGGGAACCTGTCTGCGCCACGGGGTGCGAAGATAGCGCAGGCCGAGGGCTCGCGCCAGCACCCTCCGGAGCGCCGGTCCCCGAGCCGCGTCGAGGTGCCCACGGTGAAGGGGGGGCGCGACCGTCGAGGCGATGGGCCCCCTTGGAAGCACGAGCCTCGTCGGCCACTGCTTTGCAGATTCTGCCAGGGAGGCTATTCTGCAACGACTGGCGGTGAGAGGAGAGGCAACCCCTCTCGGGAGGTAGTTCTCATGTACCGTGCACGCGCCAAGCTCGCCGGCCTGGTCCTGCTCTGCGGCACGCTGCTGTACGGCACGGCGGTAGTGGCTGCGCCGAAGAGCGCCAGCCCGCCGGTCGACCCGAAGGAGCAGCTCGACCAGTTCCTGATCCGGGAGAAGATCGAGTTCGAGAACCAGGCCCACAGCTTCTTCGACAAGCTCGTGGACGCCGGCTGCAAGCCGGAGGACGCCCTGCGCTGGACCCGGATGGCCCTCTTCGTCGACCCGGTCTGGAACCTCTCGGAGCTCACCGGGATGGTGGAGGAGCAGATGCAGACCGACGCCACCCACCAGGTCATCCAGGACGAGGTGGAGAAGCGGATCCACCTGCGCGCGGCGGAGCTGAAGGTGGACCTCGGCGACCTCCCGGCCACCCTCGCCACTCCGGGCGCGAAGCCGGGGCCCGCGAAGCCCAAGACGAAGCCGAACAAGGTCCAGGGGAAGTAGGGGCCGCGCATGGGGCGTCCAGACTGCGCGCGCGACGACGAGGATCAGCTCCGCCAGGCCCTGGTGGAGGCTGGTCGCCGGGTGCATGCGGCCGGCTTCGTCGCCGCGGCCGACGGCAACCTCTCCGTGCGGCTGGGTGAGCACCTGCTGCTCGCCACGCCGACGGGAGCGGCCAAGGGGCGCCTGACGCCGGGCGAGCTGGTCAAGACGGACCTGCAGGGCCAGGTGCTGGGCCCGGGGCGGCCATCCTCCGAGCTGCGCCTGCACCTGCTGCTTTACCAGAGCCGTCCCGACGTGCGCGCCGCGATCCACGCCCACCCCCCCCACGCGGTCGCCCTGTCCCTCGCGGGCCTCGGTCTGGCGGGGTGCCTGCTCCCCGAGACGATCCTCAGCCTGGGGACCGTGCCGACCGCGCCCTACGCCACGCCGACGACCGAGGAGGTCCCCGCGTCGGTGCAGGGGCTGCTCCAGGGCTGCAACGCCCTGATCCTGGCCCGTCACGGGACGCTGACCTTCGGCGAGGATCTGGAGCAGGCCTTCCTCCGGCTCGAGGGGCTGGAGCATGCGGCGCGGATCACCTGCCTGGCCCGGGCGATGGGGCCCCTCGAGCCCCTGGGCCACGCCCAGGTGGCGCGACTGGAGGAGCTCGGTCGCCGCCTGGGAGTGCCTGTCGCTCCGGGGAGTTGCACGGCCTGCGGCACGTGTGCGTCGCCGCTGGGGGAGATCGGGGGCAGCGAGGAGCAGCGGCTGGTGGAGACCATCGTCCGGCGCGTGCTGGCGCGCCTTCCGCAATCCGTCGGGAGCTGACGCGACCCGCCGTACGAGGGCGGGCGAGGTGGAGGAAGAGATGTCGTTCCCAGGCTCGATCTTCTGTTCCGGGGGGGGCGTATTCGGCCGTGCCAGGGCTGGCAGTCTCGGGGTGCTGACCGCGCTGCTCCTGCTGCTGCCGGTCTCGACGACTGCCCAGGTCGGTGAGCCCGACGATGCCCCCACGACCCGCCCGACCGCGCAGCAATCCCGCGGCCTGCTCTGGGAGCTCGGGCCCTACGTCGGCTACTACGCCACCGACCGGGACGAGTCCATCGCCAGTGGGCTCTGGGGTGGGGCACGCGTCGGCCTGCGCCCCATCGACCCCCTGGCCCTCGAGCTCTCCGTCGGCTGGCTGCCCACCTCCTACCGGGGGAGCGACTGGTACGCGGTGGAGGAGGACTACGGGCTGAACCTCTACCTGTTCCGTCTCGAGGCGACGTACGACCTCGTCCGCGACCTGCTCGACGGGGACCTGGTCCCGTTCGTCGCCGCGGGCGGCGGGCTCAAGTTCGCCTACCCCACGGAGCTGGACATCGGGGCGCGGGACGACTGGGACCTCGCCCTCTCCTACGGCCTCGGCCTGCGCTACCAGATCACCCCGCTGCTCGGTCTGCGGCTCGATCTGCGCCACCTGATCACGACCCCGGTGGCCCCGTACACCTATCCGGGGAAGGTCACCGACGACCTCAACGCCAACCTCTTCAACCAGCTCGAGGTCGATCTGGGGCTGTTCTTCGTCCTCGGAGGCAGCCGGGATCGAGACAAGGACGGAGTGCCCGACAGCGTCGACCAGTGCCGGGACCAGCCCGAGGACCTCGATCGCTTCCAGGACGAGGACGGTTGCCCCGACCCCGACAACGACGGCGACAAGGTCCTCGACGGCGAGGACGGTTGCCCGACCGTGGCCGGCCCCTTCGAGAACGCCGGCTGCCCCGACAGCGACCTGGACGGCGATGGGGTGATCGACCGGGCGGACCAGTGCCCCAAGGAGGCTGGGCCGGCCGAGAACTACGGCTGCCCCGACACCGATTTCGACCAGGACGGGGTGGTCGACCGGATCGACAAGTGCCCGGACGTGAAGGGAGATCCCCGGACGGAGGGTTGCCCCCTGCCCGACACCGACAACGACGGGATCAAGGGTCCCGACGACCGCTGCCCCGACGCCCCCGAGGACCGGGACGGCTTCGAGGACGAGGACGGCTGCCCGGATCCCGATAACGACCGGGATGGGGTGCCGGATGCGCAGGACAAGTGCCCGAGCGAGCCCGAGACGATCAACGGCTTCAAGGACGACGACGGCTGCCCGGACAAGGGCCAGTCCCTGGTCAAGCTGACCGAGAGCAAGGTCGAGATCCTCGATAAGGTCTACTTCGACGTGGCCAAGGCGAAGATCCAGAAGCGCAGCTTCAACATCCTCGAGCAGGTGGCGCTGATACTCAAGGCCAACCCGCAGCTCCGGCGGATCCGGATCGAGGGCCACACCGACAGCCAGGGCGACGATGCCAAGAACCTGCGGCTCTCCCAGGCCCGCGCCGAGGCGGTGCGTGATTTCCTGGTGAAGAAGGGCGTCCACGTCGAGACCCTCGAAGCGCAGGGCTTCGGCGAGACGCGGCCCATCGCGGACAACAAGACGAAGGCCGGACAGGCCGAGAACCGTCGGGTCGAGTTCGTGATCGTGAGCGATCCGCCGCCGGCTGCCCCGGCTCCTGCGGAGCCGCCCCCTGCGACGCCGGGCACCCCCTGACACCTGCGGCGCCTCCCCCTCCCGGCCACTGACCGGGAGGGGCCTCTGCCCTTTCTCAGACCAGGCTCGTCCCCTCGCTGCGCACCAGGTCGAGGAACTCCATGCGGGTCGCCTGCTGCTCCCGGAAGACGCCGCGCACCTCCGAGGTGACGGCGCGGGCCTCGTGGACCTCCACCCCGCGAGCCGCCATGCACATGTGCAGCCCCTCGACGAAGACCGCGGAGCCGCGGGACTCGAGGTCGAGGTAGAGCGCATCCGCGAGGCGGGCGGTGAGGTCTTCCTGCAGGATCGGGCTGCGCGAGACCAGCTTGGCCAGCCGGCTCAGCTTGGAGAGCCCGAGCACGCGCACGTTGGGGATGTAGGCGAGGCTGATCTTGTAGATCACCGGCAGCAGGTGGTGTGGGCACATGCCGAAGGTGAGATTGTGCTTGGACAAGATCATTCCGTCGTACTTGGACGGAAACGTCGCCGCAAGCAGCCGGGCCTTCTCCCGCTCGATCTGCTCGGCCGGGAAGACCAGCTCCAGGAATCCCTTGGCCGCCCGCCGCTCGGTCCCCACGACGTTCTCGTCGTCCGGTCGGACGCAGCCGTGCGACTTGAGCCAGCCGACCAGCCGTCCGAAGATGTCGACCAGCTCCGGGTCGGGTCGCGGCGCGAGCGCATCCCCGGGCTGCCATCCCAGTTCCAGCTCATCCATCGTCCACTCCTCCTGATCGTGGGAGAACGGTCCGCAGCCTACTCTGCGGGCGACCGGAAGGAAACCTTGCCCCCTGGCCATCCTTCGCCGACGAGCGGCCCGCAAGAGGATCGTTGACTGCAAGGCCTCTTTGCGGATAAATTGCAGGCCTCTTGCCAGGCGGGCAGGTGTCTCATGCCTGACGGGGCGGGCGCTACCCGCATCATGACTTCGCCGCGGCAGCGCGGCACAGGAAAGGGGAGCTAGAGAAGAACATGGCGACGAAACTCTTTGTTGGCGGGCTGGCCTGGGCAACGACAGACGACGGACTGCGTCAGGCATTCTCCAAGTACGGCGAGCTCACCGAGGTGAAGGTCATCACCGATCGGGAAACCGGCCGCTCCCGCGGCTTCGGCTTCGTGACCTTCGCCGACGATCAGAATGCCCGCCAGGCGATGACCGAGATGGATGGCTCCACCCTGGACGGTCGGGCGATCAAGGTGAACGAGGCGCAGGACCGCGGTCCTCGCCCCGGCGGCGGTGGGGGCGGTGGATATCGCGGCGGCCGAGAAGGCGGCGGCGGGTACGGCGGCGGCGGCGGCGGGTACGGCGGCGGTGGCGGTGGCGGTGGCGGTGGCTACCGGGGTGGTCGGGACGGTGGCGGTGGCGGCGGCGGCTACCGTGGCGGCCGGGATGGCGGTGGCGGCGGCGGCGGCGGCGGCCGGGATCGTGGCGGCCGCGGCGGCGGCCGGGAAGACACCTTCCGTCGGCGCAGCGATGACGACTTCCGGGGCCGGGAGCGCGACGAGGGCACCCGCGGCCGCGAGAAGGACGACTGGGACAACGACAGCGGCGGGCGAGAGCGCGACGGCGACGACTGGTAGCCCCTCCGCGCCTCCCGCCTCTCCTCTCCCCCTCTCCCCCTTCCCCCTTCCCCCTGTCTCGCCTCCTCACGCAGGCTCTGCGCCGTGGCCCTCCCTGCCGGCGCGCCGCACGCGCACCAGCAAGGCCCCGCCCCCACCCAGGCGGACGGGCGCAGCCTCGAACCAGAGGGTGTGCTCGCGCCCCTCGTGCAAGAGGAAGTCGACGACGGCCGGCTGGATCCGGGCCCCCGCCTCGGAGCGCAGCCCGCGGCCGGTGATCAGGAGCAGGTACTGCAGCCCGCGATCCCGGGCCGCGGCGAGCTCGTCGCGCACGCGGCGCACGGCCTCCGCAACCGTGCAACCATGCAGATCGACACGGCGATCCGCCTCGCGCCGGCCGGTCTCGAGATCGCGCAGCTCCTGGCGCCGGGGCTGGGCGAGGCCGGGCAGGGCAGACCGGTCCACCGGGCTCTCGCCCAGCCGGCGGGGGCGGACCCGCGGGGGTGGGGCCTCGTCCTCCGGGGTGGCGCGTGCCGCGACCTCGTCGGGAGCAGGAGCCGCAGCGTCGAGCAGGAGGGCGAAGTCGGCCCGGAGCCGGTCCGGGTCCCCGGGACCGGCCAGCGGCGCCGGGGGCGCCGGGGCATCTGCGGGCGGCGCGACCAGGGGGGCCGGCTCCGCCGCCGTCTCGGCCCCGAGCTTCGCTCGCCAGAGCGCGTCCCGGTCGAGGGCCTCGAGCTTGCGGAGCTCCGCGAGCAGCAGCGGGTCCACGACCGGGGAGGAGGGGGGGCGACGTCGACGGCTCACGAGGAGGCCCCTGCCGCGGCCGGAGGGAGCTCCTCCCGGGCGGCCAGGCGCTGCCGGGCGAGGTCCAGGGCCTCGGCGCTGAGGTCGACTCCCACGGCCCGCCGTCCCAGTTGCTGGGCGGCCACCAGGGTCGTCCCCGATCCACAGAAGGGATCGACCACCAGATCCCCGGGCCGGGTGGTGATCTCCACCAGCCGGACCAGCAGGTGCAGCGGCTTCTGCGTCGGGAAGCCGACCCGCTCCCGGGCCGAGGGTGCGAGGATCGGCAGATCCCAGACGTCGGCGAGGGGCACTCCGGGGGAGGTCTCCGGCTCCGCGTGCGACGGGAGGCGCTGCCCGCGCGCGTCGTGGTGGGCCCGGATCCGGGCCGTCCCCCAGCGGCGCTGCGTCGAGAGGGTCCGCTCGCCGAGGAGCTGGGTGAAGGGCCGCTGCGCGTCGTGGGCCGCGCTGCCCCGGTAGAAGAGCAGCACGTCGTGCATCCGCTGCAGGCAGCGGCTGCGGACGGGCCAGCGTCGGTAGTGCCAGACGATCTCGTTGAGGAAGCACTCGGGACCGAGCAAGGCGTCGAGGAGCAGCTTGCTGGAGTGGCTGGTCGCGGGATCGCAGTGGAGGACCAGGGAACCTGCGGGGCTCAGGACGCGCTCGACCAGCACCCAGAGCCGACGAGCCAAAAAGACCGAGTAGGCGAGCAGGGAGCAGGGACCGAACACACGGTGCAGCCCCTCGAGCAAGGCGGCGGCCCGCCGACCCCGGTGCCCGAGCTCGGCCAGGGACGAAAGCTCGCGCCCCGCGGCCGCATCCCAGGACCACACATCCCGGAACATCCCGAAATCTTTGGAGGTATTGAAGGGAGGATCGAGGTAGACGAGGTCAGCCCGGGCCTCGGCCGACCACCCGGCGAGCTGCGTGAGGCAATCCCCCTGGAGCAGGAGGACGTCCTCGCGGGCCGCGCTCAGCGCAGCTCCCAGCAACGTGTGGTGCGCGCCCCGGTCGCACCGGTGGCGGCCGCCGCCTGCCCGACGTGGGCCCGCTCGTTGCTGCTGCCGTTGCCCCCGCTGCCGTTGCCCCCGCTGCCGTTGCCGCCGGCGCCATTGCCCCCGCTGCCGTTGCCCCCGTTGCCGTTGCCCTCCTCCCGCAGCAGTCGCTCCAGGCCGGCGAGCAGGTCCTCGGTCGGCGCACAGCGCAGCCCCTCCCCGAGCCGGATGATCGCCTCCATCTCCTCCTCGGGGTGGTTCACCACCAGGATCGTGCTGCAGCTCCCCGGGTTGCCCTGCAGCAGGGCCCGGAGCCGGCTGACGTGCTCCGCACCGTGGCGCGTGGCGTCGAAGTGGATGCGGACCATCCTGGTCTGCTCGGCCCGGACCCGGGCGAGGCTCTCGATCTCGTCCACCCGGACCTTGGCGACGCGGCTCTCCCCCTCACCGTCGATGATGACCTCGCCCCGCACCAGCAAGGGCTCGTCCCCCTTGAGCAGCTCCTCGCAGCGCTCGTAGACCTTCCAGAAGACGAGCAGCTCGCGGCTGCCGGTGCTGTCCTCGAGCTGGACGAAGGCGTTGCGGCCGACGCCGCTCTTGGCCGGTCGCTCCTTGAAGGCCGTCACCACGCCGGTCAGGCAGACCTTCGTGCCCTCGGCGTGCTCCTCGAGGGTGCCGCAGGCGGCGGTCGCGAACCGCGTGACCTCGTCGGTGTAGCGCGCCAGCGGGTGGCCGGTGATGTAGAAGCCGAGGGTCTCTTTCTCGAGCTTGAGGCGCATCTTCTCGGGGTACTCCTCGAGGTCCGGGTAGACCTCGTCGCTGGCGGGGCTGGCGGTCCGGTCGGCGGGGTCCGGGCTCGCCGGGGCGACCTCGAACAGCCCGAAGAGGCTGCTCTGCCCGCTGTCGCGCTCCCGCTGCTTCACCGCGGCCCGCTCCCGGGCCTGGTCGATGGTGGCGAGGAGCTGGGCCCGCGGGCGGCCGAAGGTGTCGAAGGCCCCCGACTTGATCAGCGCCTCGACCACGTTGCGGTTGACGCGCTTGGCATCGACCCGCTCGAGGGTCTCGTAGAGGGAGACGAACGGACCGCTGCCGTCTCCACGGGCCTCGAGGATCGCCTTGACCGCGGTCTCGCCGACCCCCTTCACCGCGCCCATCCCGAAGCGGATCTTCGGCCCGACGACCGAGAAGTCGATCTCCGACTCGTTGATGTCGGGCTGCAGGACCGGGATGCCCATGGCCTTGGCCTCCTGGATGTAGGACACGACCTTGTCGGTGTTGTCCTTTTCGGAGGTGAGCAGGGCGGCCATGAACTCGACGGGGTAGTGGGTCTTCAGCCAGGCGGTCTGGTAGGTGACGACGCCGTAGGCGGCGCTGTGGGACTTGTTGAACGCGTAGCCGGCGAACTTCTCGATGAGATCGAACAGCTCCTCGGCCTTGGTCTCCTCGAGCCCGTGGTCCGCGGCCCCCTTGACGAAGTTGGCCCGCTGCTCGGCCATGACCTTGAGGTCTTTCTTGCCCATGGCCTTGCGCAAGGTGTCGGCCTGCCCGAGGGTGAAGCCGCACAGGTCCACGGCGATCCGCATCACCTGCTCCTGGTAGACGATCACGCCGTAGGTCGGCTCGAGGGTCGCCTTGACCAGGGGGTGGAGGTAGGTGACGGCCTCCCGGCCGTGCTTGCGGTTGATGTAGTCCTCGACCATGCCGGCCTTCAGCGGGCCGGGCCGGTACAGAGCGACCAGGGCGATGATGTCCTCGAAGCGGTCGGGCTTCAGCCGGCGGATGATCTCGCGAAAGCCCGAGGACTCGAGCTGGAACACGCCGGCCGTGTCGGCCCGGGAGAGGAGGCGGTACGTCTCGAGGTCGTCGAGGGGCAGGTTGTCGAGATCGAGGGGCGGCAGACCCTCCTGCTGGCGCCGACGATCGATCAGCTTCACCGCGTGATCGATCATCGTCAGGTTCTTCAGGCCGAGGAAGTCGAACTTCACCAGCCCGGCCTTCTCGACCTCCTCCTTGGCGAACTGGGTCACCAGCTCGTCGTTGGGCCCGGCCTTCACCGGCACGAGGTCGGAGATCGTCGAGCGGCCGATGACGAGCCCGGCCGCGTGCATCCCCGACTGGCGGCAGAGCCCCTCCAGGGCCCGGGCCGTAGCGTAGAGCTGCTTGAGCTCGTCGGTGCTCTCCACCAGCTCCCGCAGCCGCGGCTCCTTCTCCAGCGCGGTGGCGAGGGTGATCGTCAGCTCCTCGGGCACCAGCTTGGCGATCTTGTCGACGTCCGTGTAGGCGAGCCCCATGACCCGGCCGACGTCGCGGATGCAGGAGCGCGCCTTCAGCACCCCGAAGGTCACGATCTGCGCCACCTGGTCCCGGCCGTACTTCTCCGCGACGTAGCGCATGACCTCCTCACGGCGGTTCACGCAGAAGTCGACGTCGAAGTCGGGCAGGCTCACCCGCTCCGGGTTGAGGAAGCGCTCGAAGAGGAGATCGTAGGGCAGCGGGTCGATGTTGGTGATCCGCAGGGCGTAGGCGACCAGCGATCCAGCGCCGGAGCCACGGCCCGGGCCGACCGGAATGCCGTTGTCCTTGGCGTAGCGGATGAAATCCCAGACCACCAGGAAGTAGCCGGGGAAATCCATGCGGATGATGACCTCCAGCTCCGTCGCCAGCCGCGCCCGGTAGACCGACTCGTCGTACGCCTGGCCGCGCTTGCGGAACTCCGCGAAGCGGGTCTCCAGGCCCGCGTTGGCGAGCTGGGTCAGGTAGTCCTTTGGCTCCAGACCATCGGGCACCGGGAAGCGCGGCAGCAGGGGCGTGCCGAGCTGCAGGGTGACGTCGCAGCGGTCGGCGATCTCCCGCGTGGCGGCGATGGCCCCGGGGTACTGGCCGAGCTGGTCTTGCATCACCTGGGGCGACTTGAAGTAGAACTCGCTGCTCTCGTGCTTGATCCGGCTCTCGTCCGCCAGGGTCTTGCCCGTGGAGATGCACATGAGCACCTCCTGGGCGAAGGCGTCCTCCTGGTTCATGTAGTGGCAGTCGTTGGTGGCCACCAGGGGGATGCCGAGCTCCTGGCCGATCCGCACCGCGGCCTCGTTGAACTGTCGCTGCTCGTCCAGCCCGTTGTGCATCACCTCGAGGAAGTAGTTGCGCTCGCCGAAGATCGCCTGGTACTCGGCCGCCTTCTGGCGGGCCGCCTCGTACCCCTTGGCCTGCAAGGTCTGGTTGACCTCGCCGCCGAGGCAGCCCGAGAGCGCGATCAAACCCTCGTGGTACTTCTGGAGCAGTTTCTTGTCGACCCTGGGACTATAGTAGAATCCCTCGAGGTGGGCGATGCTCACCAGCTTGACGAGGTTCTTGTAGCCCGTGTCGTTCTCGGCGAGCAGGGTGAGGTGGTAGTTGTCGCGGACCGCGCGATCCTGGTGATCGCCGGCGGTGACGTAGATCTCGCAGCCGAGGATCGGCTTCACCCCCGCCTTCTTTGCGGTCTGGTAGAAATCGATCATCCCGTACATGACGCCGTGATCGGTGATCGCCACGGCGTCCATGCCCAGTTCCTTGACCCTGGGGATCAGCTCCTTGACCTTGATCGCCCCGTCCAGCAAGGAGTACTGCGTGTGCAGGTGCAGGTGAACGAACGGCTCGGCCATGATTGCTCCGGGGTTGATCCGCTCCCGACAGGTGGGAGGGTTCTAGAAGGGTCGGCCCCCGCTGTCAACGACCTCCCTTTCATCCCCTCGGAACCGGTCGCGTTTTTCTCCGGGGCGCCCCGCCCCGGGGGCGCGACCGCGGCGGCGGTGCCCCGCGTCCCCGCTCGCCAGGCCGCGCCAAGCCGACCATTTACCTGGCCCGGGCGCTCTGCTAGTAAGGAGCCAGATCTTGGATCGGCGGGAGGAAGGAAACGATGAAGCGCTTCGGAAAGGTGTTCGGACTGGTCGTGATCTCGATGCTGCTGGGAACCACCGGGGTGGGCTGCGGCGTCTATGTCGGGTAGGCGTGCGAGGGCGAGGGGGAGGGGGTGGGTGAGGGCGAGGGTGACGGGGCCGAGGGCGAGGGCGAAGGCGCCGAGGGGGTGGGCGCCGAGGGCGAGGGCGAAGGCGCCGAGGGCGAGGGCGAGGGCGCCGAGGGCGAGGGCGAGGGCGCCGAGGGCGAGGGCGAGGGCGCCGAGGGTGAGGGCGAGGGCGCCGAGGGTGAGGGCGAGGGCGAGGGTGAAGGCGAGGGCGAGGGTGAAGGTGAAGGCGAGGGCGAGGGCGAGGGCGAGGGTGAAGGCGAGGGCGCGGCGAAGATCTGCACCGAGGGTGAGCCGCAGCTCTGCTTCTGCCAGGACGGACGGGACGGCGAGCAGTACTGCAACGCCGACGAGACGAGCTGGAGCGAGTGCGAGTGCGGTGAGGCCCCCTGGTACACGGCCTGGGAGCCCCGGCCGCGGGACGTGGAGCCGAGCTGCGATCCGACCCTGCCCGACCAGGAGACCTGGGGCAAGATCAGCGTGCTGTCTTCCCTGGCGATCCACGGCAACGTCGGCTTCGACATGGACGGCGACGACGAGATCAACAACGCGCTCGGTACGGTCCTCGGCGGCTTCCTCGGCACCATGGCCAACCCCGAGATCGCCAGCGCGCTCGCCGAGGGCCAGATCCTCGTCCTGTTCGAGCTCCAGGGCGAGGTCGACGTCACCTCGACCCCCTGCTTCTCCGTGGGTGCGTACCTCGCGATCGACGCGGACGACCCGGCCGATCCGGCGGACAACTTCGACGGCGACGAGTCCTTCCTGATCGACAGCCGCTCCTTCGGCGAGGATGGCTACTCGCAGATCACGTTCGCCAACGCCTCCATCGCGGACGGCTACCTCTGGGCCGGGCCGGCGCTGTTCCTCCTCAGCGTGCCGATCTCCGCGGACGTCACCCTCAGCTTGCCGATCCGCAACACCCAGATCCAGGCCGAGGTCGCCGCGGACGGCTCCCTGTTCCATGGCGTGCTCGGCGGCGCCGTGGTGAAGGAGGAGGCCCTCGAGGCCGTCGCCCTGGCGGGCTTCGAGATCCCCGAGGGCTTCAACATCGACCAGTACCTCGGCGCCCCCGACGTCGACGTGGACGGCGACGAGGTGCCCGAGGCCTACTCCATCGGCGTGATCTTCGAGACCGTGCCCGCCACGGTCGCCGGGATCTACGACGAGGGCGGCGAAGGTGAGGGCGAGGGCGAGGGCGAAGGTGAGGGCGAGGGCGAGGGCGAGGGCGAGGGCGAGGGCGAGGGCGAGGGCGAGGGCGAGGGCGAGGGCGAGGGCGAAGGCGCAGCCCAGTAGCCCGCTCGCTTCCGGGCCGGCCGGGCCGCGGCCCGACCGGCCCCGCTTTGTCCCTTGACTCTCGACAGTAGCCTGCCATTTTTTCAACTCGTTTCCAGGTTGGATCGGCTCATCAGGAGGTAGGTCATGCAACGTCCGGCACAGCTCCCCTTTCTTCTGCTCCTCGCCCTGCTGCTCTCCTTCTCGAGCTGCAGCGAGGACCGGCGCGGCGGCAGCAGCGGCAACGAGGGCGAGGGCGAGGGCGAGGGCGAAGGTTCCGGCGGCGGCGGCGAGGGCGCGGTCTGCCAGCGTCAGAGCGACTGCAAGTCCGGCTACGCGTGCGTCTTCCCCTCGCTGCAGCAGCCCCTCCTCGACTGCAGGAGCCTCTGCAGCCTGATGGCGAGCTGCACCGAGGAGATGCCCCTCGAGATGTGCCAGATGATGTGCGAAATGGGGGCCTTCACGGGGCCCTGCGGGGACTGCCTCTCCAACGTCACCGACTGCAACGGCTTCGAGTCGTGCGCGGCCATCTGCGACTCGGGTGAGGGCGAGGGCGAGGGCGAGGGCTTCGAGGGCGAGGGCGAGGGCTTCGAGGGCGAGGGCGAGGGCTTCGAGGGCGAGGGCGAGGGCTTCGAAGGTGAGGGCGAGGGCTTCGAGGGCGAGGGCGAGGGCGCCGAGGGCGAGGGCGAGGGCGCCGAGGGCGAAGGCGAGGGCGCCGAGGGCGAAGGCGAGGGCGCGGCGCCCAAGGGCGTCTGCCGCTGGGCCGGCGAGGGCGAGGGCGAGGGCGAGGGCTCCGAGGGCGAGGGCGAGGGCAGCGAGGGCGAAGGCGAGGGCAGCGAGGGCGAGGGCGAGGGATCCTCGTGCGACAAGCACGATCCGGAGGGCGATTCCTGCGAGAACACCGACCCGTGCAAGGTCGCCTGCAACTGCAAGGAAGGGGTGGTGACCTCGGGGGGGTGCTCCAACCGTCGCTGCATCTCCGCGGCCGACGCCTGCAGCAGCGCCTGCGAAGAGTGGAACACCGGCTCCTTCTGCTTCGTCGGCACCGGCGGCAGCGAGGGCGAAGGCGAGGGCAGCGAGGGTGAGGGCGAGGGCGAAGGCAGCGAGGGTGAGGGCGAGGGCGAGGGCAGCGGCGCAGACACCTACGAGGGCTGCACGGAGAACCGAGACTGCGCCAGCAACTTCTGCGTCTTCCAGTACGGTGGTGACGCGCGGGGCATCTGCACCCTCGACTGCGAGAGCTGGTCCAACTGCCCCTCCTTCTCCGGCTGCTGCGATCTCAGCAACGGCGGCTTCGCCTGCGTGCCCGACGCCTGGAAGGAAGAGCTCGAGCTCGAGTGCAAGTAGCCTGCTGAAGGGTCCTTTCGGCCTACCTCAGAACGCCCCCCGCACCTCCAGCACGACGTTGGTACCCGGCCCGTAGACCCCGGAGCCATGGGTCTTGTAGTCCGCATCCAGCAGGTTCTGGAGCTGCAGGCCGACCGCGAAGCCCTCGCCCAGGGAGGTCCCGCCCGCGAGGTTCCAGGTCATCCAGGCCGGCGTGCCGCCGGCGGGGATCCGCTGGTCGCGCTCGTCCTCGGGCGAGAGCCGGGACTGCGCGGCCGCCCCGCGCAGGCTGGTCTCGACGAACAGCCGCCAGCGGCGGGCGGCAGGCTCCTCCCAGCGACCGACGAGCTGGCCGAAGACCGGCGGGATGCGGGTCATGGGCACGTCCGGGCCGCGGGCGACGATCTCCTCGCCCCAGGTGTAGCCCAGGTGACCGCTGAGGGTCAGGCCCCGGGGCAGGGCGAGTGCGGCCTCCCCCTCCAGCCCCCGGACGATGCCCTCCCGCGCATTGGCCGTGTGCACCACGGCCCGGCCGCGGAACTCCTCGCTTCCCTGCCAGGTCGCCGGCTGCCGCGCGAGCAGGTCCGTGATCCACGACTGGTACAAGGTGGTGCCCAGGGTCAGCCGCCCGACCCGCAGCCGGCCGAGGAGCTCGACGGTGTCGCTGCGCTCGGGGCGCAGCCCGTCGTTCGGCACCTGAAAGTAGCGCTCCACATCGCCGAGCAGGATCGCCTCGTTGAGGTTCGGCGCCCGCATCCCTTGGGAGAAGGTGACTGCGACCGTCGCCCGCTCGGCGAGGAGGTATTGCAGGCTGCCGTGGACGACGTGGCCGTGGTGGACGAAATCGACGACGGGCAGCTCCTCCCGGGCGGGCGCGGCGCCCGCGGTGCCATGGAAGCGGTAGCCCGCGCCGAGCCGGAGCAGGTGCCCGCCCGCTGCTCGCAGCAGGTCGGCCTGGCCGAGCAGGAAGAGCCCGTAGCTGTCGTAGGTCGAGCCGTCGGGGAAGGGGGCGAGGGAGCTGTCCGTCCAGGGCTGGGCCTCCCCCCCCGCCCGGAGCTGCTGGTCGGCCCCGATGCGGTCGTGGTAGAGCATCCCGCCGTACTGCAGGCGGAGCCGGTTGCCGGCCAGGCGGGTGGCGAGCTGCAGGTCGAGCCCCAGGGTGCCCACGCGGACCTCGTCGCGGGTGGTCTGTTGCACGGTGGCCAGGTCTTCGGCGAGGGACAGCTTGTCCGTGCGCTCGAAGAAATGCTGGTACGAGAGGGTCAGGTCGCCGGTGGTGGCCAGGGGCCGGAGCCCGCCGTGGAGCCGACCGTAGACCAGCCCAGCGGTGTTGTCGTAGACCTGCAGGGAGCGGCTGGAGAGCAGGTGATCGGTCCGTCCGGCGTCGGTGATGGCGGACATCAGGTAGCCGACCTTGGCCGTCCAGCCAGAGGCTGCGCCCGCGAAGCGGTGCTCGACGGTCCCCATCAGGGAGAGGTCGTGGTAGCCGCTGTCCCGCTGCACGCCGATCCCCCGCCCCCCTTCGAGATCGGCGAACGCCTTGTAGGTGGCCCCGAACAGCCCGGCCGTGGCTCCGTACCCGAGGCCGAGCCGGCCGTGCACGGTGCGCTCCCGGGCGGCCGAGCCGTAGCGCACCAGCTCGACCCCGTTGACGCACCCCCTCTCCGGCGCGCAGGGAGTCGGGCGGAGGGGGAGGAGCTGGATCACCCCGCCCATGGCATCGGAGCCGTACAGCACCGCCCCCGGGCCCCGCAGCACCTCGATCCCCCGCAGGGCGAGGGGGTCGACGAGGTTGAGGTACTGGAGCGGTCCCGTGCGGTAGACCGAGTTGTTCAGGCGCACCCCGTCGAGGAGGATCAGGTTGCGAGGCCCGACCATCCCCCGGACGATGGGCGAGCCGCCGCCGTAGTTGGTCTGCTGCAGGAAGACCCCGGGAGCCGTGGCGAGGGCCTCGGGGGTCGTGCGAGGCAGGGACTCCTGCAAGGCTCGCTCGTCGAGCACCCAGACCGAGCGATCGGCGCCGAAGGGATCCTCGGGCGCGCGCTGGGCCACGACGACCGCCTGGAAGCTGGCTTCGCGCTCCTCGGCGGCCGCACGGGGCGCAGGCACTTCGGCCAGCGCCGGTGGCCCGCCGCCGAGCACGATGAACAGGGCGCTCCACCCGACGAAGGCCCTGGCCCGTTGCCCGAGCGGGCGTCGCGGTCGGTCCGGCATGGCTCCTCCTGGTCTCGGTCCGGGATCGGCCGCCGGCGCAGCGGACCGGGTGCGCACTGGGTGCGCCGCCAGCCGGATCCAGAGCCCGACAGGGTACCACGATTCCCGGCGCCAGGGCCTCCCCTCTCCTGTAGCCAGCGCAGTCCGGCTGGCATACTCTGGGGTCTGCCGGCGCGCGGCCGGCCCTCGCCCGGGAGAGCCCATGCCGGTGGAGCGGCCCTGGATCGTGCTGGTCGATTTCGACGGGACCCTCACCACGCGGGATGCGGACTTCGAGGTCGCCGATCTGCTGCTCCCGCCGGAGCGCGCCGGCGCCTACCTGCCCGCGGCAGGCCGCTACGAGCGGCTCGAGCTCACGACCCGGGACTACTACCAGGAGTGGCTGCGCGTGCTCGGGTGCGGGATCGCCCAGATCACGGCGGCGGCCCGCCGGGTGCCCCTGCGGGACGACGCCCGGCAGTTGCTGACCCTCGGGCTGCCGCTGAGGGTGGTCTCCGAGGGGCTCGACGCCTACGTCCTCCCGGCCCTGCAGGCCGGAGGGCTCGGCGAGCTGCCCGTCTCGTGCAACCGCCTCGACGAGGGGCCGCACGGCCTGGAGGTCCATCCCGCGGCCGGGGCGGTGCCCTGCCCGCGGTGCCTCAACTGCAAGGGGGCGCATGTCCGCCGGGAGCGAGCGCACGGTCGGCGCGTGGCCATCGTCGGCGACGGGGCATCGGACCTCTGCGCGGCTCGCGAGGCCGACCTCGTGTTCGCGAGGGGCTCCCTGGCCGAGCACTGCGTGCGGGAGGGGATCCCGCACCGTCGCTGGTCCTCCCTGGCCGAGGTGCGCACCGCGCTCTCCTCCCTCGTGGCGCCCACCTTCCCCTCCCCGCTGGCCGCGAGCTAGCGGTCACCCTCGGAGCAGCCCCGTCTCGTCGAGGGCCTTGAGTACCAGCGTGAGCCCCAGGAGCAGTACGATCAGCCCAGAGAGGCGGGGGACACGCGCGAGCCACGAGGCCGGCAAGCTGGCGGTGAGGCGCCCCGCCCGCACGACCAGCAGGCCGAGGAGCACCAGGACGCTCGCCAGCCCGAGGCTGAACACGAGGATCAGCCCGAGCCCGAGGACGATCCGGTTGAGCGCGATCGCGCTGAGCAGGACGACCAGCGCGGTGGGACAGGGCACGAGGCCGCCGCTGATCCCGAGGAGGACGGTCTCGCCCCAGCGGGGAGCGGCCGTGGCGGGACGCGCCGCGTGCCCGTGCTCGTGCCCGTGCTCGTGCTCGTGCTCGTGCTCGTGCCCGTGCCCGCGCGTCGCCCCCAGGAGCAGCCGCAGGCCGAGACCGACGACGAGGAGGCCGGCGCCGAGCCCGATCCAGGGAAGGATCTGCTCGGGGAGGAGGTAGCGGGAGGCGAAGAGGGTCAGCAGGCCGAGCAGCAAGACGCTGGCGACGTGGGTCGCGGTGACGGAGAGCCCCAGCAGCAGGGCGTCGCGGGCGGTCCCCCGGCGGCCGACGAGGTAGGCCGCGACGAGGGCCTTGCCGTGGCCGGGGGCGAGGGCATGGCCCGCCCCGAGGAGGAAGGCGGCCAGCAGGGTGCCCAGCAGCATGGCGAGGCCGAGGTCGCGGCCGAGCGCATCCCGCAGCCGGGCGGCCGTCGGGTCGGCAGCGATCGCCTCCCCCGGGGGCGCGTCCCGGGCCGGGCCGTCGCGACGCGTCCGGATGCGCAGCGTGATCTGCCGCCCCTCCCGCGGCATGGCTCCCGGGAAGAGCGCGGCCGTCGTCCCGCTGAGCTGCCCGCCGGGCGCGGCGAAGGACTCCACCTGGCACCGACCCACGGGCTCGGCGGCCAGCTCGACCAGCCCTTCTCCACGGAGCGCGCAGCGATCGACGAAGCGGACGGTGTGCTCTCCCGTCGTCAGCGGAATCCGGGCGAAGAACGGGAAGACCACCGGGGCGGCGATCACCCGCATCCCGCCGTCGAGCAGCGGCGGCTCCGGGGCCAAGGAGAGGGGGATCACCCGCTCGTCGATGGCCAGCTCCAGACAGCCGGCGAGGGACGCGAGCAGCTCGGGCTGCGGCACGGCCAGCTCCGCAGCCGACAGGTGCGTGTCCGCGTCGGCATCCAGGTGGCGGCGAGCCTGGAGCCCCGGGATCTCGCCGAGGATCAGCCGCTGCTCGAGGGTGATCCCCTCCTCCGCGAGGAGCAGCCGGGTGGCGCGATGCGTCTGCAGGGCCACCAGCTCGGGGTGGGCCCGGGCGCTGCCGGGCAGCAGGCCTGCGCCCATCGGGCCGGTCAGCAGGACGAGGAGCAAATGGATGAATCGCCGCGGGCAGCAGGGAGCGGGAGGGACAGGGATCGCGAGGTGCAAGCTCAGATGTACAACCGCGTCGGGTCGATCTCTTCCCGGAGCAGGCGCAGCTCTTGCTCGGTGGGCGGCGCGTTCTCGCCCACCGGGCTCGCCTGCAGCAGCTCGAAACCGGTGCTCGCGACGACCTGCTCCACCGTCACCCCCGGGTTGACCGCCAGCAGCTTCATGCGCCGCGTGGTCTCATCGTACCCCAGCAAGGCCAGGTTGGTCACCACCCGATACGGGCCGGTGCCGCGTGGCAACCCGGCGCGCTCGCGCGCCCCCGGCCCGTCGAGGTAGCCGGCGGTGGTCACGAAATCGACCTTCGGGATGAACTTCCGGGGGTCGTGGGGCATGATGGCGATGGTCTTCCAGCAGTAGGTGCCGATGTCGCTGGCCCCGCCGGAGCCGGGGAAGCGGACCTTGGGCCGGGCCTGATCCCCGAGCACGGTGCTGTTGAGGTTCCCGTAGGGATCGATCTGCGCCCCGCCGAGGAACCCGTACTCGATGAGCCCCCGGGCCGCGGTCTCCATCACGTCGAGGATGCCGAGGGCCGCCAGCCCGCGGTGGTAGGTGCGCGACCCGCCCACGCCGTGGGGCAGGACCGCCAGATCCGGGGCGACGCCCCCGAACTCGAAGAAGGTGACCAGGTTCGGCGCGTGCATCCGCTTGGCGAGGGCCGCAGCGAGCATCGGCACGCCCGTGCCGATGAAGGCCGAGGTGTCGTCCTGCATCTGGCGCGCGGCGAGGCAGATCAAGAGCTCCGTCTTGTTGTAGGTCGGCTGGGTCATGGGATCACCTCCGCGTCCGGGCCTCGATCAGGGCCTCCTGCCGGGCGCGACCGACCTGCTCGAGATAGGCGGCGTGATCGGGGATGTCGTGCACCGTCCGCTGGAGGTACTCGCGGGTCCCCTCCTCCGTCTGGATCTGCTTCAAGTAGTCCTTCAGGGCCTCCTCGTCACGCCAGTAGTACCCGTTCATCTCGCCGGGATGGCTCCCGAAGGGGGCCACCACCAGGGCGTCGACGAGGAACCAGGGGATCAGGGTGCGCTCGGGGTACTTTCGGACCTCTTCGTTGTCGATGATCTCCTCGACGCTGACGATCAGCTTCTTCGCGGCCCGGGCCAGCTCGAGCGCGAAGCCGCTGATCCCGTCGATCTGGCAGTTCCCGTAGCAGTCCGCGCGCTGGACGTGGATCAGGCCGACGTCCACCGCGGTCGCGGGCAAGGCCACGAGCTTCATCCCGGTGAAGGGGCAGGTGATCTCCTTGGCCGCGCTGTACTTGAAGGTGTCGGTGCCGAGGGTGGAGCGGGTCGGCAAGAAGGGGACCCCCATGGCTGCGGCCTTGAGCCGCCAGGCGAGGGAGGCGTTGCTCCACTCGCTGATCTCCACCCGGCCACCTTCGGCCGCACGCCGGAGCACCGGGGAGATCCCGTGCACCTCCCAGCCCTGGTAGGTCAGATCGATGCTCGCGACCAGGCCGGCGGCGATGAGCAGCTCCGTCTCCATCACGCCCTGCCCCGCGATCCGCAAGCCCCCGATCCCCTGGCGGATGATCTCCCGGACCAGGGACATGGGGGCGCGCACGCTGCCGTAGAGCTCGGTGGCGAGGTAGTCCCCTGGCTGGATCAGCCGCCGGACCGCCTCGGCCTCGGTCGTGCGCTTGTCGACGAGCTGCATGGTCTTGTGCTCGCGCATCCACTCCCGGACCCCATCGGGGTCGGGCTGCAAGAGCAGCTCCCGGATTCCACGCTGTAGCTGTTCGGACACCGCCCCCTCCTGTTGCTCCAGGCGCCGGGAGGCGTCCGGGAGCGACTGAATGATTGTTCATTCGCCGCCGCAATCTAGCATGGTGGGACCGGGAAGGGGAAGCTCACGAGCGGCCGGACTGCCCGCCGGACACCGGTGCTCCGCGGCACGCGCCGCAGGTCACCTGTCAAAGGGTCGCGAGTCCGGGTATCCTCGGGATCATCACCAGGGAGGACGGGATGATCGTCACGACCTCCGCGCAGTTCGCGCAGCTCTTCGACGACATGCTGGCGCTCGAGGATCGCGTCGCCGAGTGCGAGAACCCGTTCTCCGCGCACCTCGACGCCGCGAGCCTGGAGGAAGCGAGAGCCGACCTGCGGGGGGCGGGCGATCTCGCGCTCGAGACGGTCGGCCGGGCCCTCGCGCAGGGAGGCCGGACCGCGGCCGAGGCGGTGCGCATCCTCTGCGCGCTCGCACCCTCGCCGGCGGTGCAGGAGATGCTGTTCGTCGCGGTCGAGCACCGGGACGAGGGGATCCGGGCCGCGGCCCTCACGCGTCTCGCCCGGCTCGTCGCGCCAGCCAGGGTCGACGAGGACCGGGTGTACGGCCGGGCCCTCCGGCACGTCCGCGACGTGGACCTCGTGGCCGTGGCCGCCGTCGACGCGGCCTTCCTCGTCCGTGGCGCGCGTGCGCTCCGGGACGCCCTCGGCTGGCTGGCCGAAGCGAGCCCGCGGGTGACGCGGGAGATCGCCGGGCGGCTCGGCGGGGTGGCCCACCCGCAGGCGGCCGAGGCGCTCGCCGGCCTCTGCGCGCACCCGGATCGCGAGGTGCGGCGGCACGCGCTCGAGGCCCTCGCGGCCCAGGACCTGGCGCGCGCCGCGGAGATCGCCGAGGGGCGGGTCCGGGCCGGCGGTCCCGGCCTCGAGCGGCACGAGGCGCTCGCGGTGCTCGTGCGGAGCGCCGACGCGAAGCCGGGCCAGCGCGCGCCCAGGGCGGTCCGGGCGCTCGCGGGGCTGGGGGGGCCAGCGCGGGCGCGCGTGCTGCGTGCGTTCTGGGACGTCCCGGACAGCGAGGCGTTGCTGGGCGTGCTCCGGGGCCCGCCGGGCTCGCTGGCGGGCGCGGCCGGGCGCAGGCGGCTCGAGCAGCTCGCGGGCCGCTCCCTCGTCGCCGAGATCGCCGGCCTGAGGCCGCTCCACGCCCTGGCCGAGATCCAGGAGCTCCACGCGGCAGGCTACGCGAGCCGTGAGGAGCTCGTCGCCGTGCTGCGCCGGGCGCTCGACACGGCCGACTACGCGGCGCTGCTGCAAGGTCTGGCCCTGGCCGAGCAGCTCGACGAGCCCGGGATCGTCGATGCCCTGGCCCGCCTGGACCATACCGCCGAGGAGCACCGCATCGTCGCGCTCCTCGCACGGTACGGCGACGCATCGATCGAGGCGCTCCTCGCGGCGCACCGCGACCCCGCGTGCTCCGGCTACGTGACGGAGCGGCGGCTCCTGGAGGTCGACCTCCCCGGGACCGGCGCCCGGGTCGCCGCCGAGGTGGCGGACCATCGTGTGCCGCGCAGACGGCAGCTCCTCGACGTCCTGCCGCGGCTGGGCCGGCTCGACGTCCTCGCGGCGGTGGCCGCCGACGCGACCGATCCCGACCGCGAGGCCGCGCAGCGGCTCCTCGCCATGGGGGGCCCGGCACGCTTCGGGCGCAGTCCGGGCGCGCGGTGAGCGAGCCCCCACCGTGGCCACCCGAGGGGATCAGCAGCCCAGGTTGAGGAACGGGGGCCCTACTCGATCTTCCACAGGACCAGGTCCGCGCCCTCTTGGCCCGCGACCCAGAGGATCCCGGCCGGATCGAGGAGCAGGGACGTCAGGCGGCGTAGCGGGGTGAGGCCATGGGGGCCGGACACCTCGTTCAGCGGCGAGATCTCGTGGAGCACGCCGCCGGGATCCGCCCCCTGCAACTGGCTGCCGAGCCAGACCCGCCCGTCCGCAGCCACCGCCATCCCCGCGGCGGACAGAACCCCCTGCAGGCCCGGATCCGGGACCGCGATCACCTCCGGCGAGCGGAGCAGGGCGTCAAACCGCCACAGGGCGGGGAGGCCGTCCTGCAGGCCGCCGACCAGCAGGTTGCCCACCGGGTCGACCTGCAGCTCGCCGGGCTGCTCGCCCTCGGCGAACGGGTGGGACGCGACCACGTCCTCGGAGCTGGCGTCGATGCGGAAGAGGGTATTTTCCACCTCTCCCTCGACGGGCGTCGGATCATGGGCCAGCACGAAGAGCGCCCCGTCGGAAAACGCCACGCGCGCCCGGTCCACCGTGAGCAGCTCCGTGATCCGGGCGTGAAGCCGGGGGGCGTCGTCCGGGCTGCTGGACACGCTCCCCCAGATCAGCGATCCCGCCGAGTACGTGCCGACGAAGACGATCCCGCCGGAGCCGTCGCTTGCCAGATCGTGGATGCGGCAGGCGCCCGGGACCGCGGACTCCCAGGGATAGCCGCGGGCCAGCGCCCCGGCGGTCGAGAAGGCCCACAAGGAGAAGGAGGTCTGCGGCGCCGGCCGGAAGTGGTCCGTGGACCCGCCGAGGAAGACCTGCCCGCTCCCGTCCACCGCCACCCCGGCCGCGTGATCCTGGCCATCGTGAGCCGAATGGATCGGGAAGCCCGCCAGCGGCTCACCCAGCCGGTCCAGCCCGAACAGGACCATGGTCCGGTCCTCGTCGACCTGCTCTTCTCCGGCGAGGTAGATCGTCCCCGCGGGCCCCACGGCCAGGCGCAGGTTGGTGAGCTGGCCGCCGACGGACCAGGGGGCATAGCGCCTGGGGAACCCCGCGGCATGCTCGAAGCCCACGAGCAGGTGGCGGAGGCCTTCCCCGGACAGTGGGATCTCCGCCCGGTGCTGGCCGTGACGGACCGAGAGCGTGCCGGTGCGCATCCCGAGCCACTGCGGCGTGAAGCGGATGCGCAGGGAGCACGAACCCGCGCTCGCGAGCACCAGACCGACATCGCAGCACGGCAGCTCGTCGTCAAGGCACTCGGCCTGGAAATCGCGGGAATCCACCACGACTGCGGTCAGCTCCACCGGGCTCGGCCCTGGATTGGTCACGGTGACCCGCAGGACCAGGGACTCCACGACCTGGGCCTGGAGGAACTCCAGCTCCACCGGGACGGAGGTCAGAACGGAGGGGAACCAGCCCTCCCCTTCACCCTCGCCCTCGCCCTCGCCTTCTCCCTCGGTCCCTTCGCCTTCTCCCTCGGTCCCTTCGCCCTCTCCCTCGGTCCCTTCGCCCTCTCCCTCGGTCCCTTCGCCCTCTCCCTCGGTCCC
>JAVEVO010000107.1:0-22894 GCA_034005005.1 Myxococcota bacterium
GAGGCAGGGGAGGGCGAGGGCGAGGGCGAGGGCCCAGAGGGGGAGGGCGAGGGCCAGGAAGGGGAGGGGGAGGGTACGGAGGGCGAGGGCGAGGGCGCAGAAGGGGAAGGCGAGGCAGGGGAGGGCGAGGGCGAGGGCGAGGGCGAGGGCGAGGTCTGCCAGCCCCCGGCCCCCCAGCCGGTCAGGGTCGGCGTCGACCAGGAGATCCTGGCCGCGTGCGAGTTCCGCTGGTTCTACCACGGGGCCGTCCAGGTCCTCGACCAGGTGCCCCCGGGACCCGACGCTCCCGGCTCGCTGACGCTGGGGGGCGTCGAGCTCCCGGACGACCCGGCCCTCGCGCTCTCCGCCCTCACCCTCACCTACCGCCTCCCCGGCGGGGTCGCGGCCCCCTTCGCGGTCGGCGAGACCGCGGAGCTCTCCCTCGAGCTTCTCTGCCCCATGGGAGCCTGGATCTCCTCGGTCCGGCTCGAGGCCGACGCTGGCCGCCGCGCCCTGGGCTACGTCCATCACGAGGAGCCCTTCGAGATCAACGGTTTGCTCTGCCCCGCGATCGACAGCCTCTGCGGCCGGATCACCTATCCCATCACCACGCTCGTCGTGGCCGACCGGGACTGGTCGGTCCGCCAGGGCGACCACCTGAGCATCGACGAGGGCGAGACGCAGGTGGAGCTCTGGGTCGCGCAGCTCCAGCACTACGAGACCATGACCTGCGCCGACGTCCCGGAGGACCTGCTGGTGTACGCCTATGTCCGGACCCCGGAGGGCGGCTGGGAGGGCGAAGGCGAGGGCGAGGGCGCCGAGGGCGAGGGCGCCGAGGGCGAAGGCGCCGAGGGCGAGGGAGGAGGCGAGGGCGAGGGCGAGGGAGGAGGCGAGGGCGAGGGCGAGGGAGGAGGCGAGGGCGAGGGCGAAGGAGGAGGCGAAGGCGAGGGCGAGGGCGAGGGCGAGGGCGAGGGCGAGGGCTGCGTCGCGGAGGGCGCCACGGTCCCGGTGGTCGCGCACCCGCCGGTCTGCTGCGCGGGGCTGGTCCAGATCCCCTGCGAGCAGCTCGACGATTCCGGGCAGTGCGTGGCCGGAGGGCGGGGCTGCGGGGGGATCTGCACCGCGTCCGGCGACGGAAGCTGCGGGGCAGGAGAGGACGCGTGCCGCTGCCCCGCGGACTGCCCCGGGGGCGCGGGGTGCGAGTCCGACCGCGCGTGCGTCGCGGACGCGTCCTGCCCCGCGGTGGGCGGCTGTGACCTCGACGAGTGCACCGTGGACGCGTGCGTCGCGGGGAGCTGCGCGCTGGTCCTCGGCGAGGACTGCACCCGCTGCAACACCAGTTGCCGGCAGGACGGCGCGGCACCGCCCTCGAGCTGCGAGTGTCGCAAGTTCGGGGACGACCTCCTCACCCTGGGCCAGTTCGACGCCATCGAGTTCTGCGTCCCCCGGGCCGGCGACGCGGAGGCCCAGGTCGAGACACTCCTCGCCGGGCTGCGGTGCATGGACAGCCGCGGCCGCATCGGCTGCGACCTCGGAACCCAGCGGCTCTGCCTCTGGGAGCCGGTGGAGCCCGGCCACGACCCGCTGCTGAGCTGCGGCAACTGGGCCGCGCTCTGCGCGGTGAGCCGGCTGCGTGCGGTGCAGGCCATCCGGGGGACCTGGTTCGAGTGAGCGCTCCCCGGGTCGCGTTCGAGAAAGCGAACCAAGTCTTTCGTCGGGTCAGGTTTTTTTGTGGACCGTCAGTCGTGAGCGTGCTCGTGCTCGTTGTTCGTGAGTTGTAGTACGTGATTCGTGATAATAGATTGCCAAAATATGCAATCTAGTTCGTAAGTTCTGATTTTCGGTTAGCATCTCGTAGAAGCGGGTCGTCCATGGTGCATCCCAGCAACGTGAGGCTGCCCTGGCTGCCGGGATGGGCGCATCGCCGGGTCAGGGGCTCTGCTGGCTGGAGTAGTCGGGGCAGATCTTCAGGGGGAGCAGCTCGCCGGGATCGTGCAGATCTTCGCAGACACCGTCGCCGAGCATGACGCCCTGCTCCCACAGACCGAACATCCCCCCATCGTTGCGCGCCACCGTGTTGTTCCACTGGACGGTGTCCGCATCGAAGAAGAAGCCCTCCCGGTGGTTGTAGGTCGAGATGCAGCCGCTCACCATTGCGAGGGCGTCCGCGGCGATCCCGTCTTCCGACAGACGCCTGGCGAGGGAATCGGTCAGGCGGCTGCCCTCGCCCGCGAGGATGCCCGAGCCCGCCGAGGAGGTGACGGTGATCCGGTTCATGATCGAGCTGGAAGCGCTGACGAGGACCCCACCGCTCGCATCGCATTCGAAGACGGTGATGTCTTCGAGCAGCGCTCCTCCCCCGTCGACCCGGATTCCGCCGCGCGAGCGGTTGATCCTCAGGGACTTCACGGTGCTGCCGGACTTGACCGCGGCGCCGTTGCTGCAATCGAGGATCTCGACCTGCTCGACCCGCGAGTTCGGCCCGAGCGAGAAGGCCGGCCCGGCGATGCCGACGATCTTGCCGTTGCTCACCGAGACCGACGAGGTGCTGATCGCGAGGATCCCCGGCGCCAGGCTCAGGTTCCCGCCGTTGCAGGTGACGGCCGTGACGAAGGTGTGCTGGGCGTCGTACCCCGCGACGCAGGTCATGGGCCCCCGGATCGAGAACCCGTTCAGGTCGATCGAGACCCCGTCCGCCCCGACCGCGATCACGATGGTCTTGTCATCGGGCTGCGCCAGGTTCCCGGTGAGCCGGTAGCTCCCGGGCACCTTCAGGTCCACCGGGTAGCCGGGCGCGTCTCCGGGCGTCACCCCGCCGGCCAGGGCGCGGGCGTGGTTGATCTCGATCACCCCGTCCACCGCGCGAGCAGCGCAGGGCCAGCCCAGGATCAGAGCGAGAGCCACCAGTCGTGCAGCAGCGAGTCTTCGCGTCATCGTCTTCGCCCCCGTCAGAGTCTTGCAGGCAGTCTGATGGGGTGCGAAAGGCAAGTCAATCGGCCCTTCACGCCCCCGCCGACCAGAGGAGCTCCCGCAGCCCCGAGGCCCGCTGCACCACCCGCTCGCACGCGGACCGCAGCAAGGCCAGATCCCCGGCCACGGTGAGCTGCTGCTGCGAGCGCGTGACCGCGGTGTACAGCAGCTCCCGGGTGAGCAGGACCGAGGGCCGCGCGGGCAGCACCAGGAAGGTGTGTGCGAACTGGGAGCCCTGGCTCTTGTGGATCGTCATCGCGAAGACGGTCTGGTGGGCCGGCATCCGGGCCGGCTCGAGGTACTCCACCTCCCCCGCCTCCCTCCCCGCGAAGGCGATCGCGGGCCGGCCGTGGACGCGCACCACCACGCCCACGTCGCCGTTGAAGCGCCCGACCTCGTAGCTGTTCTCGGTGACCAGCACCGGGCGGCCGGTCCACCAGTCGCGGTCGACCCGCAGGGGCTCTCGCCAGCGGTGGGTGTCGCACTCGGCCTGGTACTTTTGAGCCAGAGCCGCCGCGATGGTCCGGTTCAGGCCGCTGACCCCGAGGGGGCCGCGGCGATGGGCCACCAGCACCCGGAACTGGTCGAACGCGTCGAGGACCCGCCGGTGATCGGCCGGGCTGGGCTGCCGCGGGCCCGCGAGCAGCAGGTCGAGGTAGGGGAGGTAGCCGTCGACGATCGCGTCCAGCGCAGCCTGGTCGAGGCCGCCCTCCGGGGCCGGGCCGAGGTGCCGGAGGTCCGGGTAGGGCTCGCTCGTGGGCTGCCGGACGACACCCGCGAGCAGGTCGCGGGCGCGGTCGAGGAAGGCGGAGGCGTCCTGCCCCGCCAGCTCGGCCGCGGAGGCGTCGGCCAAGGAGTATGCGAGCTGGCCGATCCCACTCTCGGCGGAGAAGCGGAAGGGCTGGCGGTAGTGCAGCAGGCAGCCGGCGAGGGGGGGCGCAGCCGGATCGGCAACAGGAAGCCCCGTGATCCCGAGCTGCTGCAGCTCCTGGCGGAGTGCGGGAGAGAGGCGCGGGGGACGGGTCGCCGCGTCCGCGGTGAGATCCGCGAGCACCGACCCGGCCTCGACGCTCGCGAGCTGGTGCCGGTCGCCCAGGAGCAACAGCCGCGCCGAGACGGGCACGGCCTCGAGCAGCTTGGCCATCAGGGCCAGGTCGATCATCGAGGCCTCGTCCACGACGACGATGTCGAAGGGGAGGGGAGTGTCCGGGCCATGCCGGAAGTGGGTCGGGTGGACAGGATCGTACCCGAGCAGCCGGTGCAGGGTGCTCGCGGGGAGCGTGCGCAGCCAGTCCCGGGTGGCGAGGGGCAGCCGCTCACGCAGCGGCGCCTCGTCGAGGTCCTCGGCCATGGCCTGGACCATGCGCACCGCAGCCTTGCCCGTCGGCGCGGCCAGGGCCACCCGGGGTGCGCGGCCGTGGGCGGCCTGCCACTGGTCGTACAGCAAGGCCAGCAGCAGCTTCACGGTGTAGGTCTTGCCCGTGCCCGGCCCGCCGGAGACCACGGTCAGCGCCCGGAGCAAGGCGAGGCCGGCCGCGAGCCGCTGGGGGTGCACCTCGTCCGCCGGGCGCGCCCCGGACTCGGGGAAGAGGGCGACCAGCCCCTGCCGGTAGCGCGGCAGATCGGGCGCCGCACCCGCGATGCCGGACGCCGGGGCCGCGGCCCGGGCGAGCAGGGCCTCCTGCAGCCGCTCCTGGTAGCGCCAGTAGCGGCGGGTCGTCAGCAGCCCGTCCCGCATGACGAAGGGCGTCAGCTCGTCGGGCGCGCCCCGGCCCACGAGGTGGCAGTCGCGGACCGCGGCTTCCCAGGACGCGGGGTCCGGGGGCCAGGGGAGCCCGGCGAGGAGGGCCGGGGAGGCCTCGGCCTCGGCCTCCTCGTCCGCGGGGCGGGAGGCCTCCTCGTCCGCGGGGCGGGAGGCCTCCTCGTCGAGGGGACGGCGGGCCTCCTCCTCTGCGACCAGGGTCTGCTGCAACGTGCCCAGCCGGGCGCCGACGCTGCCCCGGCGAGGAGCCCGGACCGCGAAGGCGAGGCCGAGCAGGACCTCCGGCGGGGCGGGCCCCAGGCGCCTGGCCAGCGCGTCCACCGCGGCGAGATCCGTGTGGGAGAGCGCGCCCACCTCGAGGAAGGGGCGGGCCAGCTCCTGGAACGCCTCGTCGTGCAGCCGCAGCGGGATCTCCAGCCGGCTCATGCCTCACCTCCCGATGGCTTCGCGAAGAGCTCGGACAGTTCCTCGATCACGCTGGCCGGCGGCCGGTCGAAGAAGACCCCGTCGGCCCGGCCCGCGTCCGCGATCGTCGCCGCCTCGCCGCCCATGCCCCGCACGAACAGGTAGTACGCGCCGCCGACGTCCCGGTCGTAGTCGTACTCCGGCAGGCGCCGCCGGAGGAACCGGTGCAGGGCCACCAGGTAGAGGTGGTACTGGAGGTAGTAGTTGTGCTGCTCCATGGCCCAGCAGAGCCAGGGATGGCGGTAGTGCGCGGGCGTGGAGGGCCGCCGGGCCGGCCGGCCGAGGAGCGTGCCGGGGCGCCTGGGCGACCGGATCAGGTTGGTCTTGTAGTCGGCGACGAACCAGCGCGGATGGCCGGTCGCCGGATCGGGTGCGCGGAAGACCAGGTCGAGGCTGCCCTCGAGGTAGCCGCAGAGGCCGCCGAAGCGGCCCGCTTCGGCCATCTGCGTGAGCGCGGCCAGGTACTCGGCGCGGACGGCCTCGCCCGGCCCCCGCCGGACCATGCGGGCGATGAACTCCCGCCCGGAGACCAGGGGTGCGGGGTAGCGCCAGGCGTTCCCGCCGGCCAGGGGGAGGTCGAAGTGCAGCTCGTCGAGCCGGTCGGCCAGGGGGATCTCCCGCAGGGCGCGCGGGCCGAGGGGGCCGCCGAGGGGAGTGGCGAGGATCCTGGGGATGGCCTGCGCCAGCCCGTCGAGCAGCGCGGGGTCTGTGAACCCGGCCCGGCGGCCGCGCTCGGCGATCAGCGCCGCCAGGGTGCACGAAGGATCGTCCTTGGCACACCCGGTGACGAAATCCAGGTGCTCGAAGATGGCATGGACGAAAGTACCGAAATCCTTGCCCGAGGGGACACGGGCCAGGGGGACCTCGTCCCCGTCGAGCTCGCGCTCGTCGGGGGCCGGGGTCTCCGGGGTGGCGGCCCCGGACCCGACGGCCCCGGGCTCCTCGTCATCACGATCGCGCCCGTGGTCGTCGGGCTGCGCGCCCAGGGGGGAGGGGTCCTCCGGGGCCTCGCCGTGCAGTTCCTTGCCGCGGGTGAGCGCGGTGTAGCTCAGCCGGCGCCAGCCGGTCTCCAGGGGCTCGGTGCGGAAGCGCCGGACGGTCAGGGCAGCCTCCGCCGCCGTCACCGGGGGCTCGTAGAGCCGATCCCCCGGGAGCGGGCAGGTGAAGGCCGCGATGGTCGGCCGACCGTCGACCACGGAGCTCGCGGCGATGGCCTGCAGATCGGCGAACAGCCCGCTCCGGTTCTGGCCGAAGGCCAGGACGCGCTCCTGGGCCCGGGCGAGCCGGTCCGGCACCTCCTCGCCGGGTTGACCGCCGTGCAGGAGCGCGGCGAGGGGAGAGGTCTCGTAGCCAGGTGGCCTGCTCCCGGGATAGCCGGCGAAGATCACCACCTGGTGACGGGCCCGGGTGACGCCGACGTACAGCAGGCGGAGGTTCTCCTGCTGCTCTTCGCGCGCGGCCCGCGCCACGTTCTCCTCGTCGAGCGCGAGGTCCAGGCAGAGCCCGCGCTCCGGGGGCGGGTCGTGGAACCGCACCGCGGCCGGTTTGGCCGGGGCCCCCTGGATCCCATCCCAGAGGTAGGGGAGGAAGACCACGGGGTACTGCAGCCCCTTGCTCGCGTGCAGGGTGACGAGCTGCACCGCCTCCGCGTCGGACTCGAGGCGCAGCGCGACGGCGTCGCCCGGGCGGGTCGTGTCCGCGGCCCGCTGCTCCGCGAGCCAGCGGAGCAGCCCCGCGCCCCGGAGCCGCTTCACCGTCTCGGCCTCGTGGAGCAGCTCCTGGAGGTGGCGCAGGTCCGTCACCCGCCGCTCCCCGTCCGGCCAGGAGAACAGCCGGGTCAGCAGCGGCTGGTCCAGTCCTCCCGGGCCGGGGACCGGGAGCTCGAGCAAGTGGGAGAACGCCCGCTGGAAGCCGCCTTCCAGGAGGAGCCGCCCCTGGCGGGCGAGCCGGTCGACGAAGCGGCCGTAGCGCGCCGCGGCCGCGGGATCGGCGCGCAGCAGGCTCTGCGCATCCCAGCCGCAGAGCGGATCCACGGCGAAGGCCCGGACCGGGCGGTCCTTGCCCGGCTGGAGGATCGCGGTCAGCCAGCGCTGCAGGCTCAGGGCCTCCGGGGAAGCGAAGACCGAGTCCGCACCCGCCCGCACCGAGGCGATCCCCCGGGCACGCAGGGCCCGGGCGAGCTGCTTGGCCTGCTTGTTCTTGCGGACCAGCACCGCGCAGTCGCCGGGCGTCAGGGGCCGCCACGCGCCGTCAGCGCCGACTAGCTCGGCCTTCGCCTCCAGCAGCCGGACGATCTCGTCGGCCACGAGCCGGGGCAGCAGCTCCCAGGCGTCGTCCTTGCTGAGGAAGCGCTTGTCCTCGTCGGGGAACAGGCCCTCGTCGAACCAGCCCAGCCGGATGGGGACGGCCGACCCGCCCGCGACCCGGAGGCGCTCCGGGTGCTTGGCCCGGACCGGCACGTAGTCGATGAAGTCGAGGTCGAACAGGCGGGTGCGGCCGCCGAAGAGGCAGTTCATCCCCGTGACCAGGGAGTCGTCCGCGCGGTGGTTGGTCTCGAGGGTGCTGCGCTGGTCCGCCGGCGTGACCTGCGTGGCCTGCTGGTAGACGTGCACGTCCGCACCCCGGAAGCCGTAGATGGCCTGCTTCGGATCGCCGATGAGGAACAGGGGGGCAGGCGGCTGGGCCAGGAAGATCCGGGAGAAGATCGTCCACTGCACCCCGTCCGTGTCCTGGAACTCGTCGATGAGCGCCGCGCGGAAGCGCCCGCGGATCCCCTGGGCCAGGGCCGGGCCCGCCACGGGATCGACCAGCCGGTCGCGCAGGCGGTGCAGGAGGTCATGGAACGCGAGGCCGTTCTGGCGCGCCAGGGCCTCCTGCAGCCGCGCGTCGAGCTCCCGGGCGAACGTGAGGCGGGGGCCGACGAGGGCGGCCAGCACCGCCGGGGCCCGCGCGTGCAGCTCCTCCCAGGCAGCGAACAGGGGATGGGTGAGGGGATCGGCCTGACCCTCGGCGATCCGGCTGGCCATGAAGTACTTGCCCCAGTTCTCAACTAGTTCCTTGGTCGGGACCCGGCTCCCGGCCAGCCAGGCGTCCAGGGCCTCGGCATTCTGGTGGGTTCGTTGGGTCTGGTATCTGTTGCCATTCACCCGCTTCGGGGGCTCGCCCTTCTTCGACGTTTTCGGCTTCGTCGTCTCGGCGTCGAGCAGGGCCACGACCTCGTCCCGCCCCCCCTCCTGCCACCGCTGCGCGAACCGGGCGACCTCCTGTTGCCAGTCCCCGAGCGCCTCCCCCGGGGAGACGGCCGGGGGATCGGGCAGCAGCCGCGCGTCGAGGGACTGCAGGCGCAGCGTGGCGAGCTTCTGCAAGGTCCCGCGGTTCAGCCGGCCCTCGTCGAGCAGCAGGGCGCACACGTCGTCGGGCTGGTCCCACAACGTGCGCGAGAGGAAGTCGTCGACGAGCTCGTCCTGGAGCGGCTGCAGATCGTCGATCAGCTCCGCGCCGAACGGGGCCTCGCTCTCGAACGCGAAGAGCTGCAGCATCCGCTGGCAGAAGCCGTGGATGGTGAAGATCGCCGCGGCGTCGAAGCCCTGCAGGGCCGCGCGCAGCCGGCCGAGGCGCCGCTCCACCAGGGCTGCGGACACCTGCGGGGAGTCCGGGGTGGCGCCCGCGAGCAGGGCGAGCACCTCGTCCGCAGGCGGCTCGCCGGACGCCCGGCAGCTCTCGAGGAGGCGCACCGCCTGGCTCAGCCGCTCCCGGATCCGGCCCCGCAGGTCCGCGGTCGCGGCCTTGGTGAAGGTCACCACGAGGATCTCGTCGAGGGCCAGCTCCTGCTCCGCCACCAGCCGCAGGACCAGGTTGGTGATCTGGTAGGTCTTGCCCGTGCCCGCGGAGGCCTCGATCAGGGTCGCGCCCGGCAGCAGGGGGGAGGTCGGGGTGAAGCTCGGGATGCGGCTCATGCCTTCACCTCCTTGACCTGGGCTTGCAGGATCGGCTGCCAGATCCGCCGGGCGAGGCGCGTGAACTCGGCGCACCCCGCGGGCTCGGCGAAGACGTCCTGGTCGCCGAAGACCGCCTCGTAGTAAGCGTCGCCGCTCTCGGGGTGGCTATATGCGCCCTCCTCGCTCCCGGCCCAGAACTCCCGGGCGCTGTTCATCCCCTTGTCCCACTGCTTGGGATCTTCGTCCCGGTCGCCCAGGGTGCCGGCGTGCTCGGCGAACGCCAGGGAGCTCTTCGGGAAGAAGGGCAGTGGCCGGCAGAGCCCTTCGACGTACAGCCCGACCAGCTCGGCCAGCAGCTCCCGGGCCGCGGCCGGGGCCTGCAGGGTGAGCCGGACCTTTTTGTCTTTCTCTCCGGGGACGCCGAGCAGGGTCGCTGTGTGGGGGCGGGTCGGCTCGCTGGCCTGCGCGGCGAGGAGCCGGATCCAGGCCTCGAGCTGGGCCTTGGGGTTGCCGGGCCCGTCGGGGAGGAGCAGCAGGAGACCGCCGTGCGCGTCGATCCCGGGCACCGCGCCGACGAGCTGCAGCCCTTCCAGGGTGAGGGCGACGGGCACCGCAGTGCGCTCCTCCCGCAGCAGCGCCTCCCCCTTCCGGAGGGCCGGCAAGAGCTTGGCCTGCTGTTGCTCCAGCGCGAGCTTGCCGGTGGTGCCGAGGGGGAGCATGCCGCGCGCCCGGGCCAGGGTGTGGCTCTGCGCGACCCCCGCGTCGAGGGGCGCGCCCTGCCGCAGCGCCTGCGCCGCCCGCTGCCCGAGCTCGGCGAGCAGGGTGCGTTGCTCGAGGAAGGAGAGCTCGATGGGCTCCCGATCCACCAGCTCGGCCTGCCCGTCGTCGCGCAGGAAGACGCCGAGCCGCTCTTGCAGCAGGTGCCGGGCCGGGTGCTTGAAGAAGGCGACGAGCTTGTCGAGGGGGAGCGCGACGAGCGCCGGGGGCGGCAGGCGCTCCCCGGGAGCGAACAGCCCCCGCGGCGCCAGACGCGGCCGGGCGAGCTGCCGCGCGGCCTGCAGCATCTTGCCGTCGAAGCTCGCGGGCCGCGGCCGCGCGGCGGGCTCGGGGGAGGCCGGGCCCGGACGGAAGGCCGCGGGGCTGAAGGGCTGCAGCGGGTGCTCGACCAGGAACCGGCGCCGGTCGGGCTCGCCGTCGGCGGTCGGCGCGGCGTACAGGGCGAGCTGGTCGAGGAGCTCGGCGACCGGGACCGCGGGTGGCAGCGACTCGTTGGTGCGCACGTCGTGGCCGGTGAAGAAGATCTGGAGGCTCTGCCGGCAGGAGAGCAGGGCCTCCAGCAGCAGGTGACGATCCTCGTCCCGCGGGTCCCGATCGCCGATCCGGGGGAGGGTGTGCATCAGGTCGAGGCCGAGGCGGGCCGGGGAGCGGGGGAAGACGCCGTCGTCGAGCCCGAGGAGGGCGATCACGCGGAAGGGCACGCTGCGCATGGGGCTCAGCGCGCAGACCGTGACGGCACCGGTGATCGGCCGGTCGCCCTTGGCCGCGGGGACCTCGCAGCGCCCCGCGAACACCTGGCGCAGGCCGTCCAGGCTCACCTCGCCCGTGAAGCCGCCGGCGGCTGCCTCGTCCCGCAGGGCGGTGATCTCCTCGCGCACCTGCTCGCCGAGCCAGCTCGCGGCCCGGGGGAAGGCGCAGAACTCGTCGAGCAGGGTCTCGAGCAGATCGCACCACGCGGCGAGGGACCGATCGCTGAGGAGCTCCTGCGTGCGGGCGAAGAGGAGGTTGCAGGCCGCGACGAAGGTGCCCAGCAGCTCCGTGACCTCGCCCTCGAGGTCGTCGAAGGGGAGCACCTCGCCGACGAGCCGCTGCTCGTCGGGCATCACCACGCCGAAGAGGAGCCGCTGCAACCCGCTCTCCCAGGTGTTGTCGGCGACCGCCGGCTGGTCGAAGCGCTGCCGCGTCGCCGGGTCGATCCCCCAGCGGATGCCGCTGTCCGCGACCCACCCGCGGATCCGGTCCAGTGCGTGGTCGTCGAGGCCGAAGCGCCGGGCCACGGGCCAGCAGGAGAGCAGGTCGATCACCTCGCTCGCGCCCAGGCGCCCGCCGGCCAGCTCGAGGATCCGCAGGAGCACGTCGGCCAGCGGGTTGCTGCGTCGCAGGCTGATGTCGTTGATCGCGAAGGGGATCCGGGGCCCGCGTCCCTCGTCGTCGACGGGGGGGGCGGTCTCGTCCGGCGCGGGCGGGGTGTGGTCCCGGCCCTGGGCGAAGACCGACCGGATCAACGGTGCGTAGGTCTCGATGTCCGGGGTCATCACCAGGATGTCACGTGGCTGGAGGCTCGGATCGTCCGTCAGCAGCCCGAGCAGGGTGTCGCGCAGGGCCTCGACCTGCCGGAGCGGGCCATGGCACGAGTGGATCAGCAGGGAGGTGTCGCCGGGGCCGGGGACGTACTCCCCGGCGGCGCACCGCTGCCCGACCTCGGCGGCCGAGCGCAGGTGCAGCAGGTCGGACTGGAGCTGCTGCAGCAGGGTTCCCGGCACCTCGGCCGGGTCGACGAAGAGGCTCGCGCCCGGCTCCTGGTAGGGCAGCTCCTGCTCCCGGCGGACGCGCTCCGGCTCCTCGAGGACGATCTGCATGTCCCGCGAGACCCGCCCGAGGGTCGTGAGCAGGGGGCTCTGCTGGGCGAGGTCCTCGAGCAGCTTCGCCAGCCCCTCGTCGCGACGCGTCCGGCGCAGGCCGGCGCTCGCCTGGACGCGGGTGCGCAGGTCGCCCCAGTACCGGTCGGAGGGACAGAAGAGATACAGCTCGACCCGGATCTGGGACGAAAGGACCCCGAGCAGGTCGACGAAGGGCGGCGGCAAGGACGAGACGCCGAACAGGTGGACCGTGGTCGGCCAGCTCCCCGGCAGGGCCCCCTCCTGGAGCAGGCGCTCGAGCCGGGCCATCCGGGCGACGAAGTGGCCCTCCCCGCCGAGCTCCGCGACCAGGCGCTGCAGCAGGAGGAGCTGCCAGGCCGCGTGGCCCGAGGAGGCGAGCTCCGGGGGCTGGGTGCCCGTGAGCCAGGCCTCGATCCAGTCCCGCCGGTAGTGCAGGTAGTGGTCGAGCAGCTCGGCGATCTCGCCGGTGAGCGCGAGGTCGCGGCCGCTCGCCCCCCCGCTGGGGGTCTGGCCGCGGGCCGCGCGCAGGTAGCGGCCTACCGGGTCGAACGCGGGCTGCCCGAGCAGCTCCGGGAGCAGGCGCGCCACGGCCCAGCGCAACGCCTCCACCTCCCAGGCCGCCTCGCCGGCCTCGTCGTCCGGGAGCCGGGCCCCGCCGAGCCGGTCGACGAGCTGGCCCGGGAAGAGGAACTCGACGTTGGCGCAGACCGTGTGCCGGTCGGCCAGCTCGTGCCGCAGCCAGCGCTCCATGCCCCGGCTGCCGACGACCACGGTCCAGGGCGTGATGGGATCCGCCGGCTGGCTCAGGGGGAGCTGCGCGGCCAACCGCTCGGCGAGCCGCTCCATCCGGTTGCTGCGGTGCAAGAAGAAGCCGCTCATCCGTCCTCCTCGGCCCTGGCCGTGGCCGCTGATCCGGACCGAGACCTTAGCACCCCCTGCCCTGCGGGGGAACCGGCCCGGGGCGCCGCGCCAGATGGGAGTCAGGATCACCCGGTCTGGCGACAAACCATGTCGCAGTCGCGCCGGCACCCTACGCGAGGCCGCTCTCGTGGACGGAGCCGCCGCTCGACCGACGGATCGCGACCGGCACGGATGCGGGCCGGACCGCTCTCGAGGGAATCTCTTGCACTCAACCGGATAAACGAATATACCCATGCCCGGAGGTGACCATGAGCAACATCGAGGGCAAGCGTGGTCGGGTGTCCCGGGATTATGCCCGGGCCGTGAAACGAGCGACGGGGAGCGGCTGCTGCTGCGGCAAGCCCGCGCCCAAGGGCGTGGTCGCCAAGCTGGCCGGCTACAGCGACGAGGAGGTGGCGAGCCTCCCCCCCGAGGCGGTGGTCAACTCCTTCGGCTGTGGCAACCCCCTGGCCTTCTCCGAGGTCGGGCCGGGCGAGGTCGTCCTGGATCTCGGCTCGGGCGCGGGCATCGATCTGCTGCTGGCCGCGAAGAAGGTCGGGCGGTCGGGCAGGGTCATCGGCGTCGACATGACCGCGGAGATGCTCGCCCAGGCGCAGGAGAACGTGCGCGCGGCCGGGGTTGACAACGTCGAGCTGCGCCAGGGCCTCATCGAGGACCTCCCCGTGGCCGACGAGGCGGTGGACTGGGTGATCTCCAACTGCGTCATCAACCTCTCGCCAGAAAAACCGAAGGTTTTCAAAGAGATAGCCCGCGTGCTCCGACCCGGCGGGCGGATGCTGGTGTCCGACATCGTCGCGGAGGACCTGCCCCCGGAGGTCGCGGACAACCCCCACCTGCACTCCTCCTGCCTGGCCGGCGCCATCCCCGAGCAGGCCTACCTCCAGGGCCTCCGGGAAGCAGGCCTCGTGGACGTGCGGGTCGTCGACCGGCTGGTCTACGACGCGGACCAGATCCGCCTGTTCATCGGCTCGGAGCTGCCCGAGGAGGGGGGCTGCTGCGGCATCCCCTCACCGGAGCTGGCCGCGCTCGCCCGACGGGTCGCCCCCCAGCTCGAGGGCAAGGTCGCCAGCGTGAAGGTCGCCGCGCGCAAGCCCGCCTGACGCTCCGGCCTCGGCGCCGGTGCTGGTACCCGGTCACCCGTACCTCGTCACAGGGATTCTGATCAGTTGCTCGGGTGGGTGCCGGCCGACAGGTCGGCACCTCGAGAAAAGCCTGGTGGGTGCCGGCCGACAGGTCGGCACCAGCCTCCTCTTCCTTTTGATCCTGGACCTGGTGGGCAGAGGAGCAGAGCGACCGGCGCGGAGGCCGGTCGCCACCAGGGGAAAGCCGATCGCCGCCCTTTTTGCTGACTGGTGGGTGCTGGCAGGCAGGTCGGGGCTCGGTCGAGGACCGGCCCGTCGGCCGGTCCCTACCCGAGGCTTCCTGCTCTCAGACGTTCGCGATCGCGGTGCCGAAGAACGGGATCACTGACCGCCGTCCGCGGGGACACCGGCGTCGGACTCGCTGCCCTCGCCCTCGCCACCGTCGGGGACACCGGCGTCGGACTCGCTGCCCTCGCCCTCGCCGCCGTCGGGGACACCAGCGTCGGACTCGCTGCCCTCGCCCTCGCCGCCGTCGGGGACACCGGCGTCGGACTCGCTGCCCTCGCCCTCGCCACCGTCGGGGACACCGCCGTCGGACTCGCTGCCCTCGCCCTCGCCCTCGCCCTCGCCCTCGCCCTCGCCCTCGCCCTCGCCTTCGCCTTCGCCCTCGCCCTCGCCTTCGCCCTCGCCGCCGCCCTCGGACCAGCACACCCCCTCATCGCAGGTGTAGCCGTCCGCCACGCGGCAGTCGTCGTCGGTGTTGCAGCCCTGCAGGCAGACGAACTGGAAGTTGCCCTCCTCGTCCTCCCAGCCGTCGAGATAGGAGCCGTCGGGGCAGCAGTAGGTGTTGGCGTCGAGGGTGCAATAGCCACCCGGCAGCTCGAAATCGGCTTCGCTCATGCAGATCGCGCCGTCCTCGCCGCAGTCCGCATCGGCCTCGCACTCCGCGCCCAGCTCGACCTCGGGCGCATCCGGGTCGCAGTACTGGAACCAGCAGGTGGAGTCGACATCGCAGAAGTAGCCCTCGTCGACCCGGCAGTCGTCGTCGGTCTCGCAGTCCTTCATGCAGAGCAGGTACTCCTCGTCCCAGCCGAAGTCGACGGCCGTGGAGCCCTCGGGGCAGCAGGTGCCCTCGGCCTCGAGGGTGCACAGGCCACCCGTGAGCTCCCACTCGGGGTCGTCCTCCGCGAGGCAGAGCCCCTCGGCACCGCAGTCCGCGTCGCTCTCGCAGCCATCACCCACCGGCACGTCGGGGCAGACCGGCCCGGCGCAGGGATCACCGCAGACGTGGACGTAGGGGTTGCGGGAGCAGCCGAAGTCGTCGCAGTCCGTGTGGCCGTTGTCGTCGTTGTCGATGCCGTCGTCGCACTGCGCGTCCGTGGCCTCACCGCAGACGGTCACCCAGGGATTCCGGCTGCAGGACCAGTCCTCGCAGTCCACGAAGCGGTCCTCGTCGTTGTTGACCCCGTCGGAGCACTTCTCGTTGCTGTTCTCCTGGTCGCCGCAGATCGTGACCTCGGGGTTGTTCTGGCAGTCGAAGTCCGCGCAGTCCGTGTGGCCGTCCTCGTCGTTGTCGATGCCGTCGTCGCAGGTCGCGTTGCTGCTCTCGGCGAGAGGGCAGACGGTCACGCCCGCGCCGTACAGGCAGTTGTGGTCCTCGCAGTCGACGTAGCCGTCGTCGTCGTTGTCCTCACCGTCCGCGCAGGCCACGTCGTTCTGCTCCAGCAGCAGGCACCAGCCCCACTCCTGTCCCTCGCCCTCGCCCTCGCCCTCGCCCTCGCCCTCGCCCTCGCTGCCCTCGCCCTCGCCCTCGCTGCCCTCGCCCTCGCCCTCGCTGCCCTCGCCCTCGCCCTCGCTGCCCTCGCCCTCGCCCTCGCTGCCCTCGCCCTCACCCTCGGCGCCCTCGCCCTCGCCCTCGCTGCCCTCGCCCTCGCCCTCGCTGCCCTCGCCCTCGGCGCCCTCGCCCTCGGCACCCTCGCCCTCGGCGCCCTCGCCCTCGCCCTCGCCCTCGGCCGACCCCCCGTCGTCGTCGCAGCCGACGGTCGTGGGCACGACCGCCAGCAGTCCCAGCACCAAGCAGATCCGAAGCCAGCTCGACAGACTGTTCATGACCTTCTCTCCCTACTTCGAGGATTCGGCGAAACGGCCGTTGCGCTCAAGATACCGGGTGATGAGGGGGGCGTCGAGGGTTGGTTGAACGGTCAGCGAAACCGGACGGTTCGGCGGGGATGACCCCGACGGGAACCTCAGCGGGGATCGACCACGGGCAGCTCGTCGAGGCTGGAGGGGGTGGGGGAGAGCCCGCGATCGGTGATCCCCCGCAGCCAGTACTCGGGGTCGGTCTGGAAGGCCTGGAAGACCACGAGGAATGCGGTGGCCGCCTCGAGCATCAGATCCTTGTCCTCGTGGAGCCGCTTGAGCTTCGCCTTGCGGACGTCCGAGCTGGTGTGGTCGAAGGCGGAGATCAGCAGCCCGTCGAGGCGACGCCCCCCGGGCAAGGTGGCGCACTGCAGCCCGCCTTGCTGGATGTAGTCCATCGCGTCGAGGAGCAACAGGCGGACACGCTGGACGTCCGTCATGTGGTAGCCGCTGACGTGGAGGATGATCCGCTCCGCCTCCCGCATGCTCGCCAGGGTCAAGGCCTCGAAGAGGCGCACCGCGGCCCGGTCGAGGCTGAGGCGCTTCTGCCGCAGCAGGGAGAGCAGCACCGCGTTCTTGAAGAGCTGGTAGAGGCGCTCCGCGCCGTTGAGCGGCGAGACCGGCGGGTGGGGCACGGCCGGCTTGTAGCCGCGGTAGGAGCGCATGAACAGCAGCTTGAAGACCTCCTCGAAGAAGTCCACGTCCTTCATCGGATCCTCGAGTGCGATCCGCATGTCGAGGCAGTTGTCGAGGCGGTCGGCCAGCTTCACCCGGACGAGCTCCGGGGTCAGATGGGAGCGATCCAGCAGCCGCCCGACGTAGCTGTAGTAGGTCTCGTCATCCTTGCGGGTGAGGAAGGAGAGCCGCTCCATGAGGTAGTACTCGTTCTTGTCGTCGATCTCCTTCAGCAGCGCGGTGAACTGGCTCTCCAGCGCAACCCACTCCTCGTGGTCACGCCCCGCCTCGCGGATGTCCTCCAGCTTGTCGTGGAGCAGCTCCGAGAGCAGGTCGAGCAGGGGTGGATCGGGCAGGACGCGGGAGAGGATGGCCGTGGAGCGGAGCGGGTGGAGCACCGAGAGGGGGCCGAGGCGCCGCCGACGCTGGCCGTAGGCCTCGTCGAGGTAGCGCAGCACGTGGCGGAGCACCTCCCGGTGCTCGGGGTTCAGGGAGGAGTCGCCGCCGACGATGACCGAGATGACGTTGTCGATCCCCGCGGGGCCCGAGCCCCAGTGGAGGTTGAGCACCGCGGACAGGAGGAGGAACTCGTGGAAATCGTGGAGGGCCATCGGAGCTCCTTGGCGAGGTTCAGGAGACCAGGCGGCCTACTCTAGCACGCCGAGATCGCCCTCCCCAGCCCAGCGATCGAACCCGGCGGCTTTGCAGCCGTTCCCGCACCCGGATCTCACCGGCGGGCCGCGACCAGGGAAGGCCCGGGGGGGGGAGGGGCCGATCCGGGAGGCGGCTCAGCTCGCGGACGGAGACGGTCCGGGGGGCTCCCGGTCGGCGTCCGGGGCGGCGCGGGGCGGGACGGGCTCGTGGTCGAGGGCGTAGCGGTCGGCGGCACCCCGCAGACGCTCGGCGATCTCGCCGCGCAAAGACGCGGGCTGCAGGACCTCGAGATCGCCGGCCTGGGAGAGGATCCAGAGGCGGAGCTGCACGGTGTCGGCGACGGTGGCGGCGAGCTGGGTGCGCCCATCGGGCAGCAGGGCGAGCCGCTGATCCGCGGCGAGGGGGGTCTCGGCCAGCTTGCGCGCCAGGAAGGGCGCGAGGGCCGCGACCAGGAGCAGCGGCGCTTCGCCGAGGAGGTAGTCGAACGCCAGGCCATGCACGTACGCCTCGAGCTGGAAGCCGGGGGGCACCCGGGCCTCCTGGGCCAGCACGACCGCCCGGGACATGCGGTGCAGGGCATACTGCCGGACGTCCTGGTAGTCCCAGGCCGTGGCGACGAGGTAGGCGACCGAGTCCCGATAGACCAGCCCGAGGGGGTGGAGCTCGTACGGGCGGGGCTTGTCGGCCGCGAGGGGCAGGTAGGCGACCTCGAGCCGCTGCCCTGCGAGCAGGCTCTGGTGCACCGCCTCCAGCACCGCCGGCACGATGACGGGCGGCTGCAGGGCCAGGCCCGAGGAGATCGCCCGCACGCAGTCGGCCCAGGCCGCGAGCCGCTTGCCCCCCGCCTTGGTCAGCACCGAGCGCGCCTGGCGGAAGTGCGGGTCGAGGTGGGCCCGGCTCGTGGCCGGCAAGAGGCGGCTCAGCAGGTCCTCCGCGAGCCGGAACGCGAGCGCGGTGTCGACGTCCATCCCGGGGATGTCGAAGGGTTCTGCATCCCGCTGCCAGAACCAGCCGTAGGGGCGAGAGCTGGACTCGCAGCCGATGGGGAAGCAGCCCGCGAGGTCCAGCAGATCCCGCTGGACCGTCCGCCGCTCGACGTGAAATCCACGCTCCAGGAGAGCGAGCCGCAGCTCCTCCGTGGTGACCTTCCGACCCGGCGTCCGCGGCAGCAGCCGCAACATCTGCCAGTGGCGCAGCAAGGTCTCGGGCATCCTCACCTCTCCTCCTGCTCTCGACGCGTACCATAGTACCCGAGGCGATATTTCCCCACAAGGTTCGATCCGGCCAAGCGGCCGACCGCACTCCCCGGAGGTCGAGGGGGCCCGGCACCCCCCTGGCCCCTGCCCCGCGAACCTGGGTGACCCTCGGGATTGCGTCAGTTTTCGTCGCCACCCGGGGATCCTGGCGCGTGGGATCGCCCGTCCCTCGGGCTCGTGGTTCGACTGCGACCTGGTCTGTCGCAGCCCGGTGGATCATTGAACGTGGACCAGACGAAAGGTCCATGGAGTTGGTACGATTCGTCTTGATATCGACCATTCCATGTACTTAAGTATGGATTCAACAGCGACGAGCCAGCGACCCTGCCCGCGCTCCGGCCATGCCCGGACGCAGCCCGGGTCTCGGCCCGTCGCGCAGAGGAGGACCGCATGAGCACGGCGGACGCGCGGTCAGGGAGCTGCTGGCGGCTGGCGAGGCCGGCCTGGCGATCGCCCGGGCCCGGGGTCCGGCGACCGCCGGCCGCCCGGTGTGCACTCTGCGGACGGCCACCGGCCTGGCCGCGAGAGCAGCGGTTCATGGGAGTGGCCGAGCAGGGGGTCCTGCAGGTCCGGGCCGTGTTCCCGCGCTTCTGGCGCGCCGCCCGCTGCTGGAGCTATCCCCTCGCGCCGACCACGGCCGGCGTCGCCCTGTTCTGGGGGGGAGCCTGGGACGCCCAGGGGGTCGACCGGGCGCTGACGGCCCTGCTCGCCGGGCAGACGCCCTGGTTCTGCGCGCGCTGCCACCCCTCGGCCGCCTTGATCAGCCCCCTCGACGAGGGCACCACGCTGCTCGACCTGGGGGCCTTGCTCGTGGGCGACGACGGGCAGCCAGTGCTCCGTCCCCGGCGAACGCCGCGCCGGTGAGCGGGCTCAGAACGCGAAGCCGAGGGTGAGGGCGCTCTGGACCCCGACGCTGGTGCCGGCGATGCCGAAGAGCCCTTCCATCCCGACGGTGGCGTCGAGCAGCAGCAGCTCCGTGCTGATCAGCTCCAGACCGGCCACTCCGGCCAGCAAGAAGCCGTTGTCCCGCTCCACGCGGGCGTAGCCGAGGGCCAGACCGAGGTGGGGGTTGAGGAAGGTCCGGCGGCCGCGGCCCAGGTAGTCGGAGTACGCGTCGAACCCGAAGGTGGCGGTCAGCCCGTCGATGTCGGAGAAGACCTCGCCGGCCGGGGCGAGGAAGTCCAGCTCGAAGTGTGCGCTCCGGAGCAGGTACAGGGAGAGGCCCGGCCCCGCCAGGGTAGGCCCGCCCGCGAGCACGTCGAGGTAGGAGAAGCGCACGCCGGGATGGAACTTGGGCGCGGGTGCGAAGACCTGCTCCTCGGGGTCGGGCAGCAGGGTGAGCTGCACCGTCGCCAGCTCGACCTGGTCGGTGAGGAACGCCCGCTCCCCCTTCAACCGCTCGATCTCGCCCTGCAGCCGCGTCAGCTCCTTCTCGACGAGCAAGATCTCCTCGACGGTCTTCGCCTCGGTCAAGATGGACCGGTAGCGCGCCAGAGCCTGCTCCATGTTGGCGAGCTGGATGTCCAGGTCCCGGTACTCGCGCGTCACGTCGGTGATCGTGATCTGCCGGCTGGTCAGCCGCCCCAGGGCCGCGAGCCCCGACAAGAAGGCCTCGACCCGGCCGGGAGGCAGCCGGAGCACGAAGCTCCCCGAGGACCGGGGGAGGTAGACCTCGTCGCGGACGACCTTGCCATCCAGCGACCGGGTGAGGTCGCGCACGGAGACCGCGGCCCGGGCCAGGTCGGGGACGGTGAGGGTGGCGCGCGCCTCGATCACCAGCCGCTCCTCGGCCGAGCCCGATCCCAGCGTCGCACGCCCGCTGCCCCCGGAGGCCGCGGGGACGCCGGCGATGGTGGCCGCGCGCGAGGCCTGGGCCGCGCAGCCGCCGAGGACGACGAGCGAGGAGCAGAGGAGCGAGCAGAGGAAGAGGGAAGGTCTCATGGGCACGGCCTCCAGCGGAGCGGTCGGCGCCCATTCTAGCACCCACGGCACCCCGAGCCCAGGACTCGCGCGGGCTGGTGGGGGCCAGCCCGCCGTCAATCGGGCTTGACTGGCACCGGGGAAGTGTCAAGCCCGGCAGACAGCCAGCATGCGTCCCCCGATCTGCTCGCGAGGGGACGGGGGCCCGGGGAGGAGGGGCGAGCCACCGCGGGAGAGGCTCCAATCGTTGGCATGCCGCTTGCTTTGGAACCGCGCGGGACCCGGGGAGGATCTCCCGACCGACGGAGCGGACCCGATGAGCAACGTCACAAACAGGCACGGTTTCGAGTACTTGATGACCATTTCTCATCGTCCGATCCGTCCTTTGGGCCTGGTCTGCCTCCTCACCTTCCTGGCTCCGGTCACCACTTTTTCACGAGCCACTCTGGCGCGGGCCACCCCGCGCGACCAGTAGGAGGAGCGCGGCGGATGGCCGACGGATCCCCCGAGCTCAAGCCCATCGAGCGGTACGAGTACAAGTACCTCATCCCGGAGCGCTGGACGGCCCCCCTCGTCGCCGCGGTCGCGCCCTACTGCGAGCCGGACCGCTATCTCCGGCCCGGGGACACGACCAGCGGCTACGCCATCCACGGGCTGTACCTCGACTCCCCGGGCGGCTTCTGCTACCGGGCCAAGAAGAACCGCGACCTCGACCGCTTCAAGCTCCGGATCCGCACCTACGACCTCGATCCGTCGGCCGGGCCCCTGTTCCTCGAGGTGAAGCGGAAGGTCGGCGACCGGGTCCTCAAGCACCGGGGGACGATCCCCTGGAGCCGCTTGCCCGGCCTGCTCGAGGAGATCCCCCTCCCGGCGGGCGGGCCCCCGACGGACCCGGTAGACCGCTTCACCCGGCTGGCGCGGACGATCAGCGCCCGGCCCGCGCTGCTCGTGCGGTACCAGCGGGTCGCGCTCGTCGGGGTCCTCGATCCCTACGCCCGGGTGACCTTCGACCGACGCATCCAGGTGCAGCCGGCCGCCGGGTGGTCCCTGGACGGAGATCCCCGGCAGTGGCAGGCCATCGACACCCCGGCGACGCTGACCAGCTACTCGCCGGTGGTCCTGGAGCTCAAGTTCGCCGCGGCCATCCCGGCCTGGATGGCCAGCATCGTCCGCCGCTTCGAGCTGACCCGCGGCGGCTATTCCAAGTACTGTCGGGGAGTCGAGGCCATCCACGGGCAGCAGGCCCCCGGCCAGGAGTCGGTCCGACCGGCCGTGACGGACCGGGGACCGGACCGCGGCCGGCTCCGGCGTCCGCTCGAGGTACATCATGCTTGATTTCTTGGCCTTCTCGTCGGACGTGGTGCCCTGGGAGAGCGTGCTGCTGGCCCTCTTGCTGGCCTACCTGCTCTCCCAGTGGATCGCCGGGCTGTACACCTGGACGTACCGGGGCCTCTCCTACAGCCGGGGCTACGTGCAGTCCCTCGTCCTGGCCGGGATCATCGCCTGCATGCTGATGCTGGCCATCGGCAACAACCTGGTGCGCGGCCTGGGCATCGTCGGCACCCTGGCCTTGATCCGCTTCCGGACGAACCTGCGCGACCCCTGGGACATGATCTTCATCTTCGCGGTCTTCGGAGTCGGCATCGCCGCGGGCACCCAGAGCTTCGAGGTGGCCGTGGCCGGCACCGCGGTCTTCAGTCTGGCAGCCTTCGTCCTGTACAAGAGCGGCTTCGGCAGCCGGCAGCAGTTCGACGGGCTGCTGCGGCTCAGCCTGCCCTCCTCCCCGGAGGTGCAGCAGCGGCTGCAGCAGATCCTCCAGTCCCGCTGCCGCTCGTTCGTGCTGGTGACCCTGCGGGAGACCGCCCAGGGTGCGGAGCACGACCACGCGTACCAGGTGCGGCTCTGGGCGCCGGCCGAGCAGGCGGTGCTGGTCCAGGAGGTCAGCGAGCTCCCGGGCGCGCGCGGGGTGACCCTGCACGTCCAGGAAGCGACGGTCGAGCTATGAGGACACCCGAGCCCACCCCCGAGGCCGGCGCGGGGCCGCACGTGGCGAGCGGCGGCCGGCGCCTGAACGGACGACGGCGGCTGGCCGAAACCCTGCGCGGGCGCTGGCCCTGGCTGGTCTGGGGGCTGGCCCTGGTCGGGGCGCTGGCCCTGTACGGCCAGATCGGCCGCCCCGGCCGGGCCATCGGCGAGGCGGAGCTGCGCACCTTCGCGCTCGCTCCCCCCGACAGGGCGCGGGTGATCTCCATCGACGTCCAGCTCGGCGATCGGGTGAGCGCCGGGCAGGTGCTGGCAGTCCTCGACAGCGCGGCCCTGGACGGGGAGCTGGGCGAGACGGAGGCGCTCATGGAGCAGCTCCGCAAGGAGCTGGAGCGGGAGCGGACCGAGCGCACCCGGGAGTATCTCGAGAGCACCGGCAAGATCTCCGGGGGGGCCGAGGACACGGCCCGCCGCCTCGCCGCGGCGCGTGCCG